>NZ_JBHWDS010000001.1:0-216796 GCF_042734615.1 Kitasatospora sp. NPDC059646
GTGCCGCCCGTCCTGGCACGGGCGGCACCGAGGGCCTCCTACCTGTCGTTTCCACTGCTGTCCGGGTCGCCCGGCCTGACGACCGGTCAGCGCGTCGCCCGACGCGAAGTCAGTGCCCGTTCACTGCCGGGCCCGACGCCGGGTCAGCGCCCGGCCTGCGCCCCCTGGACGCCGGCGGCGCCGGACGTCCCGGGGGTGGTGGTCGGGCCGGCGGTGCTGCTCGTGCCGGTCGCGGTACCGGTCGTGGTGCAGGTCGCGGCGGGTGCAGGGGTGTCGTGGTGGCCGGCCAGCCAGAAGCCGAGCAGCAGGCCGGCGGCGCCAAGTGCCTTGTGGCGGTTGCGCTTCCACCATGAGGGTGTACCGGCGGCCATGAACCGTAGCTGGGTGAAGTCCGGGTGTTCGCGGGGCGGGGCGTCTTTGAACAGTCCCATCGCGGATGATCCTCCTCTCGCGTCGGGGAGGTCATGACCATACGCGCGGATCCCACGGGATGCAGGTGATTAATCCCGTTTCCGGGCTCCACACGCGCCCCTCGCGCCCCCTGTCGCCCACCGCGCCCGCCCGCGAGCACCGCGACCAGGGGCCCCACGTCCACCGGGCCCCACGACCGTCCGGGTCACCAGTGCGCGGGCCGGGCCAGTCCGGAGCCGATGCGGGTACCGGAGTCGCCCTTGGCCGCGTTGAGCTGGGACTGCGTCAGGAACAGCGCACCGGTCAGGTCCGCCCCGCGCAGGTCGGCGTCGCGGAGGTCCGCACCGATCAGGTCGGCGCTGCGCAGGTCCGCACCGGACAGGTCGGCCGCGATCAGGTACGCCCCGCGCAGGTTGGCTCCGCGCAGGTCGGCACCCTTCAGCCGGGCTCCGATCAGGTCCGCGCCGCGATGGTTGCGCTTCTTTCCAGGGATCGCGTTGCGGGTCAGCTCACTTGCGCGCAGCAGGAGTTCGCTGGTCTCGGCGCGGATCGCGGGAACATCGGCGGCGATCAGGGCGGCGGCGTCCCGCCGGGTCAGCTCGTCGATCGCGTCGCTCGCGCGGCGCAGCTCGGCGTGCACCGGCCGGGCCCGGGGCAGCTCCAGCGCCTCGGTCAGGTACCAGAGGAGTTCGTGGAGCTGCCGCATGACGGGGAAGGCCTCGAACATCTGCCGCGCGGTGTGGGCGTCCTCCCGCCAGCTGCGCCCGTCGAAGGTGTGCCGGGAGATCTTCTGGCCGGCGCCGAAGCAGTCGAAGACGGTGCAGCCCTGGTAGCCGCGGTCCCGCAGGGAGACGTGGATTCCGCAGCGGTAGTCGGCGTCGAGGTTGCGGCAGGGGGTGCCGGCGTTCTTGTTGGCAGCGAAGTCGGCGGACTTGGCGAAGGGCAGCGCGACGCAGCACAGCCCGAAGCAGGAGGAGCAGTCGGCGAGCAGGTCGAGGCGGCGGCCGGTCGGGGCGGGCGGCTGCTGGTCGGTCACGGTGCGGAGTCTCCTGCGGAGCGGGACGGGCGGTCGGTTCGGACACCATTCTCCCTCGCGGCGCGGGCAGGTCCGCAGGCGGGCCGGTCCCTTGGCCCGTCCCCTGGCCCGTCCGCGGGTCCACCCGCTGGTCCAGGCGCTGGTCCGCCCGCTGGTCCGCCCGTGAGCGGATCCGCAGGCAGGGCTGTCCGCAGCTCGGGTCATCCGTCGTGTCCCGTCCGCGCGTCGCCGCCGCCGGGACGGCCGGGGGCGGCACAGTGGGGGCTGGCGCGTCCGGGCGGGACGCGGTGACGGGCCGGCCGAGGCGGCGGGAGGATCAGCGTGGGCATCACCGGCGACTGGTACAGCGAACTGGGTTCGCACATGCGGTTGGTGGCAGGTCCGGACGGTTCGCTCACCGGGACGTACGTCTCGGCGACGGGCCGGGCGAGCGGCACGTACCCGCTGGTGGGACGGCTGGTCACACCGGCGCAGGCCGGCCACGGGACGGCCGTGGGCTGGACGGTGGCGTGGCACAACGAGCGCGGCGACGTCGGTTCGGTGACGTCGTGGAGCGGCCAGTACCAGCAGGACGGAGCGGAGTGGATCTCGGCCGCCTGGCTGCTGACGCGGTCCGCGGAGGCCCCGGACGCGTGGGAGTCGACGGCGGTCGGGCACGACCTGTTCACCCGCCAGGAGCCCGATCCGGCCCGTCTGGAAGACGTCCGACGGCTGGCCCGTCCGCTGCCGCATCCGGCGCCCTGAGCACGCGCCGCCCGGTTCGGCGCGGCGGACGGACGCCCTGTTCAGGGTCCGGCGGAGTCCGGGCAGCTGATCGGCAGAACCGCATGTCGGAGCACGGAAGCCGATGCGACGACCGGGTACCGTACCGTCCCCGGACGCGGATCGTCAGGCGGGCCAGGACCACCGTTGCGCCCTGCCGGGGCCGGCGGTCGGCACCGACGCACGAGCGGTGAGCGCACAGGCACCGGACGAACCGCCCGGACGGCGAGGGAGGAGCAACGGGTGCGGGCCGAATCGGCGGCGGGCGACGGCTCGACGGATCCGCTGCTCGCGGCTGCCGCCGCGGCCCTGGCCGTCGAACCGGGCGCGCTGGCCGGGTCCCTGCTGGAGCAGTTGCCCGTCGCGGTGGCGGTGCTCGACGGGGAATTGCACTGGCACTACCTCAATCCGGCGTTCCGTCAGCTCGCCGGCGCATCACCGCCGGAGGCGCTGGTGCCGTCCGCGGAGGGTGCGGCGCGGGCCCGACAGGTGCTGGCGGACGGACGGGCGCGGACCGGAACGTTCGCGGGCCGGCCCGCCGAGTTCCACCGGATTCGACTCGGCGGATCCGCACTCGGGCTGCTGCTGGTCCTGCCCGGCGGCGCGGACGTGCACCGGGCCGAACTGGAGCGCGCCAAGGGGCGGTCCGCGCTGCTGGACGAGGCCGTCGAACGGATCGGCAGCACGCTGGACCCGGACACCACCTGCGCGGAACTCGCCGCCTTCACCGTCCCCCGCACCGCCGACCTCGCCTTCGTGGACGTGCTGCCGCTCGACGCACCCGACCGGCCCGCGGCCGGCACCGCTCGCGGTGCGGACGAGAAGGGTGCGCCGGGTGCGCCACCGGAGCGGCTGCGACGGGAAGCGACGGCCGGACCGACGGGCCGCCACTGGCAGCCGGGCCGGGCGGTGCGGCACCGGCCCGGATCCGTCGCGGCCCGGGCGCTCGCCGAGGGACGGCCGATCGCCGCGAACCTGCTGTCCGACCAGGAGTTGGCGCGGCTCGCACCGGACGACACGGCCCTCGCCGCCTGCCGCGAGGCCGGCGTGGACTGCCTGCTGGCGGCGCCGCTGACGGCCCGGGGCCGCCGCCTCGGCGTGCTCAACCTGGCCCGGGTGCGCGGCAGTTCGCTGGGCTTCACACCGGACGACGTCGAGCTGCTGGCGGCCGTCGCGGGCCGGGCCGCGCTCGCCCTCGACCATGCCCGGCGCTACGCCCGTTCGCAGAACACGGCGTTGGAGCTCCAGCGGGCGCTGCTGGCCGAGCCGGGCAGCCCGCACCCGAATCTCGAACTCGCCTCCCGCTACCTGCCGTCGGGCACCGCGTCCGTGGTCGGCGGCGACTGGTTCGAGACGGTGCGGCTGCCGTTCGGGCGCACGCTGCTGGCGATGGGCGACGTGATGGGCCACGGCGTGGAGGCGGCCGTGGACATGAGCAACTACCGTTCGACGCTGCGGTACGTCGCGGCGATGGACCTGCCGCCGCACCGCATCCTGCGCCAGCTCGACGCGCTGATCGCCGACCGGGCCGACGCCCGCCCGGCGACCTGCGTGCTGGCGCTGGCCGATCCGGCCCGGGCCCGGTGGACGTTCGCCAGTGCCGGGCACCTGCCGCCGGCGCTGCTCACCGCCGAGGAGTCCGCGCTGGTGGACGTGCCGACCGGTCCGCCGCTGAGCACCGGCGTCGGCGGCTACGAGCAGACGACGGTCGAACTCCGGTCCGACCATGCCCTGTTGCTGTACACCGACGGTCTGGTGGAGCGCCGCGGCGAGGACATCGACGCCTCGCTCGCCCGGCTCTCCGAGCTGCGCCTGCCGGTCGACGGCCCGCTCGACGCGATGCTGGACCGCGCCCTCGACGCGCTGGCCCCGCACGCCGCCGAGGACGACATCGCCCTGCTCGCGGCCCGGGTCCGGCACCGCGAGCAGTGACAGGCCGTCGACCGGCCTTGCCGGGCGGGCCGCCCGCCCCGTTCCGGACAGCCGGGTCGGGGCGGGCGGCGTCCGGTCACGGAACGGCTGTTCCGGTGGCGGTGATCTCCGCGGCGCTGGTCCACGGACCGCGGTTCCCGGCCTCGCTCAGCGCCCGCAGGCGCAGGTAACGCCCGTTCTTCGGGGTGAAGCCGACGCGTTGTGCAGTGCCGGTGTCGGCGAACGTGCCGGTGGCGACGGGGCTCCCCCAGCTGGTGGTGCTGTCGGAGACGTAGATCTCGTAGTCGCCGATCCGCCCGTTGACGCCGCCGTCCTGGCGGGGCAGGTAGCCGAGGCTGTCGACGCTGTAGCGCGCGCCCAGGTCGATCTGGATCTCGTGCGGCAGCGGGGCGGCGGTGCCGGACCACTGGGTGTGCCAGATGGTGCCGCTGTTGCCGTCGATGGCGTTGGCCGCGGCGCCGTTCTCCCCGGCGGTCTCCTGGCTGTCCGCCGAGACGACCTTCCAGTTCGTCTGCGGGATGGGGCCGTTGGCGGTCACCGGCGTGCCGGAGGGCAGAGTGAGCCCGGTGGCGGTGACGGTGAAGGCGCCGGCGACGGCGTGGTGGCCGGCCTTGATCCAGAGGGTGCCGGAGCGGTCGGCGGCGTCGAAGTACCAGCCGGTGCTCGCGGCGTCGTACGCGGCCTTGCTGGTCAGCTGCGCCAGCGCCGTCGCCCCGACCGTGACGCTGCTCGGCGCGGCGGCCGCGTGCACCGTGAACTCGTAGTCGCGGGCGGCCGGTTGCCCGGCGTAGCTGCCGTTCGCGGCGGCCACGGCGAGCGTGACGTCGCCCGAGCCGCCGTTCGGCGCGGTGACGTCGACCCGCTGCCGGGAGGAGGCGCCGCTCCGGTAGGCGCGGGTGGTGCCGTCGTCCTCGTACAGGGTGAACGAGGAGTTCCCGCGCGGGTACACGTCGTAGGTGAGGGTGGAGACGGGCTTCTCGCCGGTGTAGTTCATCTGCGGCCACATCGGCACGGCAGCACCGGACTTGACGAACAGCGGCAGCGTGTCGAGCGGTGCGCTGTAGCCGTTCAGCCAGCCCGGGCCGGTGTACGCCTTCCCGGTCCAGTAGTCGGTCCAGGTGCCCGCAGGCAGGTAGATGCCGTCCCGGACGGAGGTGTCACTGACCACCGGAGCGACCAGGAACGCGTCGCCGGCCATGAACTGACCGCTCGTCAGGTTGCCGCGCGCCACCGGGTCGTCGGGGTACTCCAGCACCATCGCGCGGGTGGCGGGCACGCCCGTGTCGGTGGCGACCCGGCTCATGGTGTACATGTACGGCATCAGCCGCATCTTCAACTGCAGGTACTTGCGGTTGATCGACAGGTACGGGTCGGCGTACCGCCAGGGCTGCTTGTCGTTGTAGCCGGCGGCCGGGTTGGTCGCACCCCAGCCGGACATGGTCATGAACGCGGGGGTGAAGGCCTTCCACTGGAGGTCGCGGACGTAGGTCTTCGGGCTGCCGTCGTAGATGCCGTCGACGTCCCCCGACGCGTAGTTGAGGCCGGACAGGCCCGCGCCCGCGATGGACGGGACGTGCCAGCGCATCGCGTCCCAGGTGCCGTGCGTGTCGCCGGTCCACACGACGGCGTTCCGCTGGGTGCCGGCCCAGCCGTCGACGGTCCAGACGAAGCGGCGGCCGTCGGAGTTGTTCTCGATGCCCGCCACGGCCTGGTTGACGCCCGTGAACGCGGTCTTGTAGCCGCCACCGATCCACGCCACGTCGGTCTTGACGGCACGTGAGCCGGCGGTGCCCACCTCCCAGTCGATGTTGCTGAGGCCGGTGGAGGTCCACAGCCCGGTGTGGAAGCCGCGGTCGTTCAGGCCGGCGGCCGCCGTGGGCAGGTCCGTGTAGCCGCAGCCGTAGCCGTCGTTGGGCAGGAACCAGCCGGACGGCATGTCGGCGGCACGGGCGTCGGTGGCGTAGCCGACCACGTCCGGAGTGGTCTGGTGGCGCAGCCGGTTGTGGTCGCCGGTGTACGAGGGGTTGGAGGCGTTGAAGCAGTCGGCGTTGCCGAGTTCGAGCCCCCAGATCGGCGCGAGGAACGGCTTGCCGGTGACGTCGGTGTAGGCGTTCAGCACGTCCTTGAGCGTGTTCCCGGCGAAGTACCAGGCGTCGAACCGGCTCTCGTTGTGGGTGAGTTGGGTGGGCGCGCCGAAGTTGTAGCTGCCCGGGGCCCAGGTGTTGCGCATCACCCCGTAGCCGTTGGTGGACATGTAGAACGGGGCGGGGCTGGCGTTGCTGTTCTCGGTCCACTGGTTGGAGACGGCGACCGGCACGGTCTTGTCGCGCAGTGCCCATTCGCCGAGGTGCAGGCCGGTGCCGTAGAACTGCTCGTCCGCCGCCCGGCTGAGGTATTGGGTGGTCTGGCTGTTCGTCCAACTCGTGGGCTGGGACTCGGCCCAGAGCAGTGTGGCGTTGTCGGCGCGGTAGAGCGCGAAGGTCAGCGGGGCCTTGTTGATCCGCAGGGTGATCGCGGACGTGCCGATCCGCCAGTAGCTTCCGGCGTCGGCGAGGGTGGCGCCGACCGAGCCGAACGAGGTGGTGACGGCCAGGTCGCTGCCCGCCGGGTCGTTGGTGAACGCGCCGTTCGGCGACAGCCAGATCCGGAAGATGTCGGCGCGGGCCAGCTGGATCCGGGCGGCGGCACCGCCCGTGGTGGCGACGGTGAAGGTGTCGCCGGAGCGGGTGACGCGGGTGGCGTTGCCGGCGGTGGTGGCGCGAGCGGCACTGGCCGGTCCTGCGACGGCGAACAGACCGGCCAGCAGCAGCAGGACGACCGCGACGGCGGTGCGTCGCCGACCGGCGCGTCCCGGCGTGTTCGGAGTGCGCGGAGCATTCGGCGCCTGGGGCGCGTGCGGGGCATTCGGCGCGTGCGGTCGGCGGGGTGGCCGGTGCGGCCTTCCCAGCCTCGGCAGCGGGATCCGCAGGGCGGAGCGCATCGGGTTCCTCCTGAACGGGCGGGGGCGTACGGGGGACGAACGGTGCGAGTGCGGTGCGTCGCCGAGCGGCCCGGGCGGGCGGAGGTGGGGGTGCGCCAAGTCGCGTGCGGAGCCGTGCGGTTGGACGGTGGGCCGATCCGGCGAGTTGAGCGGTACACATCGCAGCAGCAACCCCGACGTGCCGTCAAGTGTTCGTTCAAGCCTGGTTACGCGCAGCTTTGCGCACAGTGCGCAGGCTGTTTGCGCGAATCCGCCCCGGGCGCGGCCTGCGGCCGACGACGGCGCCGACCGGGTGTGCGGAAATGGCGGCAGACGTTCGCCTGCGCGAAAGATCCCTTTGTCCGGCCGCATGCCCGGCTTGGCCACAACGTTGGCATGCGAGTCGCCATCGTCACCGAGTCCTTCCCGCCCGAGGTCAACGGCGTGGCCCACAGCGTGCTGCGGGCCGCCGAACACCTCGTCCGACGGGGTCACCAGCCGCTGGTGATCACGCCCGCGCCGGCGCGGGGCGCGCACTGCCCGCCGCAGTCCTTCGGCCCGGACCGGGAACCGCTGCCGGTGGTGCGCATTCCGTCCGTCCCGCTGCCCCGCTACCCGCAGGTGCGCATCGCGCTGCCCAGCCGCCGGCTGGCCGCCGCCCTGACCGCCCATCGGCCGGACGTGGTGCACCTCGCCAGTCCGTTCGTCCTCGGCGCCCGCGCCGCCCGCATCACCGAACGCCTCGACCTGCCGACGGTCGCCGTCTACCAGACCGACCTCGCCGGGTACGCGCAGGCGTACCGGATGGGCCGCGGGCTGGGCTCGGCACTCGCCTGGGCGCGGATCCGCTCCGCGCACCGCTCCGCCGCCCGCAACCTCGCCCCGTCCACCCCCGCCGCGCAGGACCTGACCGCCCACGGCGTCCGCCACGTCCGGATCTGGGCGCGGGGCGTGGACTCGGCGCGCTTCCACCCCGACCACCGCGACGAGGCGCTGCACCGCACCCTGGCCCCCGGCGGCGAGGTACTGGTCGGCTACGTCGGCCGGCTCGCCCCCGAGAAGCGGGTCGACCTGCTCGCCGAGGCCTCCCGGCTGCCCGGCGTACGGGTGGTGGTGATCGGCGACGGACCGAGCGGACCCGCGCTCAAGGCCGCGATGCCCGGCGCGGTCTTCCTCGGCCGCCGCACCGGCGCCGAACTCGCACGCTGCTTCGCCTCCTTGGACGTCTTCGTGCACACCGGCCCGCTGGAGACCTTCTGCCAGACCGTCCAGGAGGCGATGGCCAGCGGCGTCCCCGTGGTCGCCCCCGCCGTGGGCGGACCGCTCGACCTGGTCGGCCACCACCGCACCGGCCTGCTGGTCGCCCCCCGCGACGCCGGGGCGGTCGCCCGCGCCGTCGCCACCCTCACCGCAGACCCCGGACTCCGCACCCGCTACGGCGCGGCCGGCCGCGCGGACGTCACCGACCGCACCTGGGAGGCCGTCGGCGACCAGCTGATCCAGCACTACGAGGACGTCCTCGCCGAGCACCGCGCCCGCCCGGCGACGACCGGCCGGCCGGGGGACCGGAAACCGCTTTCCGTGGCCCACGTCGCCCGCGTCGCCTCCGGCACGCCCCACATCCCTGACATCGCCGAGCGCCCTCAAACCGACCAGAAAGCGCTTTCCCGCATCCTGGCGCCGACCGAGCCGCCCGTCACGGCGCCGCCGGTCCCGGCTCCCCGCCAGCCCCTGGCGGTGGCTCCGGCCCTTTCCCCGGCACCGGCGCCCGGCCCGGCCGCACCAGCGGTGGCCGCCGAGACGCCCTCCGGCCCCGACGCCCTCGTGGCGGGTGCGCGGCCCACCAGAGAGCTGGTCGAGGAGCAGCCCGCGTGAACGAGGCACTGCAGATCGTGCGGGTGGCGAACTTCGTCACCCCGGTGTCCGGCGGCTTGCGGACCGCGCTGCGGCACCTCGGCGCGGGGTATCTGGCGGCGGGCCACCGGCCCGTGCTGGTGGTCCCGGGGCCGCGGCGCAGCGACGAGTGGACCGAGCAGGGGCGGGTGATCACCCTGCCCGGTCCCCGGGTGCCGGGCAGCGGCGGCTACCGCGTCCTCCGGGACCGACGCGAACTCTCCTCCGTCCTGGCCGAGTTGGCCCCGGACCGGCTTGAGGTGTCGGACCGCACCACGCTCCGCTGGACCGGCGACTGGGCCAGGGCGAACGGGGTGCGGTCGATGATGGTCTCGCACGAGAGCGCCACGGGCGTCCTCGGCACCTGGGGCCTGCCCGGGCGTGCTGCCCGCCGGCTCGCCGACCGGCTCAACTCCGGTACCGCGCAGGCTTACGACACGGTGCTCTGCACCACCGCGTGGGCGGCCGAGGAGTTCGAGCGGCTCGGCGTCGGCAACCTCGCCCGGGCACCCCTGGGCGTCGATCTGACGACCATGCATCCCGACCGCCGCAGCCCGGAGTTGCGGAAGCGGCTGGCGGAGCCGCACCAGGTGCTGCTGGTGATGTGCTCGCGGCTGTCGGGCGAGAAGCGGCCGGAGCGGGCGCTCCTGGCACTGGCGGAGTTGCGGCGCCGGCATCGCGTCCCGGCGGTGCTCGCCGTCGCCGGCACGGGTCCGCTGCGCCGGCGGCTGGAACGGCAGGCGACCGAGTTGCGCCTGCCGGTCACCTTCCTCGGCCACCTGACCGAACGCGCCGAGGTGGCAGCCTTGTTGGCGACGGCGGACGCGGTGATCGCGCCGGGGCCGGTGGAGACCTTCGGCCTGGCCGCGCTGGAGACACTGGCCTGCGGCACTCCCGTCGCGGTGAGCCGGTCCTCCGCGCTGCCGCAGGTGGTCGGCGGCGCGGGCCTCGCGGCCCCCGACACCGGGGCCGGATTCGCCGACGCCGTAAGGGAGTTGCTGGACCGTCCGGAGGCGGAGCGCCGCGCCGCCGCCCGCTCCCGTGCCGAGGAGTTCGGCTGGGACGCCGCCACCGCCGCCTTCCTCGCCGCGCACCACGCATCCCCCGCCCACCCCGCGCACCCGACGCCCATCGACGGACCCGCTGCCGACCACGCGTCCGACCGCCACCGCACCGCCTAGCAGCGCGACCGGACCTCCCCGTCCGGCCCGCTCCTCCACTCCCCCACGCCCCACCCCAACTCCCCCAACCCCACCGGAGGGACGTGATGACGGTTCGGTTCGCGGCGCTCGGCGACTCCCTGACCGAGGGGGTCGGCGACCCGGTCACCGGCGGCTGGCGAGGCTGGGCGGCGCTGCTCGCGCCCAGCCTGTCGCCGGACCCCGTGGACTTCCGCAACCTCGCCCGCAGCGGCGCGCTCAGCCGCGACCTGCTGGTCTCCCAACTGCCCACCGCCCTCGCGCTGCGCCCGCAGTACGCGGCGGTGGTGGTCGGCGGCAACGACACCCTGCGCGCTTCGTTCGACCTGGAGCGCACGTCGCGTCAGGTCGCGGCGCTGCTCTCCTCGTTGACGGCGGCGGGCACCGTTCCCCTGACGGCGTGCCTGCCCGACCCCGGACGGCTGCTGCGGTTGCCGGCACCGCTCGCCCGTCCGTTGGCGCGCCGGATGCGCGGCATCAACGCGGTGGTCCACGCCCTGTCCGAGCACCACCACGCCGTCCACCTGCACCTGGCAGACCTGCCGTGGACCCGGCAGCGCGCCCTGCTGAGCGTGGACCGGCTCCATCCCAGCGCCGCGGGGCACCAGTTGATCGCGCGCGGCTTCCACGCGCTGCTCGCCGAGGCGGGCCATCCGGTCGGTCCCCCGCCGGTCGACCTGCCCGTCCGGGCGCCCGGCCCGGGAGCGAACCTGTGGTGGATGGCCACCCAGGGCACCCGCTGGGTGGCGGCCCGCTCCACCGATCTCCTCCCCGGCCTGCTCGCCCTCGCCACCATCGAGGCCCGCCACCTCCTGCGCGGCTCGTCACGCCGCCTCGACCACGCGGAGGCAGCCGCCACCGCCGCGATCATCTCGCGCCTCACCGCCCCGAGTTCGAAGCCTCCCCTGCCCGACCCGCTCGCCACTCCCCCGGCGGCCGACACCCGGCCAACCGGCTGAGACCGCGGTGGTCGGCAGCTCCGCGGCCCGGGGGATGCTCCGCGTGGCGCTCCGGGCCGGCTGCCGGTGGCGCGCCCGTCAGTGGGTCTGCTGGCGTTCGGTACCGGTGTCGAAGTAGGCGTCGAGGTAGGCGTCCGGCTCCATCGGACTGTCGCGCAGCAGCGAGAACACCTCACTCCCCGCGCCCGGAGCTCCGTGCGGGAGCAGGTGGTAGGACTGGGCGAACCCGAGGTACTCGACACCGGTGTCGGCCGCGTACGTCTCGGCCTCTGCCTCCGCCAGCGCGATCGCGTCCCCGGCCGACGGCGCCTGCCAGAGCGTGACCCGCTCCTCGTAGCTCCGCCCGCCGCCGGCCGTCCACTGGAACACGCACCGGACGCCGTACCGGTTCATGCCCCGTCCTCTCGCGTCGCGTTCACGGGAAGCCATTCTCTCCGCGACGCGAGCGCGCCCGAGTACCCGAGCGGCCGTGCGCCCGAGTGCCCGTGCGGCCGTCAGCCGGTCTTCGGGAGTCGGATCACGGCCGAACCGCGGGTCAGGTCGATGCGGCTTCGGTCGGGCGGGGCGCCGTCCTCGTCCTCGTCGCGCAGCATCAGCGCCGACTGCCGTTCCTTGAGCTCGTTCTGCTTGCCCGCCGAGAACTG
Organism: Kitasatospora sp. NPDC059646; assembly: GCF_042734615.1. Classification (NCBI taxonomy): domain Bacteria; kingdom Bacillati; phylum Actinomycetota; class Actinomycetes; order Kitasatosporales; family Streptomycetaceae; genus Kitasatospora; species Kitasatospora sp. NPDC059646. Next base: position 11,796 of record NZ_JBHWDS010000001.1, read on the forward strand.
GGCGTGCAGTTGCTCGAAGCCGGTCGCGGAGATCTGTCCCTGCCGGTTGCCCGGCCGCCAGGGCAGCAGGCCGGCGCGCCCGGCGCGCAACAGCACCTGGTCGACCACGGCGAGGGCGGTGAGCAGCAGCACCAGGCCCGGCAGCGTCATGAAGACGATGAACCCCATGCGGCCAGTATCGCTGCTCGCCCGGCCGTCGAACAGGGACTTGGGTCACCGGCGACCGGGGCCCTCGTCCAGCGGCTCCAGGCAGCCGGTCTCGTAGATCTCGGCCACGACGACGGCGGTGATGTCGCCCGCGCTGTCCCGCCCGACCCAGACGGGGTAGACGCCGTCGCCGCCGAGGGCGAAGGCGACCAGGTCGGCGCCGGTCGCCCCGTCGGCCACCTTGCGGTAGCCGCCGTCGAGGTTCTGGACGTCTCCGCCGGTGGTGGCGGCGTTCCGGAGGCGGTGGCCGAGTCCGGACCGCGCCGTGGCCTCGACGAAGCAGCCGGTGGCGGAGTCGACGTCGAAGCCGAAGCAGTGGCCGTCGCGCAGGAGCCGCACGTCCTGGCCCGGGGGGACGGCCATCGTCCAGGTGGCGGTGGGTCGTTCGCTGACCAGCAGGCGGACGGCGAACCGGCTGCGGGCGGTGAACTGCCGGCCGAACATCTCGTCGTGGTACTCGGCACCGGTTTCCTGCACCGGGTAGACGCCGGGCGGGAGTTCGACCTCCACCGGGTCGCCCTCCGTGCCGTGGGGCGGAAAGCTGGGGTCGCAGAGCGCCAACTTCCCTTCCGGCAGGGAGATTTCGGTGACCGTCCGGATCGGGTCGACGATGAGCGGCCCTGGCCGGTGCCGGTGCGTGAACCGGAAGCCGGGAGTGAACAGGTGCTCGATCGGGGGCGGGGCGAGCGGCCTCGGCGGGGGCGGCCGAACGGTTCGGCCGCCGTCGACGCCGAAGGCGGTTCCTCCGGCGGGCATTCCGCCACGGCAGCGATCTCCTCCCCGGCCCCGACCTGCGCCGCCGTCAACAGCGGTCTCCAGCTGCCGAATTGGGAATCGGGGAGCCAACGCTGATCGGTCGGCAGCTCGGCCGCCGTGTGCGTCGAACCGCCGAGCTTGCCGCGCGGGTGGACGGTCTGGCCGCCGCGCCCGTCCGGGTACAGGTCGACGGTGCGCCGCCACGCCTCGTCCGACCGGTCGGGCAGGGCCTCACTCCCGTAACGCCACTCGGTCAGGTGGCGGAGGAACAACCGCCCCTGCTCCAGGGCGCGCAGGTCGGCCTCCAGGACCCGGCGGCCCGTGGCGTCAAGCCGCTGGAACTCCATGTAGCCTGCGCCGCGGGCCACATGGAGGATCGCCGACGGCACCGACCGGCCTCCCGGCACGAACAGCACGGAGTAGGGCTCGCCCGCCGCGTCCCGTCGCGCGGCCTCCGCCCGGGAGATCGGGCGGACGGCCGTCCGGGTCGCGCCGTCCCACCCGTCGCCATAGACCGCTGCGACGACCGTCCCACCCTGCGGCGCCTCGCCCACCACTTCCCCCTCGTCGGCTGCTCGACGCCCACCCTAGGCCCGGCCCTGGACAACCGCCCCACCGATCGGCCACCGCGCCACCTCGCGACCTCGCGACCTCGCCGCCGCGCCGCCGCGCCACACCGCCACACCGCCACACCGCCACACCGCGGCGAACCGCCGTACGCGCGGATGGTCGTCGTAGCATCGCCCTCGGAGCAGGTTGGCACCCGCTGGGAGGCAGGGAGCATGGACGTCGGTTTCGTCGGTCTGGGCGCGATGGGCCGGGCGATGGCCCGTCGGCTGCTGGACGCCGGGCATTCGCTGCGGGTGTGGAACCGGTCACCGGAGCCGGTGGCCGAGTTGGTCGCGGACGGCGCGTCGGCGGCGGGAACGCTTGCGGAGGCGTTCGACGCGGAGGTGACGATCTCCATGCTGGCGGACGACCGGGTGGTCGAACGCCTGCTGCTGGACGAGGAGTTGCTGTCCGGGGCCCGGGCCGCCGTGCACGTCAACATGGCCACCGTCTCACCGGGGCTGGCCCGCCGCGCCGCCGAACTGCACGCCGCCCACGGCCTCGGCTACATCGCGGCACCGGTGCTGGGCCGGGCGGACGTCGCGGCGGCGGGCAACCTGAACATCCTGGCATCCGGCCCGGCGGCCGAACTCGACTGGGTAGCACCGCTGTTCGACGCGATGGGGCGACACACCTGGCACCTCGGCGAGGATCCCGCGGCGGCAAACGTCGCGAAGGTCAGTGCCAACTTCCTTCTGGTGTCGGCGATCGAGGCGTTCTCCGAGGCCGCCGTACTCGCCGAGGCGAGTGGACTCTCGCCCGCGGCCCTGCTCGACGTGCTCACCAACTCCCTCTTCCCCGGGCCCGTTTACGCGGGATACGGCGCGATGATCACCCAGCAGTCCTTCGAGCCGGCCGGATTCCGTCTCGCCCTCGGCCTGAAGGACGTCACCCTCGCCCTGGACACCGCAGCGGCCGCCAACGTCCCGCTTCCGCTCGCCTCGCTACTGCGGGACTCACTCCTCCAGGCCATCGCGCACGGCCACGGCGAGCAGGACCTCGCCGCCATCTCCACCACGTCCCGTACCCGCGCGGGCCTCTGACGCCTCGCCGCCCCGGACAGGCACCAGACAGCAAACGGGAGGCCGCAGCGCACGCGGGCACGCCTGGGCCGCGGCCACGGGCGACCAGCTCGGCGCGGCGGCGGCGCCCCGCTGCCGAGGACGCGCCCGACCCCCGTCCCGGCCCGACCCGGAGCACCCCGACCCCACCCGACGGGACCTGCCCGACCTGCCCCGACCCCGCTTTTCGTCGTATTGACGAAAAGCGGGGCTCCCCTTATCGTCATAGAGACGAAAAGAGAGGGGCCTGCGACTCCCATGGCCGACATCACCCGCCGCTTCGGCTTCCGCCACCTGCGTTCCGCCCCGACCAGCCACATCCGCCATCTGCGCGGCGGCCGGCTCGCCCACGAGGGCACCGGCCTGGCCTTCTGGTTCCGCCCGCTCACCGCCGCGATATCCGAAGTACCGGCCGACGACCGCGAGTTGGCGATGCTGTTCCACGCCCGGACGGCCGACTTCCAGGACCTCGCGGTGCAGGCCACGGTCACCTACCGGATCAGCGACCCGACGGTCGCCGCCACCCGGCTGGACTTCGGCATCGACCCCGACACCGGCGCATGGCGGACTGAGCCGCTGGCCCAGCTCGCCACCCTGCTCACCGAGACCGCCCAGCAGCACGCCCTCCAGCTGATCGCCCGAACTCCGCTGGCCGACACCCTGGTTGACGGCGTGACGGCGGTCCGCGAACGGATCGCCGAGGGCCTGGCCGCCGAACCCCGGCTCGGCGAGATCGGGCTGACGGTACTCGCGGTGCGCGTCACCGCCGTCCGGCCCGAGGCCGAACTGGAGCGGGCGCTGCGCACCCCGGCCCGGGAGCTGGTCCAGCAGGAGGCGGACCGGGCGACCTACGAGCGTCGCGCGGTCGCGGTCGAGCGGGAACGCGCCATTGCCGAGAACGAACTCGCCAGCCAGATCGAACTGGCGCGCCGCGAAGAGGAGTTGGTGGCGCAGCAGGGTGCGAACGCGCGCCGCGAGGCGGAGCAGAAGGCGGCTGCGGACGCGGTGCGCACCGACGCCGAGGCGATCCGCCGCACCCGTCTCGCCACGGCGGAGGCCGAGGCGGCCGGCACCATGGCCGCGCAACAGGCGGAGGCCGCGCGGGCGTTGGGCGAGGCGAAGGCCGCGGCCGAGGCGGCGTGGCTGACGGCGCACCAGCAGGTCGGACCGGAGATCCTGCAGGCACTGGCACTGATCCGGCTGGCCGAGCACCTGCCGCGGATCGACAGCATCACCCTCACGCCGGACGTGCTGACCGGCCTGCTCACCCGGCTCTCCGGCCCGGTCGGCCGGCCAAGCCCGGTCGGCCGGGCGGGCCAGGCGGGCACGGCAGGCACGGTCGGCCGGGCGGGCACCGCTGCGACGTCCGACGGCGGCGGACGGTCGGACCGGTGACGCTCGCCCCGCGCGTGGTGCTGGTCCACCGGCGGACCGAGTACGAGGAGTTGATCGCCCATCACGGGACGCGCGGACAGGCCGAGTTCTTCCTCGCCGGCCGGGGCCGTTCGCTCGCCGAGGCGGAGCAGCGGCACCACCGGGCGCGGACCGCACTGGCGGAGGTCTCGGCGGCGGTGCCGCTGGACTGGCGGCAGACCCGGGTGGAGCGGGCCGACCTGGACCGGTTCCTGTTCGGGCCGGAGGACCTGGTGGTGGTGGTCGGCCAGGACGGGCTGGTCGCCAACACGGCGAAGTACCTGGCCGGGCAGCCGGTGATCGGCATCGACGCGGAGCCGGGCCGCAACCCGGGCGTGCTGGTGCGGCACCGCTCCGACCAGGCCAAGCCGCTGCTGCGCGCGGCCGTTCTGCCGGGCGTGGAGCGGCGGCTGGAGCTGCGCACCATGGTGGAGGCGGTGGCGGACGACACCCAGCGACTGCTGGCGCTGAACGAGGTCTACCTCGGTCAGCCGGGCCACCAGACCGCCCGCTACCGGCTGGCGGCGCCCGGCGGCGGAGCGGAGTCGCAGGCGTCCTCGGGGGTGCTCGTGGGCACCGGCACCGGCGCGACCGGGTGGTGCCGCTCGGCGTGGCTGGAGCGCTCCAGCAGGTTGGCGCTGCCCGCACCGACGGCGCCGCACCTGTCGTGGTTCGTCCGCGAGGCGTGGCCGTCGCCGGTCACCGGCACCTCCCGAGTGGAGGGGCTGCTGACCGCCGAGGAGCGGCTGACGCTGACCGTCGAGTCCGAGCGCCTGGTGGCCTTCGGCGACGGCATCGAGTCCGACGCGCTGCACCTCACCTGGGGCCAGACCGTCCAGGTCGGTCCGGCGGCGCAGCGCCTCCACCTGCTGGTCTGACGGGTCCCGGCCGTCCCCGCCGTCCGGGAGCGACCGCTGCTCCGGCGCTGCCTACGATGGAACGAACGAGGGAAGAAGGCCTGCCATGGCTCGACGATTCGCTCTCACTTTTCCCGGGGAGCCCGGAGGCCACGCCACGCAGGACGTCGTGGTGGTCGAGGCGACCGGCACCCGCGGCCCCGGCGGACATCCCGTGTACGCGGACCCGTCCGGCATCGTGCAGGCCGAGATCAGCGAGGCCGGCGAGGTCCGGATGCTCGCCAGCGGCGGCCACCAGGACCCACGCACCCCCCTCCACGCCGAGCCGCTGCCCTGACGCACCTCGCCGAGCAGTGCGCGCCGCTGCCCGCGCGGCTGCGTGGCGGGTAGCCGGACGGAGCCTCCTCGGGTGCCCGTTCGGGTCCGCGTCAGGGCCGAAAGGGACGGCCGGGACAGCGAGGACAGAGCGGGAAAGCGCTTGCCGAGCACGGCCGGTAAGCGCTTTCCCAGCTCCCCGCTCCCCGTTCCTTATCCCCTGTTCCCCCGTGCCTGCGGATGTCGACTCCCGACACACGACACCCGCAGGGGCACCGTCACCAGCGCGCGTGCACCTGGGCCCGGAACCGGCGGTCGTACAGGTCGCGGACGGCCTGTAGGGTCTGCGGAGGCAGTTCCGGGAACGCGGTGGTCTCGGCGTTCGCCCGGGCCTGTTCGGGGCTGCGGGCACCGGGGATGACGGTGGTGACGCCGGGCTGCTGGATGATCCAGCGCAGCGCGGTCTGCGCGGAGCTGGCACCGGGCGGGGCAAGACGGGCGAACTCCTCGGCGGCCTCGACGCCGGTCGCGAAGTCGACCCCGGAGAAGGTCTCGCCCTGGTCGAACGCGGAGCCGTCCCGGTTGTAGGTGCGGTGATCGTCCGTGCCGAACAGGGTGTCCTTGGTGTACTTGCCGGACAGCAGGCCGGACGCCAGCGGCACCCGGGCGATGATGCCGACGCCGGCCTTCTCCGCGGCGGGAAGCACCTCGTCCAGGGGCTTCAACCGGAACGGGTTGAGGATGATCTGCACGCTGGCGACACCGGGCCGGGCGATCGCGGTCAGCGCCTCCGCGCAGGTCTCCACGCTGACGCCGTACGCCGCGGTGCGGCCCTCCTCGACCAGGGTGTCGAGCGCGTCGAACACCTCGTCGTTGGAGTACACCGCGCTGGGCGGGCAGTGCAGCTGTACCAGGTCGAGCCGGTCCACGCCCAGGTTGCGGCGCGAACGGTCGGTCCACTCGCGGAAGTTGGCGAGGGTGTAATTGGCCGGCAGCTGCGGCAGCCGGCGGCCGATCTTGGTGGCGACCATCAGTCCGTCGTTCTGGCGGGACTTCAGGAACCGGCCGATCAACTGCTCGCTGCGGCCGTCCCCGTAGACGTCGGCGGTGTCGAAGAACGTCACCCCGGCGTCGGCGGCGGCGTCCAGCACCGCCAGCGCGTCGTCCTCCAGCACCACGCCCCAGTCGGCGCCCAGCTGCCACGTCCCGAGACCCACCACCGACACCGGACGGCCCGTCCGGCCGAGTACACGCTGTTCCATGCGCCGAGCCTGCCACACCGGCCCGCGCCGCCCAACCCCCGACACTCCCGGACCGCACCGACCGAAAGGGCCGTCCCGGCGCCCAACGGCACCGGAACGGCCCGGTCGATCGCTCCGCCCGCCCGCCCGAAGGGCCGGACGCGCGACGCGCCACGTGCGACGCACAACGTGCGACCTCGAAGAACGAACACCCGTCACGGACACCCGTCACGCGTACGGGTCCGCAGCGCGGGTGGGCTCAGACGTTGACGCCGTAGTCCAGCGCGATGCCGCGCAGGCCGGAGGCGTAGCCCTGGCCGATGGCGCGGAACTTCCACTCGCTGCCGTAGCGGTAGAGCTCGCCGAACACCATCGCGGTCTCGGTGGACGCGTCCTCGCTCAGGTCGTAGCGGGCGACCTCGCCGCCGTCGGCCTGGTTGACGACCCGGATGAAGGCGTTGCGGACCTGGCCGAAGCTCTGCCGGCGCTGCTCGGCGTCGTAGATCGACACCGGGAACACGATCTTCGCGACCTGCGGCGGAACGGCCGTCAGGTCCACCTTGATCTGCTCGTCGTCACCGTCGCCGCCACCGGTGAGGTTGTCGCCGCTGTGCTCGACCGAGCCCTCGGGGCTGCGCAGGTTGTTGTAGAAGACGAAGTGCTGATCGCTGAGGACCCGGCCGGCCTCGTTGCACAGCAGCGCGCTGGCGTCGAGGTCGAAGTCGGCGCCCGTGGTGGCCCGGACGTCCCAGCCGAGGCCGACGATGACGGCGGTGAGCCCCGGGGCCTCCTTCGTCAGCGAGACGTTTCCGCCCTTGGCGAGCGAGACTCCCATGTTGCCCTCCTGTGGTATCCCCGTACCGGGCCCGGCAGTTCGGCCCGGCGGCCGGCACCCGATCGCTTCCGCGGGCCCGAACCCCGCAGTTGAATCTACAGCACTGTAGATCAGGACGGAATCCGCCTCCGCACGCACCGAGCACCGAGCACAGAGCAGCGAGCCCGCGTCCGCGTGGGGTTCGGCCCCACGAGTCCCGCGGAACCCCGGCGGCACTCGACGACGGCGCGTCAGATCTCGGCCCGCCCGCCCGTCCAGCCCGCTCACCCCGTCCACCCACCCGCCCGTCCGCCCACCCGCCCGTCCGCCCGTCCGCCGCGACGATCACTCCGCCGCGCCGGGGCCGCCTACCGGCTTCCGCCGCCGGCGTCGGCATACCCTTCCCCGTGGAGGTGCCTGCGATGAGTGACGACACGACGATCCCCGGTATCGACCCGACGGTGCCGCCCAGCGGCGACGGCTGTGTGGAGTGCCTGGCCGGTGAGGGCCAGGGCTGGTGGTTCCATCTGCGCAGGTGCGCGACGTGCGGACACATCGGGTGCTGCGACTCCTCGCCGTCCCAGCACGCGAGTGCGCACGCCCGCTCGGCGGGCCACCCGTTCCTGACCAGCTTCGAGCCCGGCGAGGACTGGTTCTGGAACATCGAGACCGAGCAGTTCTACGAGGGCCCGAAGCTGGCCGGCCCGTCGTCGCACCCGATCACCCAGCCCGTCCCGGGCCCGGCCGGCCGCGTCCCGATCGACTGGCAGCAGCGCCTGCGCTGAACCCGCCCGCGCTGCACCGTGTTCGACCGCTGCGCCGCGGCGACCGGGTCTGCGCCATCGCCCGCGCCGGGTACGGTCGTTGGAATTCCGGGAGGGCGCGACGGAACGCGCCCCCGGCGGCGGCGGCGAAAGGGCGGGGACGTGGAGGCGCAGCAGTGGGAGACGGTGCAGCGGCTGGCGGCGTGGCTGGCCGAGGGCAGCAGCCAACCGCCGGAGATGCAGCGGGTGTTGCAGTGCCTGAAGATCAGCGAGGAGGCCGGCGAGGTCGCCGAGGCGGTGATCGGCGCGATGGGTCAGAACCCGCGCAAGGGCTTCTCGCACACCTGGGACGACGTGGCGGGCGAGCTCTGTGACGTGGTGATCACCGCGATGGTCGCGCTGGTCCGGGTCCACCCGGATCCGGCGGCCGCGTTCGACGCGCACCTGGCCAAGGTCGCCGCCCGCGCACTGCCCGGTCCGCTCACCGACACCGCCTCGCCCTGACGCGGGGATCCGGCTCGCGACGACGCGCGCTCCGGCCCGGGCAGCAGCGGGAGCCGACGGCGAACAGCACTCAGCGGCGTCCGACGGCGGACGCCACTCAGCGGTGGCCGACGGCGAACAGCAGCAGGACGAAGCCGGCGAACACGTGGGTGCCCACGATGTAGATCAGCGCGCGGATCATCATCTGCTTGCGGCGGGACTTCTCCTCGCGCACGGCGTCGGTGGTCACGCCGGTCCTCCTGTCGTCCTGCCGTTCTGACCCCTGAAGGGTAGCGCCGCGCGGTCCCGTGGCGGAGATCACGGACCGCGGAGGGCCACCTACGGTGGCGTAGGTCACTTCACAAGGTGAACTATCTCCTCCATGGCCGACTACCAGGAGACCCTTGACCTCAGTTCGTACGCCGCCCTCGGTGACAGTTTCACCGAGGGCCTGAACGATCCCGGCCCCGACGGCCAGTTCGCCGGCTGGGCCGACCGCCTCGCCGGGATGCTGGCCGAGCGCCGACCGGGGGCCGACTTCCGGTACGCCAACCTGGCCGTGCGCGGCCGCCTGCTGGACCAGATCGTGGCCGAGCAGGTCCCGAAGGTCCGTCAACTCCAGCCGGACCTGGTGACGTTGTGCGCCGGCGGCAACGACATCCTCCGCCCGGGCAGCGACCCGGACGTGATCGCCGAGCACTTCGAGTCGGCCGTGCTCCAGCTGCGCGAGAGCGCCGGGAAGGTGCTGATCTGCACCGGCTTCGACACCCGGAACGTGCCGGTGCTGCGCCACCTGCGCGGCAAGGTCGCCACCTACAACTCGCACCTGTGGGCGATCGCCGACCGCAACGGTCTCGCGGTCGCGGACCTGTGGTCGCTGCGCGCCGTGCACGACCGCCGGGCCTGGTCCGACGACCGGCTGCACCTGTCGCCGGAGGGCCACCAGCGGGTGGCGCTGCTGGCGGCGCGCGCCCTCGGCCTGGCCGTGGACGGCGACCCGGAGGCCGCCTGGCCGCCGGCGCCGGTGACCACCGCGGCCGACCAGCGCCGCGAGAACCTGCAGTGGGCCCGCACCTACCTGCTGCCGTGGGTGGGCCGCCGCCTGCGCGGCGAGTCGTCGGGCGACCACATCGAGGCGAAGCGCCCGGAGCTGCTCCCGCTCTGACCGCACCGACGCTGCGCCCGCCCCCGCCGTCCGCTCCCGGAGCCGACCCGGGACTTCGGGCGCAGCAGGCCCGCCCCGGGCCACCCCGCACACAACAGGCCCGACCAAGCAGGCCCGACCAAGCAGGCCCGGGCCGGCAGGCCCCGCCGGCCAGTTCCGGCCCGGCCGGGGCCCTGCACGACCGAGCCACCCGACCGAGCCCGGACGTCACTGCGGGCCGCTCCGCCCCCACGCGGATGCGGCCCGCAGACCCCTGACGAGACCCCTGCCTCTGCCCTACTCGACGATCAGCTCGACCGGAATGTTCCCGCTGACGGCCTTGGAGTACGGGCAGACCTGGTGGGCCTGCTTGACCAGCAGCTCACCGGTCTCGCCGGCCAGCTCCTCGGGCAGTTCCACCCGCATGACGACGGAGAGGCCGAAGCCGCTGTCGTCCTTCCCGATGGTGACCTCGGCGGTCACCGAGACCTCGGAGACGTCGACCTTCGCCTGGCGGGCGACCACCCCGAGTGCGCCGGCGAAGCACGCCGAGTACCCGGCGGCGAACAGCTGCTCGGGGTTGGTGCCGTCGCCGTTGCCGCCGAGCGCGGGCGGCGGGGACAGCTTGAGGTCGAGGGTGCCGTCCGAGCTGACGGAGCGGCCCTCGCGGCCGTTGGAGGTGGCGACTGCGGTGTAGAGCGGTTCCATTCCGGGTTCTCCTGTCGTCCCAAAAAAGCGTGTCGAAAGTTCCGTGCGGAGAGATCCGTCCGGTGTCCGGCGGTGTCCCCCGCCGGGCGCCGTCTCCGGCCTGCCCTGCCGGATAACTACAGCACACAATTCAATTGCGCACAACTAAATCGACCGCTTGCTACCCTGGGAGCCATGACCAGGGACGACCAGAACCGGGCCCCGGCGGACGGCGCCGCGGTGGACGAGGCCGAGCGCGCGGGCGTGGACCTGCTGCTGCTCGACCAGCAGATCTGCTTCTCACTGAGCGCCGCCTCGCGCGCCTTCGGCGGCGTCTACCGCACGGCGCTCAAGGACCTCGGCCTGACGTACCCTCAGTACCTCGTCATGCTGGTGCTCTGGGAGCACGGCGAACTGCCCGTCAAGCAGCTCGGCGAGCGTCTGCGGCTGGACTCCGGCACGCTCTCCCCGCTGCTCAAGCGGCTGGAGGCGACGGGGCTGGTGCTGCGCGCACGCAGTCCGCAGGACGAGCGGTCGGTGATCGTCTCGCTCACCCCGGCCGGCCGGGACCTGCGCGAGCCGGCCCGTGCCGTCCCCCGCCGGATCGGCGCCGCGGCCGGACTCCCGCTCTCCGACCTGCGCACCCTGCGCGAACTGCTCAACCGCCTCACGGCGAACCTCGACGCGGCCGGCGCCTGAGCGTCGAGCACGCTCAAGCACCGGCCGCGGCGGACGAGTTGCCGCCGGGCGGCGGGTTACCGGTGCCGCAGGTACGCCGCGGCGGTCGCCCGCAGCCGCTCGTGCAGGCCGTCGTACGCGCGGGCCCGGCCGAGCACGGCCTTCGGCAGTTTGGCGACCATCGTGTAGTTGGTGTCGCAGACGTTCGCGGCCGGCGCCAGGCCGGCCTGGCTGACCAGCTGGTAGGCGTCGAGCGGGTCAAGGCCGAGGAGTTCGCCGGTCCAGCCGACCAGGTCGTGCTGGCTGATCCGGAAGGCGTCCTCCAGCGGGCGGGCGGAGCCGGTGCTGATCAGGAAGTCGTCGTTCTCCAGCCGCGGCCAGGCCGGTCCGCCGCCCTTGACCAGGTCGACGATCACGGTGGTGCGCATCGCCGCCTCGACCGCGGTGCCGCACACCTCGCCCTCGCCCTGCCGGGCGTGGCCGTCGCCGATGGCCAGCAGTCCGCCGTCGACGTTGACGCCGAAGTAGGCGGTGGCGCCGGCCCGCATCTCGGGGGTGTCCAGGTTGCCGCCGTGCGCGCCCGGCGTGATCGAGGCCAGCACCTCGTCGGCGGCGGGGGCGACGCCGACGGTGCCGTGCATCGGGTCGAGCGGCAGGGCGACGGTGAAGTCCCCGGTGCGGGCCCGGAAGTGGCACAGTCCGGCGGCCGGGTCCAGGTCGTAGATCCAGACCCGCTCCTCCAGCGCGGGGTGCAGCATCGCGGTCTGGTGGGTGGCGGTCAGCGCGCCGAAGTGCGGGAAGGTGCTGGAGATGCCGTGGTCCCGGGCGGGGGTGATCTCCACGAAGTGCACCGCGAGGACGTCGCCGGGCTCGGCCCCGGCCACCGCGATCGGGCCGGTGACGGGGTTGAGGTACGGGAAGACGCAGACCTGGCTGGGCAGGTCGCCGGTGCCGCGGACCTTGCCGCCGAAGCAGTCCTCGGTGGTCAGCTCGACGATGCTGCCGGGCTGAACGGTCGTCAGCGGGGGGCGCCCGCCGAAGGTGTAGGCGTAGTCCTGCGGCCCGGGGTTCAGCCGGACGATCTCGGGCAGGGTCACTTGCGGTTCTCCTCGATGACGGGGGTGTTCTCCGCTGCGCCGCTCCCGGCGACGGCCAGCCGGGGCCTGCGGCCGGTCGCGATCAGGCCGATCAGGACGACCCCGCCGATCAACAGCCAGACGAAGCCGAGGCGTTGGGCCGCGATGTTGGCGTTGACCACGACGTAGGCGAGGATCGCGAAGCCGAGCAGCGGGGCGATCAGGTGCCGCCAGTAGTCCTTGCTGCGCCGGCGGATCAGGTAGTGGACGACGACGGCGACGTGCAGCACCAGGAAGGTGGTCAGCGCGCCGAAGTTGACCAGGGTGCTGAGCAGGGTGATGCCGTCGCTGCGGGAGGCCGTGTAGAGGCCGAGCACCAGCGAGATGCCCGCGGTCAGCAGGGTGGCGTTGACGGGCACCCGCCGGGTGGGGTGGATCCTGGCGAGGAACGCGGGCAGCTGGCGGTCACGGGCCATCGCGAACAGCAGCCGGGAGGTGGCGGCCTGGGCGACCAGGGAGTTGGCGAAGCCCCAGGCGACGGCGGTGGACGCGGCGGTCACGGTGGCGAGCCAGCCGCCGCCGGCGGTGCGGGCGGCGTCGTAGAACGCGGTGCCGTTCGGGTCGCCGTCGGCGATCAGCGCGTCGGGGTCGGCGACCAGCAGCGAGGCGACCCAGGTCTGCACGATGAACAGGGTTCCGGCGAGCAGCAGCGCGGCGACCATGGAGCGGCCGATGGCCTTGGTGGAGTCGCGGTTCTCCTCCGAGAGGGTGGAGATGCCGTCGAAGCCGAGGAAGCTCAGCACGGCGATGGAGACCGCGCCGAAGGCCAGGCTCCACGAGAAGGTGTGCGCGTTGTACAGCGGGGTGAAGTCGAAGCCGCGGCCCTTGCCGTGGGCGAGCGCGACCACGCCGACCACCACGAACAGGGCCAGCACGACGAGTTCGCCGACCAGCACGGCCTTGTTGACCTTGGCGGTGGTCTCGATGCCCAGGTAGTTGACGACGGTGTTGAGCAGCACGAAGCCGATCAGCCACAGCCACACCGGGACGGACGGGACCAGCGAGTTCATCGCGACGCCGGCGATCAGGTACAGCAGGCCCGGCACCAGCACGTAGTCCAGCAGGATCATCCAGCCGGACAGGAAGCCGACCGGTGCGCCGATGCCGCGTCCGGCGTAGGTGTACACCGAGCCGGCCATCGGGAACGCCCGGGACATCTGCGCGTACGACAGGGCGGTGAACATCATCGCCACCATGCCGAGGACGTAGGCCAGGGCGACCATGCCGCCGGAGCCCTGGAAGACGCCGCCGAAGATGCCGAAGGGGGCGATCGGCACCATGAAGACCAGCCCGTAGACGAGCAGGTCGGTGAAGGTCAGGGACCGGCGAAGCTCCTGTTGGTAGCCGTAGCTCTCGATGCTCTGGGGCGCGGGTGTGTCGGCCATGGTGCTCTCTCTCCGTGACGGACCCTGCGGGGGTTGGGGGAGACTGTAGAGCCAACTATTTCCATATGGAAGGGTTTGGGGACGCCGTTCCGCCTGACGAGAATCCGGAGGCCCTCGGGACGGCGCAGGTCAGCGGGTGGACGGCCCGGGCAGCACGGCGAAGCCGAGGCCCTCGGCGCGGGCCAGGTGCACGCCGCGCCGCTCGCCGCGGAGCAGTCGTCCGGCCGCCCCGGCGAGGCCGTGCGGCTCCAGTGCGTGACGGTCCGCCAGCGCGGCCAGCAGGTGCAGGCCCTCGTACAGGCCGACGGCGTACGCGTCGAGGACGGGCGCCCACGGCCCGCACAGCGCCCGGTGGCGTTCGGCGAGCGACTGCCGCGGCTCCTCGGCGAGGGTGGCGAACGAGGGCATCGCGGCGTACAGCGTCCCGGTGTCGTCGCCGCCGAGCGCGAGCAGCCCGTTCTCCTCCAGCGCCCCGGACAGCCGCACCAGCCGCCGGTCGAGTCCGCTGCGGCGAAGTGCGCGGTTGAAGTGGACCAGGTCGCGGCCGATCAGGCTGAGCAGCAGGGCGTCGGCGCGGGCGGTGCGCAGCGCGTCGAGCAGGGGTTCGACGGTGCGTTCGACGGTCCCGAACGGGAGGTGTCGTTCCAGCACGACGCCGGCGCCGGCCCGGGTGGCGAGGGCGGCGGCGGTGCGGTGGACGGAGCGCGGCCAGATGTAGTCGTTGCCGATCAGCGCCCACCGGCGCAGTCCGTGACGTTCCGTCACCTGCGGCAGGGCGTGGGCGAGTTGGCCGGCGGGGTCGGTTCCGGTGCACAGGACGCCGGGGAGGCGGGGGCCGCCTTCGTGCGGCGGGGTGTAGATGTAGGCGATCCGTCCGGCGGTGACCGTCTCGACGGCGCGGTGGACGTCGCTGGTGTGGCAGCCGGCCAGGGCGTCGAGGGCGCCGGCGTCGAGCAGCCGGGCGACTTCGGCGGAGACCGGGCCGGGTTCGGCGCCGCCGTCGACCAGGACCAGGTCGAGGGGGCGGTCGTGGATGCCGCCGCGGGCGTTGATCTCGTGCGCGGCGAGCAGGGCGCCGTCGAGGGCGGACGGACCGGTCAGGCCGAGCGGGCCGGACTGCGGCACGACGAGGCCCACGCGGAACGCGTCGTCCTCGCGCGGGAGGTGCAGCGCGTCGAGCGGGTCGACCAGCCTGGCATCCAGCATCACCAGGGCGAGTATGGTCGGGATCTCGGCCCCGGGAAAGACCGCGGGGCCGGGGGTGACCTGGGAACGGGAGGGTCGGATGGCCACGAAGCGCTCCGCCGCGCACGCAACTGCCGCGCCGGGCACGGCGGACACGGCGGGCGGGCCGGGCACGGCGGGCGGGCCGCCGCTGCTGGTGGAACTGGTCGCGCTCGCCCACCGCCGGCTCACCTCCGGCCTGGGCGCCGCGCTCGCCGAGGAGGACTGCACGGTGGACCAGTGGCGGGTGATGCGCGCGCTCGCGGACGGCGAGGGCCGGGCGATGGGCGAGTTGTCGCAGGCGCTGCTGATCCCGCAGGCCAGCCTGAGCCGCCTGGTGGACGCCCTCGCGGACGCCGGCCTGGCCTACCGCCGCCAGGACGACCGGGACCGCCGCCGGATCACCGCCCACCTCTCCCGCCAGGGCCGCGCCCGCCTGTCCCGCCTCGACGCGCTGGCCGCCGCCCACGACTCCGCCGTCCGCGCCGCCTGCGGCCTCCCGGACCCGGCCGTCCCGCTCGGCCGCCTCGCCGCCCTCTGACGGCCCGCCGACCGCCCGCCCGCCGACCGCCCGCCCGCCCGCCGACCGCGGGGTCGGCCGTCCTGCCGTCGGCCGATCCTCGAACGCCCCACCGGCTCAGGCCAGTTGCGCCTCCACGTGGTCGAGCGCCACCCGCACGGCGCCCAGCGCGACCGCGTCGTCGCCCAGGGCCGAGGAGGCGACCCGGGGCGGCATCGGGCAGAGCGTGTCGAGGGCGTGCTGGACGCGGTCCCGGACGAGGTCGTCCGCGCGGGAGAATCCGCCGCCGACGACGACGAGTTCGGGGTCGAAGGCGAGGGCGACGGTCGCCGTGCCTAGGGTGATCGCGTCCAGGAAGCGGCCGATGCGTTCGGCGGCCGCTCCGTCGCCGGCCCGCGCGGCGGCGATGAGCGCGGTGACGGCCTGTTCGGAGGATTCCGCGTCGGGGTCGTCGACCAGGTGTCCGGGCGCGGTGTTCCAGCCGAGTTCGGGCAGCGCCCCGATCTCGCCGAGCGAGCCGTTGTGCCCGCGTTGCAGGACACCGCCGTTGAGCACGCCGACGCCCATCCGCATGCCGGCGAGCAGGTACACGACGTCGTCCACGGAGCGGGCGACGCCGAGCCAGCGTTCGGCGACGGCGGCCAGCCGGCAGTCGTTCTCGACCAGGACGGGGCAGGCGAAGGTGCGGCCGAGCGAGCGGGCCAGGTGCAGGCCGGTCCATTCGGGGAGGGCGGAGCTGAGTTTGATCCGGCCTTCGCGGTCGACGATGCCGGTGGTGCCGGCGGTGACCGCCCAGAGCCGGTCGTGGGTGACGTCGGCGGCGGCGAGCGCCGCCTTCGCGGCGGCCCGGGTCGCGGCGAGCCGGGCCTTGCGCGGCTGCGCGGGGTCGACCTCGATGCGGTGGGTGGCGAGCACGTTGCCGTCGAGGTCGGCGAGGACGGCGAGCACCTTGTACTTGCCGATGTCGAGTCCGAGGACGTGCCCGGCGCGCGGCCGGAAGCGGTAGTTGCGGGCGGGCCGTCCCATCCGGCGCCCGCCGGGGTCGGGGGCGAGTTCGCTGACCAGGCCGAGCAGGGCGAGCCGGTCGAGGGCGACTTCGACGGTGGGGCGGGACAGCCCGGTCGCGGTGGCGGCCTCGGCGACGGTGACGGCGGGCGTCGCGGCCGCGCGCACGGCGGTCAGCACCTGGGCGGCGCTGGCCGGCAGGACGGGGATCCGGACGGCGCCGGCCGCCCCCTCGGAGCCGTCGTCGGGCTCGCCTTCCGAAGTCGTCGCATGTCCCGCGCTCATCTATCGCCTTCCTTTCGCAAGTCGTTCGTGCGGCCCGGCCGGAGCGGGCCGGCGGGGCTGTCGCCCCGTCAAGGATCGTTGTCCGCCGAAGTCTTGACGGTGGCCGGTTCCGATCCCCATGATTCCATTCCACAAGGCACTTACATAAGTGTCCTTGGAAAGTCATCTTCGCACGGCTCGGACCTGCGGTGTGCCGTCCGGCCGGAATTCGCCAACTGCTGGGAAGTCGGGGTGCGTTGTGCCAGGAAAGCAGGTGACGCTGGCCGTTGTCGGCGCGGGGCTGCGGGGCGGCGTCTACGCCCGCAGCGCGCACCGCGGCGGCCTGGCGCGGATCGTCGCGGTCGCCGAGCCCGACCCGCGGCGGCGGGCGGAGTTCGCCGCCGAGTACGGCGTCCCGGACGACGCGGTGTTCGCCGACTGGCGGGAGCTGGCGGCCCGGCCGCGGCTGGCCGACGCGGCGGTGGTGGCCACCCAGGACACCCAGCACACCGGCCCGGTGGAGGCGTTGGCGCAGGCCGGCTACCACCTGCTGCTGGAGAAGCCGATGGCGACCACGGAGGAGGACTGCCTGCGCATCGTGCGGGCCGCCGAGGACGCCGGGGTGCTGCTCGCGGTCTGCCACGTGCTGCGCTACACGACGTACACCCGCACCCTCAAGGAGCTGATCGACTCCGGCCGGATCGGCGAAGTGGTGTCGATCCAGCACCTGGAGCCGGTCGGCTGGTGGCACCAGGCGCACTCCTTCGTGCGCGGCAACTGGCGGCGCGAGGACGAGTCCTCCCCGATGCTGCTGGCCAAGTCCTCGCACGACGTGGACTGGCTGCTGCACCTGATGGGGCGTCCGCCGGAGCGGGTGTCCTCGTTCGGCGGCCTGGTGCACTTCAACGCGCGCAACCGGCCGGCCGGGGCCGCCGACAACTGCCTGGACTGCCCGGTCGAGCCGGACTGCCCGTACTCGGCGCCGCGGCTGTACCTCGGCTGCCTCGGCGACCCCGACAAGGAGTACTGGCCGCTCGGCGCGGTCACCGCCGACCGCACCGAGGACGGCGTCCGCCGGGCTCTGCGCTCCGGCCCGTACGGGCGCTGCGTGTACGCCTGCGACAACGACGTGGTCGACACCCAGGTGGTGGACTTCGACTTCGGCGACGGGCGGACCGCCTCGTTCACGATGTCGGCGTTCACCCCGCTGGACTTCCGCAAGACCCGGGTCTTCGGCACCCGCGGCTACGTCGAGGGCGACGGCCTGCGCCTGTCGGTGCACGACTTCACCACCGCCACCTGGGAGTTCATCGACGCCTCCGACGTCCCGGACGCCGAGGCCTCGGCGGCGGCCGGGCACGGCGGCGCGGACGACCGCCTGCTGGAGGCGTTCGTGGACGCGGTCGCCACCGGCGCCGGCGACCGGATCCGCTCCAGCGGCCGGGAGAGCCTGGCCGCGCACCGCACCGTCTGGGCCGCCGAGCAGGCCCGCCGCACGGGCACCGTCGTCACCCTCGCCCACAACGCCGCGCCCGTCCTCTGAACCACCCGACCTCCCCCACCGCCACGCCCCCTCGATGGAGAAACACCATGTCCCGTACCCCGTCCCCGGCCGCCGCGGCCGCGCTCGCCGCCTCGTTGGCGACCGTGCTGCTGGTCTCCTCCTGCGGCGTCAAGAACTCCGGCAGCGCGCAGCACGCGCAGGGCGGTTCGGCCGCCGACCTGGTGTCCGCCGCGAAGGCGCAGGGCCAGGTCGACTACTGGTCGACCTGGGGCGAGAAGGAGCCGCAGGCCGCGATCTTCAAGGCGGCGGCGGACGACTTCACCGCGCAGACCGGCATCAAGGTGAACATCAAGTACCTGGGCCGGTCCGGCACCACGACGATGCCGCAGGCGATCGCCTCGGGCAGCGGCCCGGACATGTTCGACAGCGGCACCGACCACATCGCGGCGTTCGCGGGCCAGCACATGACGCAGCCGGCCGACGCGGTGCTGAAGCTGCCGGTGCCGGGCGAGGACGGCAAGTCGGTCGCGGACGTGCTGCCGCCGAACGTGCTGAAGTCGGCCACCGACAAGGACGGCAGGCTGGCGTTCGTCCCGCACACGCTGATCTCCACCGCGATCTGGTACGACGCGGCGCGCACCCCGGCGCTGGCCGCGAAGCAGCCGGCGACCTGGACGGAGTTCCTGGCGCTGCTCCAGCAGCAGAAGGCGGCGGGCGGCACGCCGATCGCCCAGGACGGCCTGGTCAACTTCTACAACGCCTACTGGTTCTACGAGTTGATGATGCGTTACGGCGGCCCGGGCTCGCTCGCCGCGCTGGGCACGGACGCCTCGGCGTGGGACCGCCCTGAGGTGCTGAAGGCCGCGCAGGGCGTGGCGGAGCTGCGGCCGTACTTCCAGGACGGCTACATGGGCACCAAGTACCCTGCGGCGCAGAACGACTGGGCGCAGGGCAAAGCGGCGCTGAACATCAACGGGACGTGGCTGCCGTCGGAGACCAGGCCGCAGGCACCGGCCGACGCGAAGCCGAGCAGCTTCGCCTTCCCGATGGTGGAGGGCGGCCACTCCACGGTCGAAGTCGGTTCGCTGGGCTGGTCGTTGAGTGCGAAGGCGAAGCACGCGGAGGCGGCGCAGCTGTTCATGAGCCACCTGCTGCGCTCCCAGGTGATCGGAAAGATCGGTTCGGACGCGCTGAACATCCCGTCCCGGGCGGACGCGAAGGCGCCGGACGCGCTGAAGGCGGCGCAGGAGTCGATCCTGAAGGCGACCGAGACCAACACCACGTACGACGGCGCGACGGCGCAGGACAAGTGGTGGAACAACGTGTTCCTGCCGCTGGACGACCAGTTGCTCGGCGGCACCCTGCAGCCGGCCGACTTCGTCGCCCAGGGCAAGAAGAAGACCGCGGATGCGCTGGCCAATGGCTGACACCACGACGGCGCGCGGCGCTTCCCGCGCCTCCCGGCCCGCGTTCCGCACCGCGGGCCGGGCCCGCCCGGGGGCTGCCTCGGCGGTGTCGCAGCGCGACGCGAAGGGCTGGTTCCGGCTGTTCACCTGGCCGGCGGTGCTGCTGTACACGGTCGGCTTCCTCGGCCCGTCGATGTACGGCGTGGTGATCTCGTTCGCCAGGTGGTCGGGGCCGGGCTCGCCGCTGACGTGGGTGGGCTGGCGCAACTACCTGCGGGTGTTCCGGGACGACACGGTGCGGCAGGCGTTCCTGAACACCGCGGTGATCGTGCTGGTGGGCGGCGCGGCGGTGTTCGCGCTGGCGTTCCTCGCGATGGCGGTGCTGCGCGACATGCGCGGGCGGGCGTTCGTGCGGGCCGCGGTGTACCTGCCGTCGATCATCTCGATGATCGCGGTCGGCACCTCGCTGGGCTTCCTGCTGAACCCGGACGGCGTGGTCAACCGCCTGCTGGGCCTGCTCGGCCTGGAGGCGCTGCAGCAGACCTGGCTGGATCCGCAGCACATCTTCGGCTGCATCGTGGTCGGCGTGGTCTGGATGGGCTCGGGCTTCTACATCGTGCTGCTGATGACGGCGGTCGACGCGATCCCCAAGCACCTGTACGAGGAAGCGCAGTTGACGGGTCTGACCCGGATGCAGCAGTTCCGCTGGATCACCCTGCCGCTGTCCCGGGACATGATCGCGATCGCGGCGGTGCTGTGGACGGCGAACAGCCTGCGCACCTTCGACATCGTGATCGGATTCGTCGGCACGGCCGGCACCCCGTCCGTCGGCGCCCGTACCTACGCCGTGCAGCAGTGGCTGTCGGCCGGCCACACCACCGGCGGCGGGGCGCCCGAACTGGGCTACGCGTCGGCGATGGCGACGCTGCTGACGGTGCTCACCGTGGCCCTGGTGGTGCTGGTGCGCCGGCTGGGCCGCAGCGACCGACTGGAGATCTCGTGAAGGCCCGACTCCGTACTGTCCGACGGTTCTTCGGCGATCTGGCGGTGCCCGGCGCCGTGAAGGTCCTGCTGTGGGCGGTGGCCGTGTTCAACGTGCTGCTGCTGGCCTGGACGTTCCTGTCGTCGGTGCGCACCTCGCGTGCCCTGTGGACGTCGCCGCTCGGCGTGGACGGGCTGGACCTCGGGGGCTACGCCCGGGCCTGGCACGCCGCGGACTTCGCCGGCATGCTGCTCAACACCGTGCTGGTGGTGGGGGTTTCGCTGCTCGGGATCCTGCTGGTGGCGACCCCGGCGGCGTACATGCTGGCGCGTTCCTCGCGCCGTTCGGCGGGGCCGACGCTGACGTACTTCGCGGCGGGTCTGGCGCTGCCGGTGCAGGCGGTGCTGATCCCCTATCAGACGCTGGCGTCCTCGGTCAGCCAGTTCATGGTGGACTGGGTGACGGGCTGGTGGGACGACCGGATCTCGCTGGTGGTGGTCGACGTGGCGATGTCGCTGCCGTTCACGGTGTTCGTGCTGTCCGGCTACTTCCGGTCGCTGCCCGCCGAGTTGGAGGAGGCGGCGGCGTTGGACGGGGCCGGCCCGGTGCGCACCTTCTGGACCGTGATGGTGCCGGTGGCCCGCCCGGGTCTGACCACGGTGACGGTGCTGAACGCGATCGGCCTGTGGAACGAGTTCCTGCTGGTGTCGGTGATGGTGCACGACCCGGCGAAGTTCACCCTGCCGGCGGCCCTGAACCAGCTCAGCAGCACCATGCAGTACACCTCCGACTGGGGCGGCCTGTTCGCGGGCGTCACCATCCTGGTCGCGCCGATGGTCGCGCTGTTCTTCTGGTGCGGCCGGCGGATCATGGACGGGATGACCCTCGGCACGACCAAGTAGCCGCCCCCGCAGCCGGGTTCAGCCGGACCCGGCTGCTCGCACGCCCCCGTGTCCCCACCTCAGGAGAGGGCAGCACGTGACCACCACAGCCATGAGAGGCCTGAGCGGCCTCGGCGCGCTCACCCTGGCCGCCGCGGCGCTCACCACCGTCGCGGCCCCGGCCGCGCACGCCGCCGGCACCACCTACTACGTGTCCGCCTCGACGGGCAGCGACTCCAACAGCGGCACCTCGCCGGACGCGCCGTGGAAGTCGCTGGCGCAGGTCGGCGGGCGGACCTTCCAGCCCGGCGACACCGTCGCGTTCCGGGCCGGCGACACCTGGACGGGGCAGCTCGCCCCGCACGGCTCCGGCACGGCCGGTGCGCCGATCACCTTCACCTCGTACGGCACGGGCGCCCGGCCGAAGCTGGACGGGCGGGGCGCGGTGGCCTCGGTGGTGCTGCTGGCCAACCAGCACGACGTCACGGTCAACGGCTTCGAGATCACCAACTCGGCCGGTCCGATCACGAGTTCGACCCCGTACCGGATCGGTGTCAACGTGTTCGCGCAGGACATCGGCGCGGTGCCGAACGTCCGGATCACCGGCAACTGGGTGCACGACGTCGACGCGCCGCCGAACAGCTCCAACCCCGGCTCGGGCGGCATCATCTACACGGTGCGCGGCTCGGCCACGCCCACGTACTTCACCGGCCTGACGGTGCAGGACAACGAGGTGGCGAACATCGCCTCGTACGGCATCTCCGGCTGGTCGACGTGGATGCAGCGCGACGGCTGGACGTCGCTGTGGCCGTTCCTGGGCGCGCCGACCACCGAGTACCGGGCGTTCACGCCCAGCACCGGCACCGTGATCCGCAACAACTACGTGCACGGCATCGCGGCGGGCGGCATCGCGCCGCTGGTGGTGCGCGACACCCTGGTCGAGCACAACACGGTCGCGGACACCGCGCAGGCGCACGGCAACGTGGCGATCTGGTGGGCGGACGCCGACAACACCACCGTCCAGTTCAACGAGATCTCCGGCACCAAGTACAACGGCCCGCAGATGGACGGCGACGCGCTGGACGCGGACGAGGACAGCCGCGGCAGCCTGGTGCAGTACAACTACTCGCACGACAACGGCGGCGGGTTCTTCATCTCGGTGTCCGGCGACTCGGCGCCCGCCACGGCGGTGGTCCGGTACAACGTCAGCCAGAACGACCGCAACGAGATCTTCACCTTCTCCACCAACACCACCTCCGTGCAGGTCTACAACAACACGGTGTGGGTGTCGCCCAGCAGTTCGGCGATGACCGCGCTGACGGCGGTGTACCACAACGCGGCGGGCGTGACGATGTCGAACAACATCATCCACAACGGCGCCAGCCTGCCGTACGACACCGGCGGCGCCGTCACCTACGACCGCAACTGGTACGACGGCGGTCCCGTCCCGGGCACCGACCGGGCCGCGCTCACCGGCAACCCCGGCCTGACCGCGCCCGGCACCGCCACCTCGATCGCCGACCTGGCCGGCTACCGGCCCACCGCGACGTCGCCGGTCCTCCGGCAGGGCCTGGAACTCGCGAACGACGGCGGCCGCGACGCCGCGGGGACCGCCCTGCCGCAGGGCATGCCCGACCTCGGCGCGCTCCAGCGCACCGCCGGCCCGGGCACCGTCGAGGCCGCGCCGACGGTCACCAGTTCCTACGCCACCGGCCAGGGCGCCCTGGCGGCCGTCGCGGACGGCTCGGACGCCAGCAGTTGGGCCTCCCCGTCCAGCGGCGTCGCCATGGGCGGCCAGCTGACCCTCGCCTGGTCGAACCCGCGGACCGTCTCCCAGGTCGAACTGGCCACCCACTTCGGGGCGGGCCAGGGCATCACCCGGTTCGACGTGCAGTACTGGAACGGTGCCGCCTGGGTCACCGCGCTGGCCGACGCCACCGTCGCCTGGTCGTCCAACTCGGCCACGGTGGAACGCCGTTCGGTGACGCTGCCGACGGCGGTGACGACCGCTCAACTGCGGCTGGTGGTCCGTGCGGCGAACCTCCAGTGGGGCGACTTCGCCGTCAACGAGATCGGCACCCGCTGACCCCCGGCCCGGGGGCCCTGCCGGCCCCCGGGCCACTCCTCCCACCTCAGGAGCAACCCGTGCCCGCTCTCCCGCACCTGGTCCCCCGCCCCGCGTCGATGACGGTGACCGGCCCGGGCGGCTGGCAGCTCACCGCGACCACGCCGCTGCTCCTCGAACCCGGCCTCGAACCCGTCGCCGCACTGCTCCGCGAAGTCCTCGACCGGCCGCTGCCCAGCGCCACGGCCGACGCGCCCGCCGCACTGGCGCTGCGCACCGATCCGGCCCTCGCGCCGGAGGCGTACCGGATCGCGGTGACGCCCGCCGGGGCGACCGTCACCGCGGCAGGCCCGGCCGGGCACCGGCTCGCCGCCCAGACCCTGCGCCAACTCGTCGACGAGGGACGGGCCGACGGCCGGGGCGGCGTCTCGGTGCCGTGCGTGGAGATCGCCGACGCGCCCCGGTTCCGGTGGCGAGGCCTGCTGATCGACGTCGCCCGGCACTTCTACCCGGTCGAGTTCCTGCACAAGCTGGTCGACCTGGCCGCGCTGCACCGCCTCAACGTGCTGCACCTGCACCTGACGGACGATCAGGGCTGGCGCATCGAGATCGACAAGTACCCGCGGCTGACCGAGGTCGGCGCCTGGCGCGCCGAGACCCTGGTCGGCCGCTACACCCGCCAGGACGACCCGGACGCGGTGTTCGACGGGACGCCGCACGGCGGCTTCTACACCAAGGCCGAACTGCGCGCCCTGGTCGCGCACGCGGAGTCCCGCGGCATCACGGTCGTCCCCGAGATCGACCTGCCCGGGCACATGCGGGCCGCGATCGCCGCCTACCCGGAACTCGGCAACGGCCTGGAGCCGGCCCGCCCGGTCTGCACCACCTGGGGCATCACCGAGCAGATCCTCAACGTCGAGGAGTCCACCGTCCAGTTCTGCCGCGACGTGCTCTCCGAGGTCCTGGAGGTCTTCCCCGGCCCTTACGTGCACCTCGGCGGCGACGAGGTGCCCAAGCGCGAGTGGCGGCAGTCGCCCCGGGTGCAGCAGCGGATGCGCGAACTCGGCCTCCCCGACGAGTCGGCGCTGGCCGCCTGGTTCACCCGGCAGATCGCCGAGTACCTGATCGCCCGGGGCCGGCGCCCGATCGGCTGGGACGAACTGCTGGAGGACGGCCTCCCGGCCGGCACCGCGCTGATGTCCTGGCGCGGCGAGGAGGGCGGCGAGCAGGCCGCCCGGCTCGGCCACGACGTGGTGATGACGCCCCATCGGCTGACCTACTTCACCGTCTACCAGGCCGACCCCGGGCTGGTCGAGCAGCCGCTCGCGGTCGCCGAGGTGCTCACCGCCGCCGACGTGTACGCCTACCGCCCCGTCCCGGCCGGGCTGCCGGCCGACGCCGCCGCCCGGGTGCTGGGCGGTCAGGGCTGCCTGTGGACCGAGCTGATGCCGGACAGCCGGCACGTCGAGTACATGGCCTTCCCCCGGCTGTGCGCGCTCGCCGAGGTGCTGTGGGGCACCGCCGGCGACTACCCCGAGTTCGCCGTCCGCCTCGCCGCTCACCTGCGCCGCCTCGACCGCCTCGGCGTCGCCCACGGCCCGCTGCCGGACCCCGCGGCGGGTTAGGACTCGTACCGCTCGACCTCCTCGACGCTGCGCACGCCGGCCTGGTTCGGATCCTCGCCGGCGTCGACGCGCGCCCGGCGCTGGCGCAGCAGGTCCCAGCACTGGTCGAGCTGCTCCTCCAGCTCCTTGAGCTCGCGCTGCTCGGTGGGCTGGTCGATGCGGCCCTCGGCGAGTGCGGCGCGCAGCTTCCGCTCCGCGTCGACCATGTCGCTGATCCGGTCCAGGATGCGGCGGTCGGTGCCGCCGGACTTGTCCTGCTCGTCCATCGGGGACTCCTCGTGGGTGGTCTGCCCACTCACTGTAGGAACCGGGTGGGCAGATCGGCGCGGAGGCCCGGCGTGGCGCGGCGCGTTGCCCCGAACGGGGGAGCGTCATTGACAGGGCGTCAGGGGCCTTGCCAGGATCGCTGTTGAAAACGATTCCCACTTCCATTCATTGGAAAGGCCCCCCATGTCGCTGGACGTCTCCCCCTCCCTGCTGGCCCTGGCCGAACGCGACGAGGTCGCCGACGCCGACTTCCTCGCCACCGTCCGGGACTCGCTGCCCTACGCCTACCGCCTGGTCGACGACCTGACGGCCGAACTCGCCGCCACCGGAGCCGAGTTCGCGGACAACACGGTCGCCCCGAGCGACGCCGAGCGGGCCCAGCTGCTGCGCGCACTGGCCAGCGACTCGATCCGCGGGGCACTGGAGCGGCACTTCTCGGTGAAGCTGGCCTTCCAGAACTGCCACCGCCTGGCGGTCTTCCGCCCCGGCGCCGAACAGACCGAGACCTACCGGAAGTTCACCTCGCCCCGCGCCCAACTGCTCAACCAGTCGCCGGAGTTGCGCGACTGCTGAGAGCGCGGACGGGTCCGGGTGCCCGCCCCGGCGGACACCCGAACCCCGTTCAGCCGAGGGAGACTTCGGCGTCCCGGCGCTCGGCGGCGGGCTCCACCGGCGCGGCCACCGGCCGCCGCCGGCGGGACGGCACCAGCAGCGCGGCCAGCGCCGCGGCCAGGCAGAACGCGGCGAGCAGCGCGAAGCCGTGGGTGTAGCCGGACTCCAGCGGACGGCCGGACGGCTGGAGGTGTCCGGTGACCAGGCCGGTCATCAGCGCGGCGCCCATCGAGCCGCCGATGGTGCGGATGTTGGCGTTCATGCCGGTGGCCGCGCCGGTCTGGGCGGGCGAGACGCTCTGCACGATCAGGTTGCTCATCGAGGCGAACGCCAGCCCGATGCCGAGCCCGAACACGCCGGCCGCGACGGCCACGTCCGCGGGCGTGCCGTGCCGGCCGGCGAGCAGCGCGCAGGCGACGGCGCCCAGCAGCGCGCCGGCGACCAGCTGCGCCTTGGCGGGGAAGCGGCCGGCCAGGCGTCCGCCGAGGATCCCGGAGACGAACATCGCGCCGACCATCGGCAGCATCAGCAGCCCGGCGCCGGTGACGCTGGACCCGAAGCCGTAGCCGGCGCCGGCCGGCGTCTGCACGAATCCCGGCAGGAAGGCCCACACGGCGTACATGCCGCCGCCGAACAGCAGCGCCGCGGCGTTGGTGGTCCACACCGGCCGCAGGCGCATCACCCGCAGGTCGATCAGCGGGTTGCGGGAGCGGGCCTCGTTGAGCATCCAGAGCGCGAACAGGGCGACGGCGGCGGCGAGCAGGCCGAGCACCCGGGCCGACCCCCAGCCCCACTGGGCGGCCTGACTGACCGGCAGCAGCAGGGCCACCAGCCAGCCGGAGAGCAGCAGCGAGGAGATCCAGTCGACGCTGCCCTCGCCGCGGGTGGGCGACTCGGGGACGTAGCGCCAGGCGAGCAGCACGGTGGCGCCGACCACGACGACGGGGAGCCAGAACAGCCAGCGGTAGTCCAGCGCGCCGACGATGGGGCCGGCCAGCACCATGCCGAGGCCGCTGCCGACGGCGATCACCGCGGACAGG
This sequence comes from Kitasatospora sp. NPDC059646, assembly GCF_042734615.1. NCBI lineage: Bacteria > Bacillati > Actinomycetota > Actinomycetes > Kitasatosporales > Streptomycetaceae > Kitasatospora > Kitasatospora sp. NPDC059646. Next base: position 38,741 of record NZ_JBHWDS010000001.1, read on the forward strand.
TTGCCGATGCCGGCGGGCACCTGTCCGGGCGGGAACTCGTCGCGGATGATGCCGAAGGACAGCGGGAACAGCGCGCCGGCGATGCCCTGCAGGATCCGGGCGACCAGCAGCACGGCGATGTTGGGGGCGAGCGCGGCGACCAGACACCCCGTCAGCAGCGCGACCAGCGCGGCGACCAGGGTGCGCTTCTTGCCGACCAGGTCGCCGACCCGGCCGAGGATCGGGGTGAACACCGAGGCGGACAGCAGGTAGGCGGTCATCACCCAGGTCACGGTGGACTGCGAGGTGTGCATGGCCTCCTGGACGATCGGCAGGGCCGGCGTGATCAGCGACTGGAGCAGCGCGAACACGCCCGCTCCGGCGGCGAGCACGCCGAAGGTCAGGCGGTGGGACTGGCGGTTCATCGAACCCTCTCGGGACTCGGGTCGCGGCGCACGGAACGAGGGCGCGCCGCGGCGCACTGCGGGCGGGCGGCAACGGACAGGCGGCCGCCCGGACGGGCGGTGGTGCGGGAAGGGAGCGGTCGCGGCGCGACCGGTCGGTGCCGGTGGGGTCGACCCGGGCCGGCGACGGTGGCGCCGGTGCGGGTGACGGAAGTGACACGGGTGGCCCGCCACCGCCGGGGCGGCAGGCCGGAACCGTGGCCCCGGTGCTAAAGTCGAGGCATGCCTCCAGATTAGCGGAGGTGAGCCTCCGGTTCAATCCGGATGTGTCGAAACGAGGTCCCCGTGCCCGAACAGGTCTCCGTCGGCGAGTACCTCGCCGCCCAGCGCCCGCGCCGCGCCGACGCCGCGCGCAACTTCGACGCGCTGCTCACCGCCGCCCGCGAGGCCTTCGCCGAGCACGGCGCCGAAGCCTCCCTGGAGGACATCGCCCGCCGCGCCGGCGTCGGCATCGGCACCCTCTACCGCAACTTCCCCACCCGCCGGCACCTCTTCGAGGCCGTCTACGCCAACGAGGTCCAGGACCTCGGCCGGGTCGCCGAGGGCCTGGCCGGCGAGCCGCCCTGGAACGCCCTGACCGCCTGGCTGGACCGCTTCGTCGACTACGCGATGACCAAGCGCGCCATCCGCGAGGCCCTCCAGGGCGAGGAGTCCGACGTCTTCCTGGCCTGCCGCCAGTCCATGTACGACGCCGGCACCCCGCTGCTGCTGCACGCCCAGCGGTCCGGCGACGTCCGCGCCGACATGGACATGGACGACCTGCTCCGCCTGGTCTCCGGCATCGCCTCGGTCGCCTTCGCCGACGACGCGCAGCGCGCCAAGGTCCTCGCCATCGCCCTGGACGGCATCCGGCCCCGCCCCTGACCGCCCGTCAACCTCCGGTCACCTCCTGCCGAACGGGTGCGCCGGGTCGCGGCCGACCAGGCCCAGCAGCCGGTCCCCCGGGGGTGCGTCGGCGGGCACCGGCACGGCGTCCGCGAACAGTCCGGAGGCCGCCAACGCGCCGCTCTGCGGGCCGAGTTCGTGGAGCGCGAAGTCCGCGGCGGCCGGGTCGATCCGGGCGTCCGCGCCGATCCCCTGGGCGAGGTCCCAGGCGTGCACGATCGCGTCCACGGTCATCTCCCGGGCGTAGCCGTCCGCCCGCCGCCGCCCGTAGGAGAGGTCGACGGTGCGGTGCAGCGCGCCCGGCTCGGCGAACGCGGCCCGGGCGGCGTCGGCCGCGGCCGTCCAGGCCGCCACCGGGTCGTCGCCGAGCACGTCGCCGTCGTAGCGGTCGCCGATCTCCGCGACCGTCGCGCCGGCCAGCAGGTCCGGCACCCACAGCTGTTCGGACGTCAGGTGCCCGACCAGTCGGCGGACCGTCCAGTCGGTGCACGGGGTGGGGGCCTGCCAGCCGTCGTCGGGGACGGCGCGGACCAGCCGGCCGAAGCGGTCCAGGGCCCGGCCGTGCAGCGCGAGCAGTTCCGGGCCGTCGAGGTGTGTCGTCATGGCCCCAGCTTGCCCGCCCGGACGGGGCGGGCAAGGCGACACCCCGGAACCGGGGGCTACTCCACCGGGGCCTTCTCGCGCAGCAGTTGGACGAAGGCGCGCATCCAGCCCGGGTGGTCCGGCCAGGCCCGCGCCGAGACCACGGTGCCGTCGACCACCGCCTCGCCGTCCACGAAGCTCGCGCCGCCGGCCTCCACGTCGGGCTCCAGCGCCGGGTAGGCGGCGGTGCGGCGACCGGCCATCGAACCGGTCCGCAGGGTGATCAGCGGGCCGTGGCAGATCTGCGCGAGCGGCTTGTCCTCGGCGACGAAGTGCGCGACGATCCGCTGCACCTCGGCGTCGTTGCGCAGGTACTCGGGCGCCCGGCCGCCGGGCAGCACCAGCGCCACGTACTGCGCCGGGTCCACGTCGGCGAACGCCAGGTCGGCGGGCCAGGTGTAGCCGGCCTTCTCGGTGTAGGTGTCGAAGCCGGGGACGAAGTCGTGCACCACGAACTGCAGGGTCTTCTTGGCGGGCGCGGCGATGTCGACCTGGTAGCCCTCCTCCAGCAGCCGCTGGTACGGGTAGAACACCTCCAGCGACTCGGCCGCGTCGCCGGTGACGATCAGGATCTTCGCTGCCATTCGGGCTCCCGTCCCTTGCCTCGCGCCTGGTGCCGCACCCACCCCCACGGGCCGGTCGCAGCCCACCCTGCCCGCTGACGGCCCGTCAATCAACGGGGCGCGCGCAGCACGGCGTGCGTCCAGGGGCGCACGCTCCGCCGCTCGGTGCAGCGGCCCGCCCGCCCGGGGGTACTCCGGGGGCGACCCGCCCGGGCCGCGCCTAGCGTGCTGGCAAGCCCCGCCGGCAGGGAGGTCGTCATGCAGCACTCGCACATCGTTGACTCCGCCACCGTCGCCAACCTGCGCGATCTCGGCGGCATCGACCTGCCCGGCGGCTCCCGGGTCCGGCCCGGACTGGCGCTGCGCTCCGGCCAGTTGGACCGGCTCGACCAGGCCGGCGACCCGCTGTTCGACGCGCTCGGCGTGCGCACCGTGATCGACCTGCGCAGCGGCGGCGAGCGCGCCGCCTTCCCGGACCGGGTGCCCGGCGGGGCGCACCTGCTGGTCGCCGACGTGCTCGCGGACCGGGCCGGCAACGGCGTGACCACCGCGCTGACCGCCGCGCTCGCCGACCCCGCCACCGCGAACCGCACCCTCGGCCGGGGCCGGGCGGCGCTCGCGGTGACCGAGGACTACCGCGCCTTCGTCACCTCCACCGCCGCCCGGCGCGCCTACCGGCAGGTGCTCACCGCGCTGGCGCACCGGGGCGGCGGCCCGGTGCTGTTCCACTGCACGGCCGGCAAGGACCGCACCGGCTGGGGCGCCGCGCTGATCCTGCTGCTGCTCGGCGCGGACGAGGAGACCGTACGCACCGAGTACCTGTCGGTGGACCCGGCGGTGCACGCCCGGTACGCCCCCCTGCTGGAACGTTTCCTCGCCGGGGGCGGCGACCCGGAGATCGCCGACGCGATCCTCTCGGTCCGCGCCGAGTACCTGGCCGCCTCCCTCAACACCCTCGCCGACCACTGGGGCGACCCGGAGAACTACGCCCGGTCCGGCCTCGGCCTGCGCGAGGACACCCTCGACAGCCTCCGCTCCCGCCTGGTCCAGGCGGCCTGAGCGGGCGCTGACGGCACGTCAGCCCGGCACGCCCGCCGCGCCGACGCAGGCCTCGTTGCCCTCGGGGTCGGCCAGCACCCAGAGCACCGGCGCGTGCTCGTCCGTCACCAGTCGGCCGCCGGCGGCCAGCGCGGCGGCGACCCGCTGCTCGGCGACGTCGTGCGGCACCCACACGTCCACGTGCACGCGGTTGCGCTGCGGGCGGGGCTCGTCCATCTGCTGGAAGTAGAACGGCGCGCCGCGGCGGGCCGGGTCGATCAGGTCCTCCGGGCTGCCGGCCCGGTCGCGGTAGCCGAGCAGGGCCCGCCAGAACGCCACCACGGCGGGCCGCTCCAGGGCGTCCACGGTGACCTGCACGGTCTGCACGGCGTGCGGCTCGGCGGCGGCGCCCAGCTCGCGGGCGGCCGCGGAGATCCGGCGAGCCAGCTCGATGTGACGCTCCGTCAGCCCGTAGTACTCCTCGCCGGCCGCGATCAGCCGGACGGTGACGCCCTCGGGCCGCACGTCCACGTCGGGCGCGCCGAGCCCCTCGACGGCGGTGGCGATCGCGGCCACCAGCCGGGCCCCGTCGGCGAAGGACCCGGTGCGGTAGAACGCGCAGGCGCCCTCCCCCAGGACCCGCCATTCCTCCGTGCCCGGGGCGGCGTGGAACGCCGTCGGCCGGATCGTGCTGTCCGCGTGTGCAACCTTCGGTTGATCTTCCGTCATCCGGGCAGCGTAGCGCGGCCGTCGGACAACGCGGTCGCCGAGGCGGGTTCCGGCGGGCGGGTCAGCGGGCGGCGGCCCAGGCCAGCAGGTGGTCGGCCGACCAGGCGGTGATGATCCGCTCGGCGTCCAGGCCGCGGGCGGCGGCCCGTTCGCAGCCGCTCTGCTGCCAGTCCAGCTGGCCCGGGGCGTGCGCGTCGGTGTCGATCGCGAACAGGCAGCCGAGGTCGGCGGCCAGGGTGAGCAGGTCGTCCGGCGGGTCCTGGCGGTCCGGGCGGCAGTTGATCTCGACCGCCGTGTCGTGCTCCCGGCACGCGGCGAAGACCGCCTCCGCGTCGAACTCGGACTCCGGGCGGGGCTTCCCGCCGAGCCGCCGCCCCGTGCAGTGGCCGAGCACGTCGACCAGCGGGTTGCGGACGGCGGCCAGCATCCGGCGGGTCATCGCCGCGCGCTCCATCCGCAGCTTGGAGTGCACCGAGGCGACCACCACGTCCAGCCGGCCGAGCAGTTCCTCGTCCTGGTCGAGCGAGCCGTCGTCGAGGATGTCGCACTCGATGCCGGTGAGCAGCCGGAACGGGGCGAGCCGGCCGTTCAGCTCGTCGACCAGGTCGATCTGCTCGCGCAGCCGCTCGGCGCTCAGGCCGTTGGCGACGGTCAGCCGCGGCGAGTGGTCGGTGAGGACGGCCCAGTGGTGACCGAGGTCGCGGGCGGTGCGGGCCATCAGCTCGATCGGCGCGCCGCCGTCGGACCAGTCCGAGTGCAGGTGGCAGTCGCCCTGGAGCTTCTCGCGCAGCCGCAGCGCGGGCGTGGACGGCCTGGGTTCGGCGGCCGCCACCCGGGCCTCGGTCTCCACCAGGTACTGCGGGGTGCGGCCCGCCGTGGCGTCCGCGATCACCCGGGCGGTGACGGGGCCGACGCCCGGGAGGCGTTCGGCGGTGGCGGCGTCGACCGGGCCCGCGGGCAGGTGGGCGGCGGCTTCGGCGGCGGTGCGGAACGCCTTGACCCGGTACGGGGAGGCGAGTTCACGCTCCAGCAGGAAGGCGATGCGTTCCAGGGCGGTGACCGGATCCATGCGGCCAGTCTGCGCGGGGCCGCGGCCGGCCGCATGCGGGCCACCGCCGGACGGCCGCCGGATCCCGGCGGTGCCGTCCGGGGCCGGTGATCCGGCCCGACCCCTTGTTGACACTTCGTCTCATTGGTTTACTCCTCCTGGAGTCCCCGCCGCCGCCACCCCCACCGGAGTCCGCCGATGCCCGCCACCCCGACCCCCACCGGGACGCCCGCCCAGCAGCGCAACGCCGACCGCGAACTCAACGCGGCCCGCCTGCTGCGCGCCTCCGCCAAGCACTCCTACGACCCGCTCACCGAGATCGACTGGTCCGCCCCGATCGACCCCGACCACTACGCGCTCCCCGCGCACCGCGTCGCCCTCTACGGCACCCCGCTCTGGGACCGCCTCGACGAACGGCAGCGCGCCCGGCTGAGCGTCCACCAGTTCGCCTCCACCACCGCCGCCGGCATCTGGTTCGAACTGGTCCTGATGGAAGGCCTGATCCGGCACGTCTACGCCAACGACCTGACCACCGGGCACGCCCAGTACGCGCTCACCGAGGTCGCGGACGAGTGCCGGCACTCCACCATGTTCGCCCGCTACATCACCGCCACCGGCTACCCGTCCGCCCGCCCCACCCGGCGCGCCGACCTCCTGGGGCGGCTGCACTTCCTGCTCAACGACACCACCATGACCTTCGCCGGCGCGATATTCGTCGAGGAGTTCACCGACGCCATGCAGCGCGAGATGATCCGCGACGAGAGCCTCCAGCCGCTGGCCCGCTCCGTCGCCCGCATCCACGTCGTCGAGGAGGCCCGCCACATCGGCTACGCCAAACCCGAACTCGAGCGCCGCTGGGCCGCCATGACCCCGGCCCGCCGCGCGGTCTTCCGCCGCGCCCTCGCCCAGCTCGCCCGCCACGCCGTCGCCGAACTCGTCCACCCCCGCGTCTACGCCCTCGCCGGCCTCGACCCCGCCGAAGCCCGCCGCGCCGCCGCCGCCAACCCCCACTGGCGCCAGGCCCGCATCGACTGGTCCCGCAAGGCCCTCGACTTCTTCACCGACCTCGGCATCCTCACCCCCGCCACCACCACCCCCTGGCGCCGCGCCTCCCTCCTCCCCTGACCCTCCCCCTTACCGGGCACCCCCGCCGCCGACTCCGGCAATGATCGCGACGTCAGCCTCGGACATGCCCAGCACCTCCGCGATCGGTCGCACGAGGAGCGGGCTCGGGTTGAGCCTGCCGGCCTGGAGCATGCGGATGGTGGCCATCGACAACCCGGCTCCCGTCGCCGTGTCCCGGTACGGAATTCCGCGCTCGGCCATCAGGTCGGTGAGAACCCGCGCGAACGGGTGCGGCTCCGTCTGCCCGGCCGGGGCGACGGCCGGGCCGAGGACCACGCCGGCACGGACACCTCGGTGAACCTCGCCGCGCGGCCATGGCGGTCGCTCCCCACCTCATGGGGGTGGGCCGACTCGACGAGGGTCACCGACCAATCGGCATTCCACCAGGGAAGCTCCTGCAGAAGACCGTTGAAGAACGGGAGCAGGGCCGCCGTCACGTCCGGCGGGTCCTCCCGCTCTCCCCCGACGACTCCGGGCCAGTACGTCAGTGCCGCGATCACATCGGCCGTCAGCCTCCGATTGCCTGTCTCCATGACCTCATCCTTCCATCGGGCGCCTCCGCGCCCGGTGCGGCGGGGGCTCGGACCAACTACGCGGTGCGGGGGCCCGCAGGGCGTGGCGGGGTGGGCGGGAGGGGGTTCCTGACGGAGGATCGGGATGTGAGCGATGCGGATGTGGCGGCCGGTGCGATCCGGCTGGGGACCGGGCGCGGGCGGTGGGTCGTTGCGGCGACGGCGCTCGGGTCCGGGATGGCGATGCTCGACGGGACGGTGGTGAACGTCGCGCTGCCGCGGATCGGCGAGGACCTGGGCGCGAGCCTGGCCTCGCTGCAGTGGACGATCAACGCGTACATGCTGACGCTGGCCGCGCTGATCCTGCTGGGCGGCTCGCTCGGCGACCGGTACGGCCGGCGCCGGGTGTTCCTGGTCGGGGTGTGCTGGTTCGCCGTCGCGTCGGCGGGCTGCGCGGCGGCCCCGAACGTCGAGGTGCTGATCCTCGCGCGGGCGCTCCAGGGCATCGGCGGCGCGCTGCTGACGCCGGGTTCGCTGGCGATGCTCCAGGCGGTGTTCCACGAGGACGACCGGGCGGGCGCGGTCGGCGCCTGGTCGGGGCTGGGCGGTGTGGCGGCGGCCGTCGGGCCGTTCCTCGGCGGCTGGCTGGTGGACGGTCCGGGCTGGCGGTGGATCTTCCTGTTGAACCTGCCGCTGGCGGCGCTGGTCGTCGGGGTGACGGCCCGTCACGTCCCGGAGAGCCGCGACCCGGACGAGCAGGGGCGGTTCGACGTGCTGGGCGCGCTGCTCGCCGCGCTCGCCCTGGCCGGCATCACGTACGCGCTGACCGAGGCGGGCTCCGGCCTCACCCCGGGGGCGGTCGTCGCGGGGCTGGCGGGCCTCGCGCTCACGGCGGCGTTCGTCCTGGTCGAGCACCGGTCGCCGAATCCGATGCTGCCGCTGTCGCTGTTCCGCTCCCGGCTGTTCACGGCGGTCAACCTGGTCACCCTGTGCGTGTACGCGGCGTTCAGCGGGGTGTTCCTGCTGCTGACGGTGCAGTTGCAGATCGTCGCCGGGTTCACGCCGCTGCTCTCCGGCGTGGCGCTGGTGCCGATCACCGTGCTGATGCTGCTGTTCTCGGGGCGGGCCGGGCAGTTCGGCCGGGCGGTCGGGCCCCGGCTGCCGCTGACGCTGGGGCCGCTGCTGGTCGCCGCCGGGGTGCTGCTGATGCTGCGGATCGGCCCGGACGCGAACTACTGGCTGGACGTGCTGCCCGCGGTGACCGTCCAGGGCGCCGGCATGACGCTGCTGGTGGCGCCGCTCACCGCGACCGTCCTGGCCGCGGTCGACGTCCGCCGCGCGGGCATCGCCTCGGGGGTGAACAACGCGGCCGCCCGCGCCGCGGGCCTGTTCGCGGTCGCCGCGATCCCCCCGCTGGCGGGGCTGAGCGGTGACGCGTACCGGATCCCGGCCGAGGTGGACAGCGCTTTCCGCACGTCCATGCTGATCTGCGCCGGCCTGCTCGCCGCCGGTGCCGTCCTCGCCTTCACCACCATCCGCGCGGACGCCCTCGCCCCGCCCCACCCGATCGCCGAACCCGACTGCGACTGGTACTGCGCCCCCACCTCGCCCCCGATTCACCCGGACGAGGGGTCTGCGAGTTCCGGCCGGCCGGCCTGACACCGCGGTGGACCGCGCGTGGACCGGAACCGCCCCGAACCGGAGCCCTGCCCTCCAGGTGCGTCAACTTCCGGACGTGACACGGATCTTCACCTGATCGTGCTTGACGGCCCGTCAGTTCGGGCGCTAGCCGACAGGTGCCGGAGTCGGGGCCAGGGGCTAGACTCCGGTCACGCGCGGCGCGTCCGAACGGGTTACGGGCAGTTGCGGCGCGTTGACGGTAAGGTAGCACCCGCTCCCCGCGGCTCGGTCCGAGCCGCGCAGGGCGGCGCTGAGGTGGCAGGACACCGGAGGCTCTCTCTCCGGGCGCGACGACGAAGGCGGGGACGAAGGGCCGGGCGGGCACCACCGAGGGTGCCGGTCCGACCCAGTGGCGCTAGTGAGACGGCACCGAGATGCGGCCGGCGGCGGGATCCTTGGCCGTCTCCGGCCGTTGCTGGAAGGGGTGCGGCCGGTGGCCGTGCCGCTCCCGCCCGGGGGACGCCACCGCACGGCGGCTCTCCTTCGGGGTCCGGCCGGGATCGACCAGCGGTCCCGGCGCCCCCGTCATTCAGCTCCTGACCCGAGCCGGCCGCCCGTCGGCTCGCATAGCGCGAAGCGAGACCCCCGCCCGTGACCACCAGTGCCACCGAGCCTCCGTCTCCGGAGCCGTCCGCCGCCGGCCGGCCGGACACGCCGGCGCCCCGCGTCCCGCGCCAGCCGCGCGAGCGGGACCGGTCCGGCCGGAACGCACAGCCCGCCCCGGCGCCGCAGGACGCCCCGTCGGCCCCCGAGCCCCGTACTCGCCGTCGGCCCGCGCCCGGCAGCACGACCGGGACCGTCGGCGAGCCCGGTGCCGGGAACCGCCCCGCGCCGTCGGAGCGGCAGCGCGGGAAGGAGCCGCAGCCGCAGCCCGCGCCGCCGGCCCGCCGTGAGTCCGAGCCGCTGGCGCCCGTCCCGCCCGAGCAGGTGGGCTACGGCTTCTGGGCGTTCGCCGACCGCCAGGTCACCCTGCTGCGGGAGGTCTCCCGGGACACCGGCGACACCTTCCGCTTCATCCTGGTGGTCGCCGCCGTGCTGGGCGCCCTGGTCGCCGCGGTGGTCGTCACCGGCCTGGTGCTCCACAACGTCCCGCTCGCCTCCGCGGGCGGTGCCGGCGCCGTGCTGTTCGGCGGGTGGGGCATGCTCCGCACCGCCCGGGCGAACCGTCGCCGGCGCGGGCAGGACGATGTCCCGGCACGGCCCCGGGCGCCCCGCAACAACCGTTCCCGCCGGGGCCGTTGAGCCGGACGCCGGGCCGGCTCACCGCCCGTGGCGCTGCACCATCGACACCAGCACCCGGTCCGCGCTGAGCACCGACGCGACCCCGAGCGGGACGAAGAAGGCGAGGAACACGGCCACCGTCGCGGCCCCGGCGGTCGTCCCGGTGAGGACCCGGGCGAGCACGCCGGACACCAGCAGGTCGAGCGTGCCGAGCGCTCCGAGGTAGCCCACCACGGCACTGCCGGGCACCTGCGTCCCGGCCGCGAGGGCCCCGGGCGTCGGCTCCGTTGACTGCGTCGGCTTCGTCGGTCGCATCGCTGACTCCCCGCGCGGGTTCGAGACCTCCGCCGGCGTCTCCGTTGTCGACGTCATGACGGACATGTTCTGTCTACCCTTCAAGCGGCGTGCCCGGGCACCGATTCCGGCCGTTTGCCCCCATCGCGCACCGGGTGCGTGTAGTGTGCCGTCCCCCCGGCGTCGGACCTGCCCGGCGGTCATGCGGCCACGCCCGTACGGACGGGTGGTGCGACGGATTCGCCGGCTTCGGCGCGAACGCACGGCTCAGGACACTGAGATCGGCCCACCAGACATTCCCCCGTTTCGTCTGACCAGGCATCAGATGCACGTGCAAGGCGTAACTTACCTGCCCGCCGAGGGAATCGGGCAACCGCCCCGGCCGGATGTCGGCCAGGTCGCGCTATCGGACCGGAACGCTCCGTCCCCCGCTCCGAATGTGGCCGATCGCTCGCACTGCGCGGCCGCTTCCTGACCCTACGACTCCTCGACGACCGTTGCCAAGAGGCCTCCGCAGCACACTGCCCGCCCCCGACTCGACGCCGGGAGCGGGCAGTTGGGCGTGCGAGCCGTCAGAGGATGTCGCCCGGGGCGTACTTGGCGGCCTCCGGGTGGGCGGCGGCGACGGCCTCGATCCGGCGGACGAGCTCGCCGACCTGGGCGGCGGCCGCGCCGGTGAAGGAGAGGCGGTCGGCGAGCAGCGCATCGATCGCGTCGCGGTCCAGCGGGATCCGGGCGTCGGCGGCGAGGGCCGGCACCAGGGTGTTCTCGCGGGCGCCCTCGCGCATGGCGAGCGCGGCGGCGACGGCGTGCTCCTTGATGACCTCGTGCGCGGTCTCCCGGCCGACGCCGGCCCGCACCGCGGCCATCAGGACCTTGGTGGTGGCCAGGAACGGCAGGTAGCGGTCGAGCTCGGCCTCGATGACGGCGGGGAAGGCGCCGAACTCGTCGAGGACGGTCAGGAAGGTCTCCAGCAGGCCGTCGAAGGCGAAGAACGCGTCCGGCAGCGCGACCCGGCGGACCACGGAGCAGGAGACGTCGCCCTCGTTCCACTGGTCGCCGCCGAGCTCGGCGGTCATCGAGGCGTAGCCGCGCAGGATGACGGCGAGGCCGTTGACGCGCTCGCAGGAGCGGGTGTTCATCTTGTGCGGCATCGCCGAGGAGCCGACCTGGCCGGCCTTGAAGCCCTCGGTGACCAGCTCGTGACCGGCCATCAGGCGGATGGTCTTGGCGATGCTGGACGGACCGGCGGAGAGCTGGACCAGGGTGGAGACCACGTCGTAGTCGAGCGAGCGCGGGTAGACCTGGCCGACCGAGGTGAAGACGTTCTCGAAGCCGAGGTGGCCGGCCACCCGGCGCTCCAGCTCGGCGAGCTTCTCGGCGTCGCCGCCCAGCAGGTCGAGCATGTCCTGCGAGGTGCCGACCGGGCCCTTGACGCCACGCAGCGGGTAGCGGGCGATCAGGTCTTCCAGGCGGGCGAAGGCGACCAGGACCTCGTCGGCGGCGGTCGCGAAACGCTTGCCGAGGGTGGTGGCCTGGGCGGCGACGTTGTGCGAACGGCCGGCCATGACCAGCTCGCCGTACTGGGCGGAGAGGCGGCCGAGGCGGACCAGGACGGCCACCGTGCGGTCGCGGACGTGCTCCAGCGACTGGCGGATCTGCAGCTGCTCGACGTTCTCGGTGAGGTCGCGCGAGGTCATGCCCTTGTGGATCTGCTCGTGCCCGGCGAGTTCGGAGAACTCCTCGATGCGGGCCTTCACGTCGTGCCGGGTGACCTTCTCGCGGGCGGCGATGGACGCCAGGTCGACCTGGTCGACGACGCGCTCGTAGTCGGCGATCGCGGTGGGCGGCACCTCGATGCCGAGGTCCCGCTGGGCCTTCAGGACGGCGAGCCACAGGTGGCGCTCCAGCACCACCTTGTGCTCGGGGGACCACAGCTGGGCCAGGGTCGCCGAGGCGTACCGGGAGGCCAGGACATTGGGGATCTTGGGCTTCGCGCTCACGCTTCGCAAGCCTAACAGTCGAGGTCAGGCGGGAATGCAGCGCCTCCGCCGGGCGGACGGGTAGCATGGTCGATTGCACATGCCCAGCCGCTCCACCTTACAAGTCCCTCAGGCCAAGGATATCACGTTGACCGAAGAGATGGCAAGCGACGCCGTCCTGGCAGCCGAACTCCGCACCGAGCAGCACCGGTTGACAGAGCTGTACGCCCGGCTGGACGCCGCCCGCGAACAGGCCCGCACCGCGTGGGAACAGGCCGCCGCCGCGCCCGCCGGGCCGGGCGGCACCCGGCAGGCCCGGCTGGAGCGGGAGGTGGTGCTCGCCGAACGCACCCGCCGCCTGGCCCGGCTCACCGCCGTCGAACGCGGCCTGTGCTTCGGACGGATCGACGGCCGCGACGGCGCCGTCCGCCACATCGGCCGGATCGGCCTGCTCGACGACGAGTTCGAACCCCTGCTGCTGGACTGGCGCGCCCCGGCCGCCCGCCCGTTCTACACCGCGAGCGCCGCCGACCCGGCCGGCCTGCTCCGCCGCCGCCACCTGCGCACCCGGCAGCGGCAGGTGGTCGGCCTGGACGACGAGGCGTTCGACCTGGACGCGCTGGACGCCGACGGCCGCCGCACCCTGGTCGGCGAGGCCGCGCTGCTCGCCGAGCTGCGCCGGGCCAGGACCGGGCGGATGCGCGAGGTGGTCGCCACCATCCAGGCCGAGCAGGACCGGGTGATCCGCTCGGGCCTGCACGGCGCGGTGGTGGTGCACGGCGGCCCCGGCACCGGCAAGACGGTGGCCGCGCTGCACCGGGCCGCGTACCTGCTGTACACCCACCGGGAGGTGCTGGAGCGGCGCGGCGTGCTGGTGATCGGCCCGAACCCGGCGTTCCTGCGCTACATCGAGCAGGTGCTGCCGTCGCTCGGCGAGACCGAGGTGCTGCTGCGCACCCCCGGCGAGCTGTTCCCGGGCGTGCGCGCGGTCGACGCCGACCGGCCGGAGACCGCTGCCTTGAAGGGCTCGCCGCGGATGGCGGAGGTCCTCGCCGAGGCGGTGCGCCTGCACCAGCGGCTGCCCGCCGGGGACGGCCTGCTCGCCGCGCTCGACCTGCCGCTCCCCCGCCGGCTGCTGGCCGCCGCCCGCGAACGCGCCCGCGGCCTGCGGCTGCCGCACAACGCGGCCCGCGCCGAGTTCCTGCGCACCGCCCTGCGCGGCCTGGCCCGCGCCCGCGCCGACGCGATCGGCCGCCCGTGGGACGAGGAGGAGGCCCGGTACGCGCCCGGCGAGCTGTGGGCCGAACCGGAGGTCCGGGCCGCCCTGGACGCACTGTGGCCGCTGCTGACGCCGCATCGGCTGGTCGAGTCGCTGCTCGCCGACCCCGACCGCCTCGCCCCGTCCCTGACCCCCGCCGAACGCGCCGCGCTGCGCCGCGCCGCGGGCGCGCCCTGGACGGTGGAGGACGTGCCGCTGCTGGACGAGGCCGCCGAACTGCTCGGCAGCGACGGCGCGGAGCGGCGCCGGGCCGCCGCCGAGCACGGCCGGGCCCGCGCCGAGGCCGAGCACTACGCCCGGGGCGTGCTCCAGGTGACCGGCCAGGAGGGCGAGTTGGACGCGGCGGCGCTGGCGGAGCGGCACGCCGACGACGGGCCGTACCGGTCGACGGCGGAGCGGGCGGCGGCGGACCGGGAGTGGACGTTCGGGCACGTGGTGGTGGACGAGGCGCAGGAGCTGTCGGCGCTGGCCTGGCGGATGGTGATGCGGCGGATCCCGACCCGTTCGCTGACGGTGGTGGGAGATCTGGCGCAGACCTCGTCGGCGGCGGGCGCCCGCGACTGGCAGGAGATGCTGGGCCGCTACCTGGGCACCCGCTGGCGGGAGGAGCGGCTGACCGTCAACTACCGCACCCCGGCGCCGATCATGGCGGTGGCGGCGGCGCTGCTGGCGGCCGTCGATCCGGCGGCGCGGGCGCCCGAGTCGGTGCGGGCGGCCGGGGAGCCGCCGCGGGCGGTCGCCGTCGCGGACTACCCGGCGCAGCTGCCGGCCCTGCTGGCGCCGGACGGGCCGGGCACCACGGGCCTGGTGGTGCCGGACTCCCGGCTGGCGGAGCTGGCGCACCTGGGGGCGCTGACTGCGGCGCAGTGCAAGGGGCTGGAGTTCGACGCGGTGGTGGTGGCCGATCCGGCGGCGATCCTGGCGCAGTCCCCGCGCGGCGGCCACGACCTGTACGTGGCGCTGACCCGGGCGACCCGCCGGCTGACGGTGGCTCACCACGGGCCGCTGCCGGAGCCGCTGCGGGCGGCGTTCGCGGGGGTGCCGAAATCGGGGTGATCGGGACGGGCCGGCCGGGTTAGGGTCCCGCCATGACGACTCGTACGTTCCGGATCATGGTGCGCGGCTCCTTCGACGCGCTCACCCCCGAGCAGCACGCCGAGCTGACCGCCGCGGCGGCCGAGCACGACGTGCTGCACGCGCGGTTCACCGAGGAGGGGCACCTGACGTACGACCTGTCGGCCCGTCCGTTCTTCACCTTCCGGTTCCTGGAGCACGGGGAGGCGGAGGAGGACGTGGTGGCGGCGTCGGTGCGCGCGGAGACGGCGGCGGAGCTGTGGCTGACGGACCGCGGGTACGGCTACAAGAACCTGAAGTCGCAGGCGCAGGACCTGGCGTTGGCGGCGGTGGGCGCGCGCGGCAAGCAGGAGGCCCGCCGGAAGGGCTGACGGGCCGTCAGAACAGGGTGTCCTGCTCGGCCGCGGGGCGGGCCCGGGGCAGCAGGGTGAGCCCGTGGCAGCCGTCGGCGTCCTCGGCGTGCAGGGTCCAGCCGGTGAGCAGGCGGGTGTCGAGCAGCAGCGGGGGGCCGGCGGGCGGGTCGAGGAAGAGGTGGCCGCCGATCGGGCGGCGCAGCCGTCCGGTCAGCCGGGCGCCGTCGCTGAGCGCCTTGACCTGCTGGTACTGGTCGGGGGCGCCGTCGGTGAGGCCGTACAGCTCGACCTGGTCGGTGACGGGGTGGTCGGGCAGCAGCGTGACGGGGTCCCCGGCGAGGAGTTCGAGGGCGCGGGTGCGGCCGGCGGCGAGTTCGGCGTGCCGGTCGGCTGCGGCGGGCAGCGTCCACCAGGCGGGGTACTTGGCGGCGGCGGGGATCCGTTCGCGGGCCAGTCGGGCCCGGGCGACGGCGAGTTCGGCGCGGCGGACGGCGGGCAGCGGGCCGTGCGCGAGGAACGTCCAGGTGAGGGCGGCCTGTTCGAGCAGGCGGACGGTGCCGCGCTCCTCGGCGGTGAGGCCGACCTTGAGCAGGCCCGGGCCGAACCAGGCGAGGTAGAGGCGGTAGCTGCGGCCGTCGTCGAGGATCCGGTCGCGGGCGAGTTGCAGGCCGCGGTCGGCGCTCTGGCAGGTGGGGCACTGGGTGGTGGTGCCGTCGGGTTCGATGACGGCGCGGTGCGGGCAGGGCCGGTGGCCGCGGGCGGTGCCGGCGCCGGTGCAGCGGCGGGGGCCGGCGATCCGCCAGGCGACGGGGAGCCCGTCGCCGAGCGGCCGGTCGTGGCGGGTGGTGCCGTCGGTGGCGGTGAGCCGGGGCGTGCCGTCGTGCCAGCGCAGCCCGGTCGAGGTCCATCCGTTCGCCTGGTGCATCCGGTGAGCGTAGGGCATCCGACGGACAGTCAGGGGCGGAGCAGCGGCAGGACCTGTTGGCAGAGCCGGGACAGGGCGGCGCGTTGGTCGGCGTCGAGGCTGTCGAAGGCCTGGCGGGCGCGGGTCATGTCGTCGCGGATCCGGTCGAGGACGGTGCGGCCGTCGTCGGTGATGGTGACGATCTTGACGCGGCGGTCGGCGGCGGCGGCCTCGCGGTGGGCGTAGCCGAGTGCTTCGAGGCGGTCGACGATGCCGGTGACGTTGGAGGCGTCGCAGCCGAGGCGTCCGGCGAGGGCGCGCATCGGGACGGGTTCGAGGACGGCTTTGAGTGCTTTGGCCTGTGAGGAGTTGAGGCCGTGCCGGGCCGCGGCGGCGGCGAAGTCCTGGAAGTAGGCCGTGCCGACCTCCGCGACCTGCTCCATCAGTTCGGTGGTGGAGGGTGCGGTGCCGGTGCCTGTGGTGCTGCCCATGGCGGTCAGGGTACGCCCATCGTTTCAGTGCCTCCAGTATTGAGTGGGGCAAGTAATCGGGAGATCCGGTGGAAGGGGCCCCTCGGCCGGGTGCGGTGCGGAGTGCTACAGCACCAGACGGTCGAAGAGGTGGTGGAGTTCCGCGTCCGGGTCGGCGGTCAGTCCGGTGTGCACGGGGCCGGGCTGGACGACGGCGCTGCGCGGGGCGGTGAGCCAGCGGAAGCGCTGCCCGGGGCTGTCGGCGGCGGCCGGCCCGGCGGCGTCGCCGCCCTCGCAGACCGCCTCGATGCCGCGCAGCGCGCGCCGCACGCCGACCACGTCGGCGACCGGGTCGAGGGCCAGCAGCCGGCCCTGGTCGAGGTGGGTGCGGGCGCCGAGGTAGCCGGAGTCGCGGCAGTACAGCAGGACGCCGATGTTGACGCATTCGCCGCGCTCGACACGGGGGACGGCACGGATCACCGCGTACTCGTAGTCCTTGGGGTGCTGGTCGTGCGGGTCCATCAGGCGGCCACCTCCGGGAGCCAGTCGCGGGGCCCGGCCAGGCGGGCGGTGAGCTGCGCGGTGTAGGCGGCGCGGACGGCGTCGGGCGTGTCGAAGCCGGGCTCGTCGGCGAGCCACACGTCGGGGATCGCGGCGACGGCGGCGGGCAGCGCGGCCCCGGCCAGCGCAGCGAGTTCGGCGTCGACCTCCGGCAGGTGCCGGACGGCGTGCCGCAGGGCGTGGTCGCCGGCGTCGTAGGGCTTGCGGCGCCAGGCCTCGGCGCGCGACCAGCTGTGGTGGAAGATCAGGCTGGCGCCGTGGTCGATGAGCCGCAGGCCGCCGGTGGCGACCAGCAGGTTGGGGTTGCGCCAGGACCGGTCGACGTTGCCGATCAGGGCGTCGAACCAGAGCACCCGGGCGGCGGTGTCGGCGTCCACCTCGAAGCACAGCGGGTCGAAGTTCAGCGCCCCGGAGACGTACGCCATGCCCAGGTTGGCGCCGCCGCTGGCCCGCATCTGGTCCTGGATCTGCACCTCGGGCTCGCTGCGGGCGAGCACCGGGTCGAGGTCGACCAGGGCGAGTTCGGGCACCGGCAGGCCGAGCCGGCGGCCGAGTTCGCCGGCCAGCACCTCGGCGACCAGCGCCTTGCGGCCCTGGGCCGCGCCGACCCACTTCAGGACGTACAGCCGGCGGTCGTCGGCCTCGATCAGGCCTGGCATCGAGCCGCCTTCGCGCAGCGGCGTCGCGTAGCGGACGGCCGTCACCTCGGAGAGCATCCCGACAGCCTATCGGTCTCTTCCGGATGCACTCTCCGTTACCCCGTGCGAGTGTGGCCAGCAGTCGTCCTTGCTGCTTCACGGACTCGTCACCGGACTCGCAACGTAGGGGATGAACGATGGAACGACCTCGGATCCTGATCATCGGCGGCGGCTTCGCCGGGTTGGAGTGCGCGCGCCGCCTGGAGCGCAAGCTCGCCCCTTCCGAGGCGGAGATCTACCTGGTCACGCCGTTCAGTTACCAGCTGTACCTGCCGCTGCTGCCGCACGTCGCGGCCGGGGTGCTGACCCCGCAGTCGGTGGCGATCTCGCTGCGGCGCACGCTGCGGCGCACCCACATCGTCCCGGGCGGGGCGATCGGCATCGATCCGCGCTCGAAGGTCGCCGTGGTCCGCAAGATCACCGACGAGGTGGTGGCGGAGAAGTACGACTACCTGGTGCTGGCGCCGGGCAGCGTCACCCGGACCTTCGACATCCCGGGCCTGCCGGACTACGCGCGCGGCATGAAGACGCTCGCCGAGGCGACGTACATCCGCGACCACGTGATCGCCCAGCTGGACCTGGCGTCCGCGTCGATGGACGAGAACGAGCGGGCCTCGCGGCTGCAGTTCGTGGTGGTCGGCGGCGGGTACGCGGGCACCGAGACCGCGGCCTGCCTGCAGCGGCTGACCACGGCGGCGATCAAGCGCTACCCGCGGCTGGACCCGGACCTGATCAAGTGGCACCTGATCGACATCGCCCCGAAGTTGATGCCGGAGCTGGGCGACAAGCTCGGGCAGACCGCGATGGAGATCCTCCGCAACCGCGGCGTGGACGTGTCGCTGGGCGTGTCGGTCGCGGAGGTCGGCGCGGAGACGGTGAAGTTCACCGACGGCCGGACGCTGCCGTGCCGGACGCTGATCTGGACGGCCGGCGTGGCCGCGTCGCCGCTGATCGGCACGCTGGACGCGGAGACGGTGCGCGGGCGGCTCGCGGTGACCGCCGAGATGCGGGTGCCGCAGTTCGAGGGCGTGTTCGCGCTCGGCGACGCCGCGGCGGTGCCGGACCTCGCCAAGGGCGACGGCGCGGTGTGCCCGCCGACCGCGCAGCACTCGGCCCGGCAGGGCAAGCGGCTGGCGGAGAACCTGGTGGCGGCGCTGCGCAACCAGCCGCTGCAGCCGTACTTCCACAAGGACCTCGGCCTGGTCGTCGACCTCGGCGGCAAGGACGCGGTGTCCAAGCCGCTGGGCGTGGAACTGCACGGCATGCCCGCCCAGTTGGTGGCGCGCGGCTACCACGTGATGGCGATGCGGACCAACAGCGCGAAGTACCGCACCACGGCGAACTGGCTGCTGAACGCCACCGCCGGCGACGACTTCGTCCGCACCGGCTTCCTGGCCCGCCAGCCCGCCCGCCTGCGGGACTTCGAGTACACCGACGCGTACCTGTCCCGCGACCAGGTCCGCGAACACGCCCAGGCCCTGCTGGCCAAGGGCTGACGCCCCCGCGACGTGTGAGGAGCCCCCGCCCGGACCTCCGGGCGGGGGGCTCCTCACACGTCGTACGGGTGGAGCTCGACGTGCTCCCGGGGGACGGTCAGCTCCAGCGGGCCGGGCGGGCGGCCGGGCAGGTCCAGCAGGATCGGCGTGTCGCCCAGCCGCAGCACCCCGTCGCCGTCGAAGTCGCCGATCAGGACGAGCAGTTCGCCCTCGGCGCGGACCTCCGGGCCGGGCCGGTCGGCGGGCCGGACGGCGGCGCGGTCCTCGTCGACGGTCCATTCGACGGTGCGGTCGCCGGGCGGGTCGGCCGGGCCGCCGCGCCAGCGGGCGACGGCCCGGCCGTACGGCGTGTCCGCCTCGGCGAGCAGGGGCGGCCCGGGGTGCAGGGCGCCCAGGCGGATCCGCATCAGGTGACCCGGGAGCCGTGGCCCGGGGTGCCGAGGGCGGCGGCGATCGCGGCGGCGAGGGCGGGCGCCTCGGCGGGGTCGAGGCCGGCGATCCCGATCCGCACGGCGGGCGGGGAGGCGAGGCGGAACCGGGCGCCGGGGGCGACCACCCAGCCGCGGTGCAGCAGGGCGGCGACCGCGGCGGTCTCGTCGGGGACGGGCACCCAGACGTTGACGCCGCTCTCGCCGTGCGCCCGGACGCCGTGCGCGGCGAGCGCGGTGAGCAGCGCGTCGCGGCGGGCCCGGTAGGCGGCGGCGACGGTGGCGGCGGGCGCGGCGTCGGTGCGGCGCAGTTCGAGGACGGCGCGCTGCAGCAGGTGGCTGACCCAGCCGGCGTCCAGGCGCTGGCGGCCGAGGACCCGGGCGACGGTGTCGGCGTCGCCGGTGAGGACGGCGACCCGCAGGTCGGGGCCGAGGGCCTTGGCGGCGGAGCGGACCAGCGCCCAGTGGGTGACGGTGGTGCCGCCGCGGCCGTCGGAGGCGAGCGACTGAAAAGGCTGGTCGACCATGCCGTGGCCGTGGTCGTCCTCGATCAGCACGGTGCGCGGCCGGGCGGCGAGCACGGTGCGCAGGGCGGCGGCGCGGGCCGGGGTGAGGGCGGCGCCGGTGGGGTTCTGGGCGCGGCTGGTGACCACCAGGGCGCGGGCGCCGGCGTCCAGGGCGTGGGCGACGGCGTGCGGCAGCGGGCCTTCGTCGTCGACGGCGACGGGGGCGGTGCGCAGCCCGAGCGCGGGGACCAGGTCGAGGACGGAGCCCCAGCCCGGGTCCTCGACGGCGACGGTGTCGCCGGTGCGCAGGGTGGCGGACAGCACCCGGCCGATGCTGTCCAGGGCGCCGGAGCAGACGGCGAGTTCGCCGTCCGGGGAGCCGTCGGCGCGGAACTCGGCGCGGAATCCGTCGAGGAGTCCGGGCTCGGCGACGGGGTGGCCGTACAGGACGGTGGGGCCGGCCGCGGCGGCGGCGAGGGCGGGGCCGAGCGGGGGCAGCAGGGCCGGGTCGGGGTTGCCGGCCGAGAGGTCGCGGGCGCCGGGCGGGACGGGCAACCGGACTTCGTCGCGGGGGGTGGTGGCAGGGCGGGGGCGGATCCGGCTGCCGCGGCGGCCCGCGGTCTCGATGACGCCGCGTTCGCGCAGCAGGCGGTAGGCGGCGGCGACCGTGTTGGGGTTGACGCCGAGTTCGCCGGCCAGGTCGCGCAGCGGCGGCAGGGCGGCTCCGGGCGCCAGCCGGCCGTCGGCGACCGCGCGTTCGACGTCGGCGGCGATCTCGCTGGCCCGCCGACCGGTGATCCGATACTCTCCTAGCACAAACACAAGTATGCACTAGTGCAGAGGGGTTGTCATGTCGGACACGCCGGCCGGCTCGTACACCAGGAACGCCCGCACCACCCCCACCCGGAACAGGGAGCGGGCCGACTGGGACCGGGACGCGGTGCACGCGATCCTGGACGCCGGCTTCCTGTGCCACCTCGGCTTCGTCCGGGACGGCGCGCCCGTGGTGCTGCCCACGCTGTACGCACGGGTCGGCGACCGGCTGTACATCCACGGCTCGACCGGCAGCCGCCCGCTGCGCGCGGCCCGCGACGAGCAGGGCCTGCCGGTGTGCGTGACGGTGACGCACCTGGACGGCCTGGTGCTGGCGAAGTCGGCGTTCCACCACTCCGTCAACTACCGATCGGTGGTGGCGCACGGCACCGCGTACCAGGTCACCGACCCGGAGGAGCTGCGCGCGGCACTGGACGCGATCGTCGAGCAGGCGGTGCCCGGGCGGTCCGCGGACTGCCGGCCGGCCGACGCGAAGGAGCTGGCGGCGACGGCGGTGATCCGGCTGGAGCTGGACCAGGTGTCGGCGAAGAGCCGAACCGGCGGCGTCAGCGACGACCCGGCGGACCTCGAACTGCCCTACTGGGCGGGCGTGGTGCCGGTCGCCCCGGCCCACGGCGCGCCGGTGGCGGCGCCGCACTCGGACGCCGCACTGCCCGGCTACCTGGCGGGGCCGGCATGCTGATCCGCGGCTGGGACCGCGGCACCGAGCCGGAGTGGCGGCAGTGGCTGGCCGCCGGGCGGGACTTCGGCACGCTCGCCGCCAACGGTCCGCAGGGCCCCGTCCTGGTGCCGACCCACTTCCTGCTGGACGCCGACGCGGGCGAGGTCCTGCTGCACCTGGCCGCCCCCAACCCGCTGTTCGCGGCGGTGCTGGCCGACCCGCACGTGACGCTGGCGGTCACCGACGACTACGCGTTCGCGCCGGGCCGCTGGCGGGACGCGCCGTACACGCCGACCAGCTACTACGCCTCGGTGCAGTTCTCCTGCACCGCCGAGGTGGTGGACGATCCGCAGGGCAAGGCGGAGATCCTCAACCGGCAGCTGGCGCACTTCCAGCCGGAGTGGCCCGAGGACCGGGTGGCGGTCGGCGCGGCGCCGTACGGGCCGCTGCTGACCGGCCTGCGCGGGCTTCGGCTGACGGTCCGCCGGGTGCGGGCGAAGTTCAAGTACGACGACAAGAAACCGGTGGAGCTGCAGGGCGAGATCGCCGGGCGGCTGGCCGAGCGGCACGCGGCGACCGGCAACCCGCAGGACGCGGCGGCCCGGGCGCAGCTGCTGCGGCGGCGCTCGCGGCGGCCGGCCCTCACGGAGCGGTCGGACTGACGGGTCGTCGGTTTCTGGGCGTGTCGAAGCCGCCCGGCGGGGTAGCCGCTGGTCGAATTACCTCCGGATATGTCCGTCCGTGACCGGACGGACCGTCACGTAGGGAGAGACCACTGGCTACCCACTCCTCCGTCCGGGACGAGCACCTCGGCCATGTGGTGTTCATCTCCGCGGCCGCCGCGATGGGCGGATTCCTGTTCGGCTACGACAGCGCGGTGATCAACGGCGCGGTCACCGGCATCCAGAAGCACTTCGGCGTCGGCAACGGCGAGACCGCGTTCGTGGTGGCGATCGCGCTGCTCGGCTCGGCGGCCGGTGCGGTGATCGCCGGCTGGCTCGCCGACCACCTGGGCCGGGTGCGGACGATGCTGCTGGCGGCCGCGCTGTTCGCGGTCAGCGGCATCGGGTCGATGTTCCCGCCGAGCATCCAGGTGCTCGGGGTGTGGCGCGTGCTGGGCGGCATCGCGATCGGCATCGCCTCGGTGATCGCCCCGACGTACATCGCGGAGGTCGCGCCGACCGCGTACCGGGGCCGGCTGGCCTCGTTCCAGCAGATGGCGATCGTGCTGGGCATCACCGTCTCGCAGTTGGCCAACTGGGCGCTGAACCAGGCGGCGGGCGGCGAGTCGACCAACCACCTGGCCGGCATCCAGGCCTGGCAGTGGATGCTCGGCGTGGAGGCGGTGCCCGCGCTGGTGTACGGGCTGATGGCGCTGGCCATTCCTGAGTCGCCGCGCTACCTGATCGCCGACCGGCGCGAGGAACAGGCCCGCAAGGTGCTGGTCGAGGTGGAGGGCGCGGGCGTCGACCTGGACGCCCGGGTCGCGGAGATCCGCCGGGTGCTGAACACCCGTCACAAGCCGCGCCTGAAGGACCTGCTGGGCGGTCGGTTCGGGCTGCTGCCGATCGTCTGGATCGGCATCGGCGCGTCGGTGTTCCAGCAGTTCGTCGGCATCAACGTGATCTTCTACTACTCGTCGTTCCTGTGGCAGTCGGTCGGCATCAAGGAGTCCGACTCGCTGCTGATCTCGCTGTCCACCTCGATCGTCAACGTCATCGGCACCGTGGTGGCGATGGTGCTGGTGGACCGGATCGGCCGCAAGCCGCTGGCGCTGGCCGGCTCGATCGGCATGGCGATCTCGCTGGCGCTGGCCGCCTGGGCGTTCTCCTACCGGCACGGCACCGGCGACACCGCGACGCTGGACAACGCCCACGCCACGGTCGCGCTGGTCGCCGCGCACGTCTTCGTGTTCTGCTTCGCGTTCTCCTGGGGCGTGGTGGTGTGGGTGCTGCTCGGCGAGATGTTCCCGAACGCGATCCGGGCGCTGGCCCTGTCGGTCGCCGCGTCCGCGCAGTGGATCGCCAACTGGGCGATCACCGTCACCTTCCCGAACCTGGCGGACTGGAACCTGTCCGCCACGTACGTGATCTACGCCTGCTTCGCGCTGCTGTCGATCCCGTTCGTGGCGTTCTGCATCAAGGAGACCAAGGGCAAGGCGCTGGAGGAGATGGGCTGAGGGCCCCGAGCGTTCCCGACCCACCGCTGCCCCCGCCGCGAGCTGCCCGCGCGCGGCCACCCCGACGGAGAGGCCATGGGCACTGCCCGCCAGAACCTCAGCTTCGCCGGCCCCGGCCGGATCCTGCACGGCTACCTGGCGGTGCCGCCCGCCGGGGTCGGTCCCGGCGTCCTGGTGATCCAGGAGTGGTGGGGGCTGACCCGGCACATCGCCGACCTCACCGACCGGCTCGCCGAGGAGGGGTTCGTCGCGCTCGCCCCGGACCTGTACGGCGGGACCGTCACCCACGACCGGGCGGAGGCCGCCCGGATGAAGCGCGAACTGCCCGCCGAGCTGGCCGCGCAGGAGCTGTCCGCCGCCGTCGTGCGGCTGCTGCACCACCCGGCGGTGGTCGGCGACGCGATCGGCGTGGTCGGCCTGTGCATGGGCGGCGGCCTGGCGCTGCAACTGGCCGCTCGGGAGGGCGACCGGGTCGCCGCGGTCGTCCCGTTCTACGGCCTGCCGGGCGACCCGGACTACGACTACCGCGGCCTGACCGCGCACGTCCTGGGCCACTTCGGCGAGCAGGACGCCTCGCTGCCGGCGGCGGTGGTCGACGAGGCGGCGATCCGGATCGGCGAGGCGACCGGCCGCCGCCCGGAGATCCACTTCTACCCGGCCGGGCACGCCTTCATGAACGACGAGAAGACCCCCAGCAGCTACGACCCGCTGCAGGCCGGCATCGCCTGGCGCCGCACCCTCAGCTTCCTCCGGGGCCACCTCGGCTGACGCCCCGTCGGAGGCGGATGCCGCGTCCTGGCGGAGGGGGCGCTGCGCGGTGTCGCCCGGGTGCCGGGGCGGTTCGTGGACGAGGCGCCGACGGGTCTGCCGACGGGGGCCCGGAATCCCTGAAACCCCTTTACAGAACGGCTGCTGACGGTCCATCGTCAGGCAGTGCGAATAACGTTTCCGGCATGGGCCGGCCGCAACTATCGGATCCAGACCGCCTCCACCGTGGTCAGCGCACTGGGCAACGCCGGAGCGCCGATCGCCACCGCGTTCGCCGTCCTCGAGGCGGGTTGGCACACCACCGAGGTCGGCTACGTCACGGCGGCCCGGACGGTGCCGCTGGTGGTGCTGATGCTGATCGGCGGAGCGGTCGCCGACCGGTGGCCGCGGCACGTGGTGATGGTCAGCGCCAACGTCTTCAACGCGGTGTCGCAGGCGGTCCTGGCCGCGCTGGTGCTGATCGGGCACCCGCCGCTGTGGGCGCTGCTGGTGCTGTCCGCGGCGGGCGGCGCCGGGCAGGCGTTCTACACCCCGGCCGCCGAGGGCGTCATCCTCCAGGCGGTGCCGGCCGAGCACTCCTCGAAGGCGATCTCGGTCTTCAAGATGGGCCTGAACGGTTCGCAGATCGCCGGTGCGGCGCTCGGCGGCATGCTGGTCGCGGTGGCCGGCCCCGGCTGGGTGCTGGCCCTGGACGCCGGGTGCTTCGCGGTGGCCGCGCTGATGCGCACCGGCCTCGTCCAGGTCGGCGGGCGGAAGTCCTCCGGGGAGAGCCTGGTCCACGAACTGCGGGTCGGCTGGCGGGAGTTCATCTCCCGCCGCTGGCTGTGGGCGATCGTCGTGCAGTTCTCCCTGATGAACGCCTGCGTGCTCGCCGTGGAGGCGGTGTACGGCCCGGTCGTCGCCAAGCAGCGGATGGGCGGCGCCGGCGCGTGGGGCACCGCGATGGCCGCGCTCAGCATCGGCATGGTGGTCAGCGCCGCGCTGATGGCCCGCTGGCAGCCGCGCCGGGTGCTGCTGGTCGGCAACGGCGGCGTGTTCCTGTTCGGCCTGCCCGCGCTCACCCTGGCGCTCCGGCTGCCGCTGCCGGCCGTGGTGGTGGCGATGTTCCTGTCCGGCGTCGGCGTCACCGTGTTCGTGGTCGGCTGGCTGGTGACGCTCCGCCAGGAGATCCCGGAGGAGCTGCTGTCGCGGATCTCCGCGTACGACGGCTTCGGCTCCTTCGCGCTGATGCCGGCCGGCACCGCGCTGGCCGGGCCGGTGGCCGACGCGCTGGGCCTGTCCGGTGCGCTGTGGGCCTGCGCGCTGACCTGTCTCGGCCTGGCCGCGGCGGTGCTCCTGGTGCCGGAGGTGCGGCAGTTGGAGCGCAAGGTCCCCGAGGCGCGCTCCAGGGCTGCGGAACCGGAACCGGCCACTTCCGGGTGACAGCCGCTGCCGGTCTGCAACCCCGGGCAGCCGGAAGTCGTCCGACTCGGTAACTGGCCGCGACCCGGGGGAGGAAACCGAATGGGCAAGCCACTGCTGTACCTCGACGTCGACGGGGTGCTGAACCCGGTGTTCCCGCACCCCGACGGCGATTTCGACTCGCACACCCTGCTCGGCTACTCGGTGCTGCTCTCGCCGCGCCACGGCGACTGGCTGCGCGAGCTCGCCGAGCAGTACGAACTGGTCTGGGCGACCACCTGGGAGTCCGAGGCCAACCGGCACATCGCCCCGCTGCTGGGCCTGCCGGAGCTGCCGGTGGTCGAGTTCAGCGGCTTCGTGCCGCAGCCGGGCGACCCGCGGGTGCCGCTGATGGAGCTGTTCTCCGCCCGCAAGTGGGCGCCGATCCTGCGGCACGCCCAGGGCCGCCCGTTCGCCTGGGTCGACGACTGCATCCCGCCGCGCCTGGTGCGCCGCACCGTGCTGCGCCCGGACCGGCTGCTGCTGCCGATCGACCCCGCGCAGGGCCTGCAGCGCGAGCACGTGGACCGGCTGCTGCGCCGCCCGCCGTCGCGGGCCTGGCCGAACCCGTGGGCCTGCTGACGGCCCGTCAGCCCCTTGGGGCCGCCGGGTCGGCCACCTCGACCCAGACCTTCTCCCAGCGGGCGGTCCGGTCGTGGCCGAAGCTGTCGCCCTGGCGCAGCACCCGCAGCACCGCCAGCGTCTGCGTGCCGTCGGCGCGCTCGGCGACCCGGACGCTGACCCTGGTCCCGCCGGTGCGGGTGCGGTCGACCACCGGCGGGTGCCCGGTGAGTTTGTGCAGGGCGTCCGCGATCCGGCGGGCCCGCGCCCGGTCGCCGTGCCAGCTCTGCTGCCCGCCCATGCCGCTCCCCTGCCCGCTCGCGCTCTCCACCGGCCGTCACCCTACCGGCAGCTGACCGCCCGTCAGGACTGCCTCAGGACGGCAGCCAGCTGACGTGCCCGGCGAGCAGGGCGTAGCCGACGAAGGCGACGGTGTCGATCAGGGCGTGCGCGGCGACCAGCGGGCCGACCCGGCGCCAGCGGCGGTACAGCAGGCAGAAGACCACGCCCATCACCATGTTGCCGACCAGTCCGCCGATGCCCTGGTACAGGTGGTAGGAGCCGCGCAGCACGGAGCTGGCGGTGATGATCGCGGGCCAGGTCCAGCCTATCTGGTGCAGTCGGCGCACCAGGTAGCCGACCACCACGACCTCCTCCAGGATCGCGTTCTGCCAGGCGGAGGCGATCAGGACCGGGATCCGCCACCACACCTCGGGCAGGCCGGAGGGGGCGACGGTCAGGTTGAAGCCGGCCGCCTGCGCGGCCAGGTAGAGGGCGAGCCCGGAGCCGCCGATGGCGGCGGCGAGCAGCGTGCCGCGGCCGAGGTCGGAGAGCTTGTGGCGCAGGTCGAAGCCGAGGGTGCGCAGCGAAGCGCCCTCGCGGACCAGCAGGTAGCCGACCAGCACGACGGGCATCAGGCCGCGCGCGACGTAGTACAGCTGCCAGGCGAGGTCGAGCCAGGGGCGGCCGGGCGCCCGGGAGGCGTTGAGCGTGGCGACCTGGTGCCCCAGGGCGACGGGCTCGGTGAGCGAGCCGACGAAGCTGATCAGTGCGGAGACGCCGCTGGCGCCGAGCGAGAGTCCGAGGACGATCAGCAGTTCGGCGGCGAGCAGCCGGCGCGAGGGGGTCTTGGTGGTGGCGGGCTCGGCCGAGGCGGTGGTCACTGGTCTCCCCGAGGGCGGATGCGGCCCGGAGCTCGATGCCGTCTCCGGGCCGATCATCCTTTCACAGGAAGATGAGGCGTTCCTGGACTCGCGGGCGCCGGAATGTCAGTCCACCGGCCAGGTGTGCACGGGTTCGCCCGTGCGCATGTACTCGATGTAGCGGCGGGTCATCTCGGCGATCGCGGCGTTCGGCGCGAGGTGGTGGCGTTCGCGCAGCCGGTGCACGACCGCGGCCTGCCAGGAGGCGCCGTTGGTGCGGCGCAGGCAGCGCTGCTCGATGATGCCGAGGTAGCGGTCCCGGTCGCGGGCGGCGATGCCCCAGCGGTCCAGGCCCTGGTGGGCGAGCGGCAGCAGCTCGTTCAGCACCAGGTCGGTGGCGGGCAGTTCGACCAGGCCGCGGGCGCCGCGCCCCGAGCGCGGCCACCACTGGACGGCGTCGATGCCGTGGCGGGCGCCGTTGCGGAAGTTCTCGTCGGCCTTCTCGAACGGCAGCCTGGTCCAGATCGGGCGGGGCTGTTCGGCCAGCACCCGGACCAGGCCGTAGTAGAAGGCGGAGTTGGCGAGGATGTCGGCGACGGTCGGGCCGGCGGGCAGGCAGCGGTTCTCCACCCGCAGGTGGGCGACGCCGTCGGCGACGTCGTAGACGGGGCGGTTCCAGCGGTAGATGGTGCCGTTGTGCAGCCGCATCTCGCCGAGCCGGGGGGCGCCGCCGGAGGCCAGCACCTTGACCGGGTCCTCGTCGTCGCAGATCGGCAGCAGCGCCGGGAAGTACCGCAGGTTCTCCTCGAACAGGTCGTAGGCGGAGTCGACCCAGCGTTCGCCGAACCAGGTGATGGGGCGCACGCCCTGGGCCTTGAGCTCGGCCGTGCGGGTGTCGCAGGCCTGCTGGAACAGCACCGGGCGGGTCTCCCGCCACAGCTCGCGGCCGAACAGGAACGGCGAGTTCGCGCCGAGGGCCAGCTGCACGCCGCAGAACGACTGGGCGGCGTTCCACACCGAGGCGAACCGGGCGGGGGTGACCTGCAGGTGCAGTTGCAGGGAGGTGGCGGCGGCCTCGGCGACCATCGAGACGGAGTCGATGGTGAGCCGCTCCACGCCCTCGATGTCGAGCGCGATGTCCTCGCCGCGGGCGGCCAGGATCTGGTCGCTGAGCAGGGTGTAGCGGTCGTTGCTGGACATCGCCTCCAGCCCGGCGTGCTCCAGGTCCAGGGTGGGCAGGATGCCGACCATCACGATCCGTCCGCCGACCTGCTCGGCCCGCCGCTCGGCGTAGCGCAGGGCGGTGTCGAGCTCCTCGCGCAGGTCCTCGAAGACGTGCCCGCCCAGGCGCCGGGCGGCAATGTTCAGCTCGATGTTGAAGCGGGCGAGCTCGGTCTGGAAGTCGGTCGAGGAGATCGAGTCCAGCACCTGTTCGTTGCCGAGCATGGGCACGCCCTGCTCGTCGACCAGGTTGAGTTCGATCTCCAGGCCCATCATGGCTTTCGGGCGGTCGAACCGCTCCTCCCTGAGCATCCGCCCCAGCACGTCCAGACAGGACTGGAGCTTGCGGCGGTACAGCTGCCGGTCGGCCAGCTCCGCCCGGGTCGCGACGACTTTCTCGCCCACGGGTGCCTTCCCTCCTCTCGGTCGACAGTGCCTGTGCATTCTGCCCAGCGCGAAGATTTCTAGCCCACGATGTGAACACCCGAACGAGACAGGCTTTCTGACGGTCAGTCAGTTCGGACCGACTTGCGTCGCGACACGGAACGTGATATGAAGGTCACCCTGCGCACTTGTTCGAATAGCATTCGCACGCCGCTCAGGCCAGGTCAGGGCCGTCCGAGGAACCCCCACCGTCGAGGGCCTCGTCGACGACCCGCCCACCCCCTCGGCGATCTTGCCCAACCGGACACGGCCAGACCCCTCATGTCGATGCCATGCCGGTATGCCGCAGTACGCCGATCTCGCACGGAGAGGCGACTCACCATGACGTTGCACCTGTCCCAGCCCCCGGCCGGCGCCCTCAACGCCGTGCGCTCGGCACTCGCGCCCGGGGCGGCCCTCCCGCCGTCCGCGGCCGCCGTGCTGCGCCATAGCGCCGGCCGCCCGGAGCCGCTGCTCGCCCTCCCGGTGCACACCCTGCGCGGGCCCGCACCCCGGCTGGCGGAGGCGGACTGCACCGGCTGGCGGTTCCTGCTGCGCGCCGCCCACCCGCCCGCGGCCGGCCCGCAGTGCCCGCACGAGTCCTGCGACGCGGCGGCCGCGGCGGACGCCCGGCCCGGGCAGCACCGGCCGGAGCAGCACCGCCCGCTGACGACCGGCGAGTTCACCGAGGACGGGCTGGAACAGGTGGTGGCCGCCGCCGAGGTCGCCGCCGGCGCGGACGGGCCGGTGTTCTCGCACCTGAGCGCCGGGCCGTTCCTGGACTCCACGGTGCGGGCGCTGCGGCAGGCCTGGCAGCTGGTGCACCTCTCCCCCGCCCGGTACGAGCCGCGGCTGCTGCCGCTGCCCGAGCACTACGCGTCCGCGCTGTGGCTGCACGGCGAACTGCCCGGGGAGGACCTGCTGATCCCGCTGGCGCCGGCCCCGCTGGGGGTGGCGGCCCATCAGGTGCTGCCCGCCGCGGAGCTGCTGGCCCGGCTGGCGAACGCCCCGGCGGCCCGGCCGACCGCGCTGATCGGCTGACGTCGCCGCCGGCCGACCGCGCCGATCGGCCGACGCCTCCTCCGTACCACCCGGACGGGCCATGCCCGACTGGTCCGCCCGGATCGGTCGGGCATGGCCCGTCCGTGCGCGGATCGGGCGCCGGGCCGCCCGGGAGGGTGATCTCGCCCGATCTTCTGTGGCGCATGTCACCAAATGCCTGCGCGAGCGCCCGAGGAGTCGGACACTGGTGTCGGTCGGGGAGGGGACCACACCTCCTACCCGGCTGACGCCGTTTCACACCTGAGGCGGCGAGAAAGTCCGTCGGCAGGCCGGCGCCCCGGGGGTGGCCGTACGGCGGCGCGAATTCCGAGCGAAGCGAGGTACAACGATGTGCCAGCACCGAACCGACTGCCCGTCCGCCGAGTCTCCGGACCGTGAGGCGGCCGAGCCGGTCGCCCGCCACCCCGAGCAGGGCTGGAGCCTGCTGTGCAACGGGGTGCTGCTGTTCGACGACACCGGCGAGCTGCTGCCGGACGGTCGCGTGATCGCCCCGCGCCGGAGCCTGCTGATCGCCGCCTGACCCGGCCGCGATCCCCCACCGATCACCGCCCGCCCGCCCGGAGTGCGCCCTCCCGGCGGGCGTCGGCGTTCCCGGGCATCCCGCGCTCCCGGGCATCCCGCCGACCGGCCGCCTGCGCCGCCCCGGCAGCGGACGACCCGCCAGCAGCCGGCCGGGCCACCTTGCGCGGACGGCCCGTCAGGAGCCGGCCGGGCCACCTTGCGCGGACGGCCCGTCAGGAGCCGGCGGCTGTGCGCGGACGGCCCGTCAGGAGCCGCCGACCGGGAACTCGCCCGGCGTGGACGGGTCGTACCAGAGGCTGAGCATCGGGGCGTGCCACTGCCAGCCGAGGGCGGTGTAGAGGGCGCGGCCCTCGGTGGTGCCGACCAGCAGGCCGGTGCGCGCGCCGGCCGCGTGCGCCTCGCTCTGCAGGGTGCGCATCAGCAGTGAGCCGAGGCCGCGGCGGCGGTGCTGGGGGGCGGTCTCGATCTGGTCGGCGACGGCGAGCAGCGGCGCGCCGGTGCCGAGTGCGTCGGCCGGGCCGAGGCCGATCTGCCCGCCGGCCGCGTACTCCCCGTCGGCGGTGCGGACCAGGCCGTGGATCACGCCGCCCCGGCTCCAGGTGGTGATCCGGTAGCCGGCCGGGACGGGCGGGGCGTCCGGGTGCAGCTGACGGGTCATCAGGTGTCCCGGGGCGTCCAGGTGCCAGCCGGGGCCGATCCACGGCAGGGCGTGCTCGTCGACGTCGAACAGCTTGAGCCACGTCCACGGGACGGTGGTGCCCTCGGTGAGTTTGCGGACGTCCGCTTCGGCGGGGGCGGGCAGGACGTGGCGCCAGGGGTGGCGCTCCCGGCCGACGTCGATGGTCCAGCCCCACGGCTCGGGGCGGGGGTCGGCGGCGCCGCGGGAGACCGTCCAGCCGCTGATCCAGGCCCGGACGAGGGCGGGGACGGTCGGGTCGTCGGGCATGGGCGCGCTCCACATTAGGTAAGGGTCCAATGTCGCTTATGGATATTACCTTCCGTCGGCGCGGGACGTCACGGGATTTCCGGCCCGGGCCGGTCCGGGCGAGATGTCTGTACAGGTTGCCGAGCGCGTCATCCGCCCGTCATCCGCCGCACCGGTCCAGTCCACCTGCGCCGCCTACGAATGGTCGCGGCCGGGCGGAGCGAAGCCCGGCACCGTGCCCGAGGAGCCCCCGATGAGTCCCGAACTGTCGCGCCGTACCCTGCTGGGCGGCGCCGCCGCCGCGGCCGTGCTGTCCGCGCTGCCGCTGAGCGTCCGTCAGGCGCTGGCCGCCCCCGCCCGCCCGGGAAGGCTGGAGGACATCCAGCACGTGGTGGTCTTCATGCAGGAGAACCGGGCGTTCGACCACTACTTCGGCACCCTGCCCGGCGTGCGCGGCTTCGGCGACCGCGCGGCCGTGCGCGGGGTCAACGGCCGCTCGGTCTTCCACCAGCCCGACCCGTCCCGGGCCGAGGGCTACCTGCTGCCGTACCCGATGAACGCCGCCCACACCAGCGCGTACCAGCAGGGCGCACCGGCGTTCGGCTTCGTCGACTCGATGAACGCCTGGAACGAGGGCCGGGCCGACGGCTCGGTGACCCGGCGCTCGTCCGGCTGGCTCGGCCAGGGCTACTACGAGAGCGCCGACATGCCCTTCTACCACGCGCTGGCCTCGGTGTTCACCACCTGCGACGCGTACTACGCCTCGGTGCAGTGCAACACCAACACCAACCGCGAGCACCTGATGACCGGCACCAGCGGCGGCACCGTCCGCGACACCCCGGTGACCGACAACTCCGAGCCCGCCGCCGGGTTCGAGTGGACCACCTACGCGGAGCGGCTGGAGCGGGCCGGCGTCAGCTGGCGGACCTACCAGGCGCTCGACAACTTCGACGACAACGCGTTGGCCTGGTTCACGAACTTCCACCACGCGAAGCCGGGTTCGCCGCTGTACGAGCGCGGCCTGCGGCAGGTCGGCGACCCGGCGAAGAAGGACGACCCGTTCGCGATGGGCGACGCCCTGGTGGACGCGTTCGCCGCCGACGTGCAGGCCGACCGGCTGCCGCAGGTGTCCTGGCTGATCGCGCCCGCCGCGCTGTCCGAGCACGCCAACTACGCGCCGCCGAACGGCGAGCACCTGACGGCCCGGCTGCTCGCGGCGCTCGCCGCCAAGCCCGAGGTCTGGGCGAAGACCGTGTTCATCCTCAACTACGACGAGCACGGCGGCTTCTTCGACCACCAGCTGCCGCCCGTCCCGCCGCTGGCCGCCGGGCGCGGCGCGTCCACCGTCCCGGTGGACGGCGAGGTGGTGGTGCGGGTGTCCAAGGACGGCTCGACCTACCACCGGGTGGTCGGGCAGGACGGCCGGTACCGGGTCCGGAACGCGGACGGCAGCCTGGGCTGGTCGGCCGCGCTGCCCGCCGGGGAGACCCTGGTGGCCGGGCCGTTCCCGATGGGCCTGGGCGTGCGGGTGCCGATGGTGGTGGTCTCGCCGTGGACCCGCGGCGGCGTGGTCGACTCCACGGTCTACGACCACACCTCGGTGATCCGGCTGCTGGAGAAGCGCTTCGGCGTCGCCGAGCCGAACATCTCGCCGTGGCGGCGGGCGATCACCGGCGACCTCACCAACCTGTTCGACTTCTCCGGCCAGGACCCGGTGTGGCCCGCGCTGCCCGACACCTCCGGCAACCGGCAGAAGGTCACCGACACCGGCAAGCTGCCCGCGCCGACCGTCCCCAGGCCGCAGGCCTTCCCGCAGCAGCCGCGCGGCACCCGCACCGCCCGGCCGGTCCCCTACCACCTTCAGGTCAAGGCCCGGGTCCGCAAGGGCGTGCTCACCCTGGACCTCGCCAACCCCGGTCGGCAGGGCGCGGTGATCGCCGCCTACCCGGAGCCGGGCGCCGCGCCACGGCACTACACGGTGGGCGTCAAGGACAGGCTCTCCGACAGCTGGCAGGTCGGCGCGGACGGCTACGACCTGCGCCTGCACGGCCCGAACGGCGCGCTCTGGCACCTGCGCGGCGACGCGGCCGGCTCCTACGAGGCGTCCGTCTCCGAGGACGGCGGCGGCCGGCAGCTGGCCGTCGAGGTCGCCAACCGGACCGACGTCAGCCGGGTGGTGACCATCGGCGACCTCGCCTACGGCGGCGGCCGGCGCGAGGTCCGGCTCGGCGCGGGCGAGTCCGCGGTGGTCAACCTGCCGGTGGGCAAGGAGGGGTGGTACGACGTGGTGGTCACCGCCCGGGACGACGCCCGGTACCGGTTCCGCCGGGCCGGCCGGCTGCCCGACCAGGCCGTCGGCGTCACCGACCCGGCGATCGGCCTGGCCGACCCGCTGACCCTGGACGTGTCGCTCGGCTCCGCGTCCACCACCATCGACGAGCCGCTGCTGCTGCCCGGCCGGCCGGCCCGGCTGAAGGCCCGGTTCACCGCCACCGCCGAGGTCACCGCGCTGGAGGCCCGGCCGCTGCTGCCGGCCGGCTGGCCCGCGCCGACCGTGGTGACCGCGCCGCCGTCGAACCTGACCGCCGGTCAGGTCGCCGACGCCGAATGGGAGGTGCTGCCGCCCGCGACGCTCGCCCCGACCGCGACCGGCCGCCTGCTGGTCACCGCGCGCGCCACCGCCGGCGAGCGGTACGCGGTCGCCGACGGCGAGGTGACGGCGCGCACCGCCCCGTCGATGGCCGGGTACCTGCTCGGCGAGGACTTCGAGTCGCTGGCCCCGCAACTCGCCGCCGTCTCGGGCGTGCTCGGCTGGACCGCGAAGGCCCCGGCCGGCTGGTCCGTGGTCAACGCGCCCGGCATGCCGCAGGGCACCGCCCGGCTGCAGGGCTGGACCTTCCACACCAAGCGCGAGTGGTCCGCCCCGGCCGGCCAGGACCGCGGCAACTTCACCCGCGGCCTCGGCATCCTCGCGGTCGCGGACCCCGACGACTGGGACGACACCGGATCCCCGTCCGCCAAGGGCAGGTTCGACTCCACCCTGGTCTCCCCCGCCGTCCCCGTCCCGGCCGGCGCCACCACCCTGCACCTCGGCTTCGACTCCCACTACCGGCAGGAGGCCCCCCAGAAGGCGACCGTCACCGCGGTCTTCGACACCGGCCTGCGGACCCGCCTGCTCGCCTACAGCAGCGACGCCACCGGCAACGACAACGCCGGCAAGGACGTCCAGAACACCTTCGTCGCCCGGCAGTTCGCCGTCCCCGCGGGCGCGAAGTCGGTGACCCTCGAGTTCCGCATGTACGACGCGGGCAACAACTGGTACTGGGCCGTCGACCACATCCGCCTGGACGTCCGCCCGATCACCGGCTGACCCCACCCCCGGGCCCCGCTCCCGACCGGCCGTCAGGAGCGGGGCCCGAAGCGGTCGTTCAGACGATCTGGAGGGAGCGCACCTTCGGCGGGTTGTTCGGGAAGGTGATGTCCGTCCAGCGGTCGATCCGGACCGAGTCGCCGTTGGCGTCGTAGTAGATCAGGTCGTTGTTGCCGGTGGAGATCCGGTCCACCCACCAGTTGCCGAAGTCGGTCCGGCCGCCGTTCGCGTAGCAGTCGACGCTCTCCCGGCCGTCCAGGTGCGACCAGATCTTCAGGTAGTCCGCGCCGCCGACGCACTCGACGTGGTCGATGGCGAACGCGTGGCCGCCGGGCACGCTGACGGTGAACGCGACCGCCGCCGCGAACGCCGTCGCCGGCGAACAGACGGCCCTCTTGCTCCTCGAGAACACGGATTCCCCTCACACGCGAAGCCGACCGGCGGACGGCCCGACCGCCGCCCGTTCCGGGAGCCTCAACGTAGCGAGGGCGGTCCCCCGTTCGGCCGCAACACTCCGAACACGAACCGCCCCCGCGCGAGTTCATCCGTTCGCGTCATGAGCGGGTGAAGAACGGTTTCTGGCCGAGCTGTTGGGCCAGGAAGGCCAGCTGGAGGCCGTGGTCCAGGCGCAGGCGGAGGGTGTCGTCTCCGGCGAGGGCGTGGCCGAGGCGGGTGGCGAGGGGGCGGGGGTCGGCGGCGGGGTCGGTGAGGACCAGGGCCAGGGTGGCGTCCGCGTCGGCGGCCGGGGCGAGGTGGGCGGCGGCGATCTCCGGCTCGGCGGCCAGCAGTTCGCGCAGGGCGCGGTGCACCTCGGGGTCGGTGTGCGGCGGCAGGTAGGGCCGGTTCTCGGCGACGGCGCGCAGCCGGGCGCCGGAGAGCTGGTAGGTGACCGGGCCGGCCGGGTCGACCAGCAGGATGTCGGCGCGCTCGGAGAACGCGACCATCGCGGCCTGCGGGGCCACCACCGGCGCGGGGCGGGCGTCCGCGCGCCAGCGCGTCATGGTCTCCATCGAGGTGAAGGCGGGCAGTGCGCGCCGGCCGTCGGCGGCCTCCAGCACGGGCACCGCCATGTCGCTGGTCTTCTCGTGCTTGTGCCCGTTCTCGTCGTACTCCACCTCCCCCAGCACGGCGACGATCGGCACCATCAGCCGGCTCGGCGTCAACGCGGCCAGCAACTCGCCCTCGGCGGACGGGTCCTGCTGCCAGGCGGCGAGGGCCGCGGCGAGGACGGGGTCGGCACTGCCGTCGTCCGCGGCGAACCCGGGGTCGGGGATGTTCTTGCGCTCCACCCGTCGAGCGTATGCCACGTTTACCTCGGGGCGGTCGGCGGTCCGTCGCGGGCCGACGCTCGCAAGAGCGGGGGCGGCGCGGCGCGGCGGAGCGGATTTCCTGCCGTGCGGGTGGCGGGTGGGGCACGCTGGTCGGATACCTGCCGGTGGAAGGGGAGCTCGTGGGAACGTACGACCCGATGTTCGCGGTGCGGGGCGCGGCCGAGGCGGTGACCGTCGCGGCGAAGGACGTGGCCGGCGGCCGCGCCGCGTGGGACCGGCCGGCGGACGCCGTCAACTCCCTGGAGCAGATGGAGCACCTGGTCTCGGCGCTCACGGACCTGCTGCGCCGGCAGGCCGACGCGCTGCCGAAGCTGACCGCCGATCCGCAGGCGGTGCAGGCGGCCGGGCTGGTCTCGGAGGCGGCGGTCACCGCCGACAAGCTGGTGGAGCAGCTCCGGAAGGCTGGCGGCGTGGCCCGGGACGTCCGCTGATCCTCGCGTCCGCCATGATGATCCGACCGGCCGGTCGGGGCCGGACGCGGGCGGGTCGCCGGACGGCCCGTCGGGCGGCCCGGTTCGCCGGGCGGCTGGTCGGACGGGAGTGGTGGGGCGCGATGGGGACGGTTCGGATCGGTGTACTGGCTCCGCTGAGCCGGCCCGGGTGGCGGGAGGCCGGTCACCAGCTGCTGGCCGGAATGGAGTTGGCGGCCCGCGAGGTCAACGCGACGGGCGGCGTGGCGGGCCGGCCGGTGGAGCTGGTGGTGCGGGACACCGCGGCGGACCCGGCCCGCGCGGCCGCGGCGGCCACCGAACTGGCCGGGCTCGGGGTGGCGGCGCTGGCGGGCGAGTACCACAGCGTGGTGGCCCGGGCGGTCGCGGCGCGGGCGGACCGACTCGGAGTGCCGTTCCTCTGCTCGTCGGCGGTCCTGGACGCCCTGAGCGAGCATCCGACGGACCGGGTGGCGCGCCTCTCCCCGGCCCAGTCGCACGGCTGGCGGATCTACGCCGACCACCTGCTCGCCGCCGGGCACCGGAACATCGCCGTCGCCACCCAGGGCGGCGCCTACTGGGAGGCCGGCACCCGCATCCTGCGCTCGCACCTCGCGGCGCACGGCGGCGGCGTGGTCGAACTCGACCCGGCCGAGGTGTGCGACGGGCTCGCGGCGGCCGGCGCCAGCGCCGTCCTGCTGCTCACCGGCTTCCCGGAGCCGGCCGTCCCGGTCGTCCGCGCCGTCCGGCGGGACCCGCGCCTGGCCGGCGTCCTGATCGGCGCCCCGGCCGGGCAGCCCGAGTTCGCCGAGTGGGCGGCGCTGCTCGGCCCGGCCGGCGCCGGGGTGCCGTTCCTGCGCTACCTGCCCGAGCGCCTCGACCCGCTCGGCGTGCGCGTCGCGGCGGCGCTGCGCGAACGGTTCGGCCGGGAGCCGTCGTTCGTCGCCTTCGAGGGCTGGGACACCGTCACCGTCCTGGCGGCGCTGCTCGGTTCGGCCTCCGGGAGGTGGTCGGACGTGCGGGTGGCCGGCACGCGCGGCCCGATCCGCTTCGAGCGGGTGCCGGGCATCGGCGTGTGGCAGTGGGCCTGGGCGCCGGTCCAGGTCGTCGACCGCGACCCGGCGTCGCCGGACCGGTTCCGGGTCCTGCACGCCGGCTGAGCCGCCCGCCCGGCGGGAGGCCCCGCTCACGGCGGCCCGGCCCTCGGTGTCGGCCGGTCCGACCGGGGCGGCCCTGGGGGCCGGTGACGGGCGCACAACGGCCCCGGGTGTCTACCGCCCGGTAGGGCGATGTGGCAGTCTGCGCGCATGGCTCTCGCTGAAACCGCCGCGATCGGCGGCGCTGTGTCCGACCGGGCCCGGTACGACCGGGCGACGGCGCATCTGGAGGCGCCGCTGGCGATCGTCGATCTGGCGGCGTTCGACGCCAACGCCGCGGATCTGGTGCGCCGGGCGGGCGGGAAGCCGGTCCGGGTGGCGTCGAAGTCGGTGCGCTGCCGGGCGCTGCTGGAGCGGGTGCTGGCGCGGGACGGCTTCGCGGGGGTGATGAGCTTCACGCTCGCCGAGTCGCTGTGGCTGGTGCGCAGCGGGTTCAGGGACGTGCTGCTGGCGTACCCGTCGGCGGACCGGGCCGGGTTCGGGCAGCTGACGGCCGATCAGGAACTCGCCCGGCAGGTCACCGTCCTGGTGGACGACGTCGCGCAGCTCGACCTGATCGACGCGGCGCGCGGGGGTTCGGCGACGGTGCGGGTGTGCCTGGAGCTGGACACCTCGCTGCAGTTGCTGGGCGGCCGGGTCCGGGTGGGCGCCCGGCGTTCGCCGCTGCGGACGCCCGAACAGCTGGGCCGCCTCGCCGGGACGGTCAACGCCCGCCGCGGCTTCGAGGTGGTCGGGCTGATGGCGTACGAGGGCCACGTCGCGGGTGTCGGGGACGCGCTGCCGGGTCGTCCGCTGCGTTCGGCGGCGATCCGGCTGATGCAGTCGAAGGCGCGGGCGGAGCTCGCGCAGCGCCGGGCCGAGGTGGTGCGGCGGGTGCGGCAGGTCGCGGACCTGGAGTTCGTCAACGGCGGCGGGACGGGCAGCGTGGAGTCCACGGTGGCGGAGCGCGCGGTGACCGAGGTGGCGGCCGGGTCGGGCCTGTTCGTGCCCCGGCTGTTCGACCACTACCGCTCGTTCCGGGGCCGGCCGGCGGCGCTGTTCGCGCAGCCGGTGGTGCGCCGGCCGGGCGTCGGCGTGGTGACGGTGCTGGGCGGCGGCTACCCGGCGTCCGGTCCGGCGGGCGCGGACCGCTCGCCCGTCCCGTACCTGCCGGCCGGTCTGCGCTACGACCCGCAGGAGGGCGCGGGCGAGGTGCAGACGCCGCTGCTGGGTTCGGCCGCGGACGACCTGCTGATCGGCGACCGGGTGTGGTTCCGGCACGCGAAGGCCGGCGAGCTGTGCGAGCGCTTTCCGCAGCTGCACCTGATCGAGGGCGACGCGGTGGTGGACACGGTCCCGACGTACCGCGGCGAGGGCCACACCTTCCTCTGACGCCCGTCCGAACACGTCCGCGGAACGTCCGGAAAAAATTCTTCCCGGACCGTGTCGAGAACCCGGCAGCGTCTCCGTCCCAGGGGTGAAGGCGGCCACAATGGGTCGCATCACCACCGAGGAGTGAGAGCGATGGCGAAGTACCTGCTGCTGAAGCACTACCGGGGCAACCCGGAAGCGGTGAACTGCGTGCCGATGGACCAGTGGACGCCGGAGGAGGTCTCGGCGCACATCAAGTACATGAACGACTTCGCGGACCGGCTGCGGGCGAGCGGCGAGTTCGTCGACGCGCAGGCGCTCGCCCCGCAGGGCACCTGGGTGCGGTCCGACCTCGACTGCCGCACGCCGGTCACCGACGGGCCGTTCGCCGAGACGAAGGACCTGATCGCCGGCTGGATGGCGATCGACGTGGACTCCTACGAGCGCGCGCTCGAGCTGGCCGCCGAGCTGTCCGCCGCGCCGGGCGCGAACGGCGAGCCGATCCACGAGTGGCTGGAGCTGCGCCCGTTCCTGACCGAGATGCCGGACACCGTCTCCGAGTGAACGAGCGGCGGACGGACGGCCGGCCCGGGGAGGGCCGGCCGCCGGTGAACGCGATGGACGAGGCACGGCTGCGCGTCCTCACTCCCGAGGTGCTGGCGGTCCTGGTCCGTCGCGGAGCGGACTTCGCGGCGGCCGAGGACGCCGTCCAGGAGGCGCTGGTGGAGGCCGTCCGGACGTGGCCGGCCGATCCGCCGCGCGACCCGAAGGGCTGGCTGGTCACCGTCGCCTGGCGGCGGTTCCTGGACGCGGCCCGCTCGGAGGCCTCCCGGCGCCGCCGCGAGGACCTGGTGGAGGAGCAGCCGGAGCCCGGTCCGGTGCCGGACGTCGACGACTCGCTGCAGCTGTACTTCCTGTGCGCGCACCCGTCGTTGACGCCGGCCTCGGCGGTGGCGCTGACGCTGCGCGCGGTCGGCGGGCTGACCACCCGTCAGATCGCGCAGGCGTACCTGGTGCCGGAGGCGACGATGGCGCAGCGGATCAGCCGCGCCAAGCGGACCGTGAGCGGGGTGCGCCTGGACCGGCCGGGCGATCCGGCGACGGTGCTGCGGGTCCTCTACCTGGTGTTCAACGAGGGCTACTCGGGGGACGTCGACCTGGCGGCCGAGGCGATCCGGCTGACCCGGCAGCTGGCCGCCCGGATCGACGATCCCGAGGTGTCCGGCCTGCTGGCGCTGATGCTGCTGCACCACGCCCGCCGGGCCGGGCGCACCGCGCCCGACGGCAGCCTCGTCCCGCTCGCCGAGCAGGACCGGACCCGCTGGGACACCGCGCTGATCCAGGAGGGGGTGGCGGTCCTGCAGGCGGCGCTGGCCCGCGACCGGCTGGGCGAGTTCCAGGCGCAGGCCGCGATCGCGGCCCTGCACGCGGACGCGCCGACCGCCGAGGAGACGGACTGGGTGCAGATCGTCGAGTGGTACGACGAACTGGCCGCCCTGACGGACAGTCCGGTGGTGCGGTTGAACCGGGCGGTCGCCGTCGGCGAGGCGGACGGGCCCCGGGCGGGCCTGGCCGCGCTCTCCGCGCTGGACGACGCGCTGCCCCGGTACACCGCCGTCGCCGCGTACCTGCACGAGCGCTCCGGCGACCTGCCGACGGCCGCCCGGCTGTACGCGGAGGCGGCGGCGAAGGCCGGCGCGGTGGCCGAGCGGGACCATCTGGTGCGGCAGGCCGCGCGGCTCAACACCCTTCTGCGCGAAGGGTGTTGAGCCTCAGGGGGGTTTGCGGGAGGCGGGCTCAGGTGGTGGTGCCGGGGACGCCGCCCGGGCCGCCCTGGTAGGCGGCGATGCCCTTGACGATGGTGTCCATCTGGTCCACGCCCGGGGCCTTGTCCGCGATGTCGAAGCCCAGGTGGACGGCGGTCAGCGCCTTGCCGTCCGCGGTCGGGAAGACCACCGTCTCCACGTAGCCGTTGTTGCCCTTGGGCGCGTCCACCTGCCAGCGCACCAGGTAGCCCGCCCGGCCGGCCACCGTGACGGCCTCGCTCTTCAGCTCCTTGTGGCCGGTGATGTCGCCGTAGGAGTCCTTCGCGGCGGTCTCGATGTCCTTCAGCGCGGCCTGCTTGGCGTCGCTGCCGCTGATCCGGGTGGTGGTGACGCCGGCCAGGGTGCAGGTGTCCGACCCGTCGACGCAGGTGTACTCGCCGACGTACGTGCTGGCGTAGCCCTGCGTGGTCGTGCCGCCCTTCCAGCCGCTGGGGATCGGCACCGAGACGCCGTTGACCATGTCGACGGCGAGGTTCGCGTTGGCGCCGCCCTTGCCGCTGCCGCCGCCCTTGCCGTTCCCGCCGCCGCTGCCGCCGTCGCCCTGGCCGGGGAAGCTCGGCAGCCCGTCACCCGGGGCGTTCTTTCCGTTCTTGCCGCTCTCGCCGTTCTGGCCGTTCTTGCCGCCGAAGCCGTCGCCGGGGTTGCCGTTGTGGCCGAACCGGCCGTCCTGGGCCGGCTGGGCGGAGGCGGACCTGCCGTCGCGCCCGTCCATCGCCAGGTAGGTGGCGCCGGAGCCGACCGCCAGGCCGAGCACCGCGGCCACCGAGGCCGCGACCAGCACCGGCGTGGGCGGGCGGCGGCGCGGCTTGGCCGGCGGCGCCGGCTGCTCGGCGTACGGCGGCAGCGGCGGGTAGTGGACGGCCTGCCCGGCCGCGTCCAGCACGGTGCCCTCCAGCACGGTGGTGTCCCCGGCACCGGGCGCGGAGGCCGCACCGGACGGCGCGTCGGACGGTGCGTCGGCGGGGGCGGTCGCGGCGGACGGCCCGTCCGCGGGGGCTGCCGAGGCCGGGCGGGTGCTGGCGGTCCAGCCCTTGCCGTCCCACCAGCGCTCGGGGCGGGGGTCGCTGTCGGTGTCGACGGGGTCCGGGTACCACCCGGCCGGAATCTGCTGCTCGCTCACACCCACGACCCTAGGGGGCCGCGGATAAGCGGGAAATCAGCGCAGGGCCGGAAACGCCCGTCCGCCGATGAGATTCGGGTGAGAATCGCGCGGACGGCCGCCCCGCGGGGCCCGCGGAGCCGCCCACGGGCGCGCGGTGTGCTCCACGCGCCTGACGGGGCGCGTGCGGCTGGTGGGTCGCGCCACCGGGCGCGCGGCGGAGCGGCAGAATGCCCGCCATGACCCCTCGCCCCGTCATCGGCATCAGCACCTTCCTCCTCGACGCCGGTTGGGGACGGTGGGACACCATGCGGTCGGTGCTGCTCCCCGAGCGCTACCCGGCCCTGGTCCGGGAGGCCGGCGGCATCGCCGTCATGCTCCCGCCCGACGCGCCCGAACACGCGGCGGCCGCGGTCGCCCGCCTGGACGGCCTGATCGTCGCGGGCGGCGAGGACGTCGCCCCGGCGCTGTACGGCGAGCCCGCGCACCCCCGCACGGTCGCCACCGCACCCGAACGCGACCAGTGGGAGGCCGCGCTGATCCGCGCCGCACTCGCCGCCGGCACCCCGCTGCTGGGCGTCTGCCGGGGCATGCAACTGCTCAACGTGGTCTGCGGCGGCTCACTGGTCCAGCACCTGCCGGACCTGGTCGGCGAACAGCACGACCACCTCGGCGCCCCCACCGAGTACGGCCGCCACCCGATCCACCCGGTGGCCGGCACGCTGCTCGCCGACCTCTTCCCCGAGCCCGCGGTCGTCGTCCCGACCTACCACCACCAGGCCGTCGCCCGCCTCGGGGAGGGCCTCACCGTCAGCGCGCTGCACGCCGACGGCACCGTCGAGGCCGTCGAGGGCCCCGGCTTCACCCTCGGCGTCCAGTGGCACCCCGAGCAGAGCGAGGACCTCCGCATCCCCCGCGCCCTCGTCCACGCCGCCCGCCTCTCCCCCGCCCTCGTCCCCTCCGCCTGACGCTCCGTTCGCTGCGTCGCTGCATCGCTGCGTCGCTACGTCGCTACGGGAGCGGGAGGCCGGACAGGACGGCCAGCACGCCGAGGACGCCGGCGCCCAGCAGGCAGGGGACGACGGCGCGGCGCAGGGCCAACAGCCACAGGGCGGCGAGGG
Source organism: Kitasatospora sp. NPDC059646 (assembly GCF_042734615.1). Taxonomy (NCBI): domain Bacteria; kingdom Bacillati; phylum Actinomycetota; class Actinomycetes; order Kitasatosporales; family Streptomycetaceae; genus Kitasatospora; species Kitasatospora sp. NPDC059646. The sequence continues at coordinate 82,092 of NZ_JBHWDS010000001.1, forward strand.
CGAGGACCGCGTACTGCCACGGGTGGTGCAGGGCCAGGGCCAGCGGGAGCGCGGAGCCGGCGATCGCGCCGATCACGGCGGGGCCCGCACCGGTGAGGAAGTCCTGGACGGCGGTGTTGGCGCGCAGCCGGTCGAAGTGCGCGGCGCCGAACAGCACGAACAGGAAGGACGGGGCGAACGCCACCGCCGCGGCGAGCAGTCCGCCCAGCACGCCCGCGGCGGCGTACCCCACCACGGAGACGGTCTGCACGACCGGTCCGGGGGTGATCTGGCCGAGGGCGACGGCGTTCAGGAACTGGCCGTCCGTCATCCAGTGGTAGCGGTGCACCGCGTCCTGCTGCATCAGCGGGATGATCACGAAGCCGCCGCCGTAGGAGAGCGCGCCGACCTTGAAGGCGACCCAGGCGAGCGCGCCGAGGCCGCCCGTCGCGGCCAGGCCCGGGACCAGCAGGGGCAGCGCGGCCCGCGGCGGGTCACCCTCCGCGCGGGGCGGCGCGGTGTCCCCCGTTCGGCTGATTCGGCGGCCGCGGCGCCGGAAGGCGATCTCGGCCGCGCCGGCGCCCACCAGGACGAGCACCAGCCAGGGGCCGGTGAGGATCGCCGCCGCCGCGCCGGCCAGCAGGTAGCACGCCCAGCGGACCCGCGCCGGGCCGGCGCCGGAGCGCAGCAGGCTGGCCGGGACGAGCGCGCTCGCGGCCTGGACGGCCACGGCGGCGACCGCCGCGCCCGCCCCGGCGGCGGCGCCGAGCACCCAGCGCGGCGGGTCGCCGGCCAGGAACAGCGCGGCCAGCAGCAGGATCAGTACCAGCCCGGGCAGGATGAACGCCGCGCCGCCGACCAGCGCCCCGGCCGTGCCGCGCACCCGCCAGGCGGTGAAGATCGCCAGCTGGGTGGAGGCCGGTCCGGGCAGCAGGTTGGTGGCGGCGATGCCGTCCTCGAACTCGCTCGCCGCCAGCCAGCCGCGCCGCTCCACGCACAGCCGGCGCAGCAGCAGGATGTGCGCGGGCGGACCGCCGAAACCGAGCACGCCGATCCGGCCCCACTCCTTGGCGATCACCGCCAGCGGCACCTGCTCCGTCATCCCGCCCACTTCCGCATCGACGTCCCGGGCACCCGCGCGACCTGCGCGGATGCGGGCCGCACCCTACCTGACCCGAATGGCGTAATGGGGAACGACAACGGTCACCAGTGCAGCCTTTGGATCTTCCTCCGAATTGGGGTTCACTTCGGGTTCGGAGACCGGAGCGGAGGGACCTCGATGTCCGATCACGACCACGGGCAGACGCACGACCACGACCACGACCACGAGGCCCAGCACCGGGACGGCCGCGGGCACGGGGACGCGCACGGCCACGGGCCCGGCGGTCACGGGCACGCCGGGCACAGCCACGCGGTGGCGGCGGACGCGGACCGGAAGTGGCTGTGGAGCGCGCTGCTGCTGCTGGTGGTGTTCATGGCCGGCGAGGTGGTGGTCGGTTTCGCGGCCCGCTCGCTGGCGCTGATCTCGGACGCGGCGCACATGCTCACGGACGCGGCGTCGATCGCGCTGGCCCTGGTGGCGATGCGGCTGGCGGCGCGTCCGGCGCGCGGCGGCTACACCTACGGGCTGAAGCGGGCCGAGATCCTGTCCGCGCAGGCGAACGGGGTGACGCTGCTGGTGCTGTCGGCGTGGCTGGGCTACGAGGCGGTCGCCCGGCTGATCTCGCCGCCGGCGGTGACGGGATCGCTGGTGCTGGTGACGGCGCTGGTGGGGGTGGTGGTGAACATCGCCGCGACCTGGTGCATGTCGAAGGCGAACCGGTCCTCGCTGAACGTGGAAGGCGCTTTCCAGCACGTCCTGACCGACCTGTACGCCTTCGTCGCGACGGCGGTGGCCGGTGCGGTGGTGCTGTTCACCGGGTTCGTGCGGGCGGACGCCATCGCCTCGCTGGTGGTCGTCGCGCTGATGCTGCGGGCCGGGATCGGGCTGGTGCGGGACTCGGCGCGGATCTTCCTGGAGGCCGCGCCCGCCGGGATCGACCCGGACCGGGTGGCGGACCGGCTGGTGGCCACCCCGGGGGTGGAGGAGATCCACGACCTGCACATCTGGGAGATCACCTCGAACCAGCCCGCGCTGTCGGCGCACATCCTGGTCACCCCGGGCGGCGACTGCCACGCCGTGCAGCGCGCGCTGCAGCGCCAGCTGCGCGAGGAGTACCGGATCACCCACGCCACGCTCCAGGTCGACCACGTCGGCGAGAGCGACGCGGACGGGCTGCTGCAGATCGCGCCGAGCAGCGAGGCGGCGGCCGCCGGGGAGGAGGCCCGCGAGCACTGCGCCGACGCGCACGGACCGGTCCACCGCTCCGGCCCGCACCCGCACTGACCGGTCCGCACCGCCGGCCCGCCGGGCTGCGCGTCCGTCCGTTCACGCGTCCGCCCGCGCTGACACCGCGTCAGCCGTTCTGTCGGCGGCATGCGGCATGATCGGGGGGTGACCGCCACGAACGCACCGCGCCTGATGCTGCTCGACACCGCGAGCCTCTACTTCCGTGCCTACTTCGGCGTACCGGATTCGCTGCGCTCCCCGCAGGGCGAGCCGGTGAACGCGGTCCGCGGGCTCCTCGACTTCATCACCCGCCTCGTCCAGGACCACGGCCCGGACCACCTGGTGGCCTGCATGGACGCCGACTGGCGCCCCCAGTGGCGGGTCGACCTGATCCCCACCTACAAGACCCACCGGGTGGCCGAGACCGCGACGGCCGGCGAGGAGGAGGTGCCGGACACCCTCGCCCCGCAGGTCCCGGTGATCGAGCAGGTCCTGGACGCCCTGGGCATCGCCCGGGTCGGCGCGCCCGGCTACGAGGCCGACGACGTGATCGGCACCCTGGCCACCCGCGCCACCGGCCCGGTCGAGATCGTCACCGGCGACCGGGACCTGTTCCAACTCGTCGACGACGCCCGCGCGGTGACGGTGCTGTACCCGGCGAAGGGCATCGGCTCGGCCCTGCGGATGGACGACGCCGCGCTGCTGGAGAAGTACGGCGTCCCGGGCGCGGCCTACGCCGACCTGGCGGCCCTGCGCGGCGACGCGAGCGACGGTCTGCCGGGGGTGAAGGGCATCGGCGAGAAGACCGCCACCCAACTGATCCAGACCTACGGCGACTTGGCGGGCGTCCGGGCCGCCGCCGCCGACCCGGCGTCCAAGCTGACCCCGGCCCGTCGCAAGAACCTCCTCGAAGCGGCGCCCTACCTGGACGTCGCCCCGACCGTGGTCCGGGTCGCCCGCGACGTCCGGCTCCCGCCCTTCGATCCGGCGCTGCCGCGCGAGCCGCGCGACCCGATGGCGCTGGAGGCCCTCGCGGAGCGCTGGGGCCTCGGTACCTCCCTCACCCGCCTCCTGGAGGCCCTGGCCGCCCGCTAGCGGCGCACCCGCACCGGGCCCGGCGACTTCTCGCGGAAGTGGCCGGGCCCGGTGGGCCGGGCTGCTCAGCCGACGGACGAGTAGGCGATGATGCCGCGGCGCATGCCGTCGACGGCCTTGCGGGCGGTGCGGCGGAGTTCGAGGTTCTCGCCGGCGGCGTCCTGGATCTGGCCGAGGACGTCGATCAGCTGCTTGGTCCACCGGACGAAGTCGCCGGCGGGCATGTCGGCGTCGCGGAGGACGGAGTCCAGGTCGTGGCCGAGGGCCCAGCGGTAGGCGACCCAGGCGAAGCCGAGGTCGGGTTCGCGCTGGCCGACGCCCTCGGCGGTGGAGATCTTGTGCTGCTCCTCCAGTGCGTCGAGCCGGCCCCAGATCCGGACCATCTTTCCGAGCGCGTCCTTGGCGCCGCCCTCCGGGACCCGGGGCGCGGTGGCGTCGTCGGACTGCCGGGCCTCGTACACCAACGCGGAGGCGCAGGCGGCGAGTTCGGCGGCGGCGAGGCCGTCCCAGACGCCCTCGCGGATGCATTCGGAGGCGAGCAGGTCGAGTTCGCCGTACAGCCGGGCGAGGCGCTTGCCGTCGTCGGTGACGGTGTCGCCCCGCAGGTAGCCGAGGTCGGCGAGCAGGCCGCAGACCCGGTCGAAGGTGCGGGCGATGGTGTGGGTGCGGGAGCGCATCCGGCGTTCCAGCAGTTCGGTGTCGCGGTGCAGGCGGTGGTAGCGCTCGGACCAGCGGGCGTGGTCCTCGCGTTCGTCGCAGCCGTGGCAGGGGTGCTGGCGCAGGGCGGCCCGCAGCCGGCCGATCTCGGGGTCGTCGGCGGCGGCGGCGCGGCCCTTGCGGTAGCGCTCGGGTTCGAGGTGGCCGGCCTTGGTGCGCAGCGCGGAGGCGAGGTCGCGGCGGGACTGCGGGCTGCGCGGGTTGAACGACTTGGGGATGCGCATCCGGTCCATGGCGGTGACCGGGTGCGGGAAGTCGATCATCGCGAGGCGCTTGACCTGGCGTTCGGCGGTGAGCACGACGGGGCGGGGCCCGTCCTGGTAGTCCGGGTGCCGGGGGCCGGTGCGCCCGTGCCGGCCGCGGACGTCCGGCGGCAGGCCGGGGTCGAGGACCAGGGCGAGGCCGGCGAACTTGCCGGTGGGGACGTGGATGATGTCGCCGGGCCTGAGCTGCTCGATCGATTCGACGGCGGCGGCCCGGCGCTGGGTGGAGCCCTCGCGGGCGAGGGTGTTCTCGCGCTCCTTGAGCTGCCGGCGCAGGCTCATGTACTCGTCGAAGTCGCCCAGGTGACAGGTCATCGACTCGCGGTAGCCGTCCAGGCCCTCTTCGTTGCGCTGGACCTGGCGGGCGATGCCGACCACCGAGCGGTCGGCCTGGAACTGCGCGAAGGAGGTCTCCAGCAGTTCGCGGGAGCGGTGCCGCCCGAACTGGCCGACCAGGTTGACGGCCATGTTGTAGGACGGGCGGAAGGACGACTTGAGCGGGTAGGTGCGGGTTCCGGCCAGGCCGGCCAGCGCCTCCGGGTCGAGTCCGCGCTGCCACAGGACGACGGCGTGGCCCTCGATGTCGATGCCGCGGCGGCCGGCCCGGCCGGTGAGCTGGGTGTACTCGCCCGGGGTGATGTCGGCGTGGGTCTCGCCGTTCCACTTGACGAGCTTCTCCATGACCACCGAGCGGGCGGGCATGTTGATGCCGAGGGCGAGCGTCTCGGTCGCGAAGACCGCCTTGACCAGGCCCTGGACGAAGAGTTCCTCGACGACCTCCTTGAACCTGGGCAGCATGCCGGCGTGGTGGGCGGCGATGCCGCGCTCCAGGCCGTCGAGCCACTCGAAGTAGCCGAGCACGTTGAGGTCCTCGTCGGGGATGTCGCGGCAGCGCTCCTCGACGAACTGGCGGACCTTCAGGCGGTCGGCGTCCCGGTTCAGGCGCAGGCCCGAGTTGAGGCACTGCTGGACGGCGGCCTCGCAGCCGGCCCGGCTGAAGATGAAGGTGATCGCGGGCAGCAGGCCCTCGGCGTCGAGCCGGTCGATGACGTCGACGCGGCTCGGCGTCCAGACCCGGCCGGGGCGGCCGGCGGGCATCGAGCGGCCGCGGCCGCGGGCGAACCTGTCCCGCCCGCGGTCGGCCTCGGAGCGGGCCAGGCGCACCAGTTCGGGGTTGACGGCCTTGGCCGGGTTCTTCAGGCTGCCCTTGGGGCGGCCGTCCCGGTCGGGGCTGGCGAACAGGTCGTACATCCGGTTGCCGGCCATCACGTGCTGCCAGAGCGGGACGGGGCGGTGCTCGGAGACGATCACCTCGGTGCCGCCGCGGACGGTGTCCAGCCAGTCGCCGAACTCCTCGGCGTTGGAGACGGTCGCGGACAGCGACACCAGCGTCACGGATTCGGGGAGGTGGATGATGACCTCCTCCCAGACGGCGCCGCGGAAGCGGTCGGCGAGGTAGTGCACCTCGTCCATCACCACGTAGCCGAGGCCGTCGAGGGCGCTGGAGCCCGCGTACAGCATGTTGCGCAGCACCTCGGTGGTCATCACGACCACCGGCGCGTCGCCGTTGACGGAGTTGTCGCCGGTGAGCAGGCCGACCTTGGCGGCGCCGTAGCGCTTGACCAGGTCGCCGTACTTCTGGTTGGACAGCGCCTTGATCGGCGTGGTGTAGAAGCACTTGCGGCCGGCGGCGAGCGCCAGGTGGACGGCGAACTCGCCGACGATGGTCTTGCCGCTGCCGGTGGGCGCGGCGACCAGGACGCCCTTGCCGCTCTCCAGCGTCTCGCAGGCCTGCACCTGGAAGTCGTCGAGCGGGAAGTCGTACAACTGCTGGAAGCCGTAGAGGGCCGTCGCCTGCTCCTTGGCGCGCTCGCGGGAGGCCGCGTACCGCTCGGCGGGGCTGAGCTGCTCTTCGGGCGTGGGGTTGCCGTGCACTGGCGTCACCTTTTCTTCCCGTGGGTGTGGCTGGACGGGGGCGCAGACGGCGACGCCTGCGGCTGCGGGGCCGTGGCCCGGAGGGGCGACGGGGCGCAGCGGGTGCGTGGGGTGTGGTGATCGAGCATCTCAGCCTGAGATTACCCGTCCGGAGTGACATCAACATCAGACTTTTCCGGCAGCTGAAAAGGGGTGCCCGGCGGGGGCGCGAAGCGTGAGCGGACGGCTGCCGGGGGTGATCGCCGCGGGGTGGCGGCGGGGGTGGTGACCAGGGTGGCGACGGGGGTGGCGGCTCGGGCGGCAGGCACCGGGATCGCCGACCGGGCCGGCCGGGCGGCGAATAACCGCGTGACGGTCGAACGGGCGTTCCGCTAGCGTCCTCGCCGTGGCCAAGTTGAACCAGATCATCGCCGTGGAAAAAGGCGTCAAGTCGAAGTCGTTCCAGGAGCTGACGCAGGCTCACCAGGACCTGCAGAAGCCCGCGCTGCTGGCCGGCATCTCCCGGACGTACCAGCCGAAGGACGAGGAGGGCGAGCAGCTGCCTCCGGAGTCCACCCGGGTCCAGGTCAAGGCGGAGGACGTGCTGCGCGCCACGGCCGCGACGCTGACCAGGCTGTTCGACGTGACGGCCACCAAGGACTGGGCCAACACCGACGCCCGGGCCGACGTGGTGGTCGACGGGCGGACGCTGGTGGCGGGCGCCCCGGTCACCTACCTGCTGTTCCTGGAGAAGCAGCTCACCGACCTGCGGACGTTCGTCCGCAAGCTGCCGGTGCTGGACGCCGCCGAGTCCTGGTCGCACGACCCGTCGTCGGACGCCTGGAAGACCGAGGCGGTGCGCACCATCCGCACCAAGAAGGTGCCGCGCAACCACGTGAAGGCGGAGGCGACGGAGAAGCACCCGGCGCAGGTCGAGGTCTACTACGAGGACGTCGCGATCGGGTACTGGACGACCGTGAAGTTCTCCGGCGCGCTGCCCGCTCGGCGGGTGAACGAGCTGCTGGAGCGGGTGGAGAAGCTCCAGCAGGCGGTGCAGTTCGCCCGCGAGGAGGCGAACGCCGCGGAGGTCACCGACCGTCGGGTCGGCGACGCCGTCTTCGGCTACCTGTTCGGGTAGCCCCACGATCCCCTCGGGTGAGACCGGGGTGGGCGCGAGAAGCGCAAGCTGACACTGAAGTTGAAGCTGACTTCGGGGTACACGGTGGAGGTTCGAGTCCTCCCCCCGGCACGCACACGCCGGGGTGGCCCAACACGGCAGAGGCAGCCCCGTGAATCTCAGACTCCCGCTCCAGACTCAGCATTCGCCGCCGAGCGCCGGATCGACCGGCCGAGGGCCTGGAACGTCGGATGCGGGTTCGACTCCCGCCTGTGCCTCTCCGCGGCACGGTAGCTTCAATGGCAAAGCACGACGTTGTGAGATTGACCCTCGGCCTTAAACGTGCCGGCGCAGAGCAATTGGGTGGCACCTCAGGGGCCCGGGAGCTGGATACCGCTCCCGGGCCCCGTCACGTTCCGGGGCCCGATCGGGACGGGCGTTCCCCGGGAGCGGCCGCGGAAATCGCGCTTGCGTGAACTGCTCACATCCGGAGTTGCAAATGTCTTCATGTGGTCGCGGATCCGCTGACGAACGGTCATCTGTCGCCCAGCTTCGGAGGATTGCGGTCAACAGTCGGCCGCCGGTCGATCCGGTTCCTACAGTCGTGCCGACCGACCGACCCCGCCACGACCGGAGGACAGCGCAATGGCGAATCTCGAAACCTCGCTCAAGGAAGCCATGACCATCGAAGGCGCCATCGGCGTGGCCCTGGTGGACTACGGCAGCGGCATGGCCCTGGGCACCCTCGGCGACGGCGGGGAGATCGACCTGAACGTCGCCGCGGCCGCCAACACCGACCTGGTGCGCGCCAAGATGCGGGCGATGGAACTGCTCAACCTGCACGAGGACGGCATCGAGGACATCCTGGTCACCCTCACCGGCCAGTACCACCTGATCCGCCCGCTCACCACGGCCGGCGGGCGCGGCCTGTTCCTGTACCTGGCGCTCAACCGCAGCCGCTCCAACCTGGCGATGGCCCGGCACCAGTTGAAGCGGATCGAGTCGTCCCTGGAGGTCTGAGCCGGCGGCGGCCCGCGCGCCGCCGAGGAACAAGGGGAGGAAGCATGCCCGTACCGCTGTACCAGGCCAAGGCCGAGTTCTTCCGGATGCTCGGCCACCCGATCCGGATCCGAGTGCTCGAACTGCTCCAGGCCGGGCCGACGCCCGTCCGCGACCTGCTGCCCGCGCTCGATGTCGAACCGTCCAGCCTCTCCCAGCAGTTGGCGATCCTGCGCCGCTCCGGCCTGGTCACCGCCACCCGCGAGGGCTCGACCGTCGTCTACGCCCTGGCCGGCGCCGACGTCGCCGAACTCCTGCGCACCGCCCGCCGGATACTCACCGAACTCCTCGCCGACCAGGGCATGCTCCTGGAGGAACTCCGCGCCTCCCGCTGACCGCCCCGGCGGGCACCGGACACGCCGGACCGCCGGACGGCCCCGGCGGCGTCGACACCGAACGGGGTGTGCGCAGCTGAACACCGGATCGGAGCGGTCCGGTGCCGAGAGGGCATCGGTCGCACCGACCCCGCCCCGCCACCCGGCGGCGTCCGGCCCGGCCCGAGGATCGTCGAGGGGGTCACCACGCCCATGTCCCGGCCCTGGGCGCGCGGGGCCGCCGAGGTGGTGCGCCGCCGGCTCGCGCCGGGGCTCGACGCCCCCGGCCTGGTGTCGGGCTCTCCGGCAACCCCGATCCGCCGGGCAGCGAGAACTGGTACGCGCCTGATCTCGCACCGGCCGACCTCGCGGAGAAGACCGAGGGCGCGCTCGTCCCCGATCGGACCCTGCTGATCGTCGAGGTCACCTCGCCGAGCAACGCCGACACCGATCGCGCGGTCGAGCGCCGTCGTCACGGGCAGACGGGCGCTCCGCTCCGCCTTCTGGTGGACCGTCAGGACCGCGCCTGCACGCTGTCCAGCGAGCCGGGCCGGCTCGGCTGCGCCGTTCCGGACGGCCCGCACCCGTTCGGGGCGCCGGTCCGGCTGCCCGAGCCGTTCGACGTGGTGCGGGAGACCGATCGGCTGTGAGGCGCGGGCTGCGGCCCCGCTCAGTGGGTGATCAGGCGCGGCAGCCCGGTGGCGAGTCGCGCGTACTCCTCGGGCCGGTTGTACAGCTGGGCGCTGATGCGGAGGATGCCGCCGCCGGGCCAGGGGCGGACCGCGATGCGGGTGCGGAGGGTGAGGTGGACGGCGGCCATCAGGGCCTTCGCGGCGTGCTCGTGCTCGGCGGTGCCGCGCGGCAGGCGCAGCGCCCGCATCGGGAGGCCGGGGTGGCCGGGGAGCGGGCGCAGGCCGGCGTGTTCGACGAGCAGCCGGCTGCCGTGCTCGACGAGCCGGGAGTTGTGCTCGCGCAGCCGCTCCGCCCCGATCCGGTGGATCAGTCCGAAGCCGGTCGGGGCGGCGAGCCAGGGCGTGTAGTCGCAGGTGCCGCGCCATTCGACGTTGCGGGGGAAGCCCCGGTCGTGCTCCCAGGAGTAGGTCAACGGTCGGATCCGGGAGCGCCATTGGCGGTGGACGGCGAGGACCCCGGTGGGGCGCGGGGCGAACGCCCACTTGTGCAGGTTGCCGATCCAGAAGTCCGCGCCGCCGGCCTGCCCGCCCAGGTCGACGGGGAGGGCGCCGGGGGCGTGGGCGGCGTCCACGACGGTGGTGACGCCGCGTTCGCGCAGCGCGTCGAGCAGCGCGGGGCCGGCGATCGCGCGGACGGTGGGCGAGGTGATCAGGTCGAGGACGGCGAGCCTGGTGCGCGGGGTGACGGCGTCGAGGACGCGGTCGGCGACGGCGTCCTCGTCGGGGGTGTGCGGGGAGATCCGCACGCAGCGGACCCTGGCCCCGGTCTCGTCGGCGCGGCGTTCGCAGGCGCGGGTGACGACGCCGTAGCCGTGGTCGGTGACCAGGATCTCGTCGCCGGGGGCGAGCGGGACGGAGTCGAGGGCGACGGCGATGCCTTCGGTGACGTTGGTGAGCAGGGCGAGCCGCTCCGGGTTGCCGCCGAGGGCGGCGGCGATCTCGGCGCGGGCGCGGGCGATCCGGTCGGGGGCTTCGAGCAGGAAGGCGTCGGGGTCGCGTTCCTGTGCGGCGCGCAGTTCGGCCTGCCGGCGCTGGACGGGGACCGGGACGGCGCCGTACGAGCCGTGGTTGAGGTGGGCGGTGCCCGGGTCGAGGGCGAACAGGGTGGTGCTGCCGGGCAGGGCGGCGGGTGGGCCGGGATGCGGTGGGTGCTGCTGGGTGTTCACTCGGCCGTCCGCCCCTTCGATGCTGTGTGACATTTCACACGTCATACTTCTAGCCGAAGAGGGGTGGCTGCGGCAACCATCGGCGGGTGACTCACACCGACCCCTTTCTCGCCCTGAGCGCCGCCACCGGCCGCTTCAGCTACGGCTCGCCGCGCGCGGTCACCCTCGCCGCCGATGCGGGCCGCGCCCTGTTCCTGCGCTCCACCGGCCCGACCGATCCGGTCGAGCGCCTGTGGATCCTCGATCTGACCACCCATCAGGAGCGTCTGGTCGCCGACCCGTCGGCCCTCGCCCCGGAGCGCACCGGGGCCGCGGCCGACCTGCCCCCGGTGGAGCGCCGGCTGCGCGAGCGGATCCGGGTCTGGGCGCCCGGCATCGGCTCCTTCGCCGCCACCGCCGACCTCGCCACCGCCGTGTTCGCGCTCGACGGCCGCCTGTTCCGGTGCGACACCGCCACCGGCGCCTGCACCGAACTCCCGGTCTGCGGGCCCGCGTTCGACCCCCGGCCGAGCCCGGACGGCGCGCTGGTCGCGTACGTCGCGGACGACGCGCTGCACCTGGCCCCGGGCGGCCGGCTCAGCCCGGCGGACGGGGCGCGCTGGGGCGTCGCGGAGTTCGCCGCGGCGGAGGAGCTGGGCCGCTCGCGGGGCCACTGGTGGTCGCCCGACGGCTCCGCAGTGCTGGCCGCCCGGGTGGACGAATCGGCGCTGCCGCTGCGGCACTTCGCCGACCCGGCGGACCCGGGTCGCGAGCCCGAGTCGTTCGCCTACCCGCAGGCGGGCGGCCCGAACGCGGACGTCCAGCTGTGGGTGCTGCGCCCGGCCGGCGGGCGGACCCGGCTGCGCTGGGACGACGCCGAGTTCCCGTACCTGACGGCCGCCGAGTGGGCGGGCGACGGCGAGGTGCTGCTGACCGTCGCGGACCGGCTGCAGCAGCGGGTGCTGCTGCTGAGCGCCGACCCGGCGACCGGCGAGACCCGTGAACTCTCCCGCACCGAGGACGAGTTCTGGGTGGACCCGCTGCCGGGCACGCCGCTGCGGCTGCCCGACGGCCGGGTGCTGACCTCGGCGGACACCCCGGCGGCGCGCGGGCTGGCGCTGGACGGGAAGGCCCTCACCGACGAACGCCTCCAGGTGCGCCGCGTGGTCGGGCCGTGGCAGGACGGCCGGCTGCTGGTCGAGGCGGGCGACGGCGACCCGGCCGACCAGCAGGTGTTCCTGCTGGACCCGGACGGCGGGGACCCGGAGCCGCTGACCGGGGGCCGGGGCGTGCACGCGGTGGCCGCGCACGGCGAGGGCGTGCTGCTGCTGACCTCGGCCGGCCCGGACGGCGTCCGGCGCGAGTGGCGGCAGCACGGCGTGCGCACCGCGTTCGCCGACCTGTCGGCCGACCTCCCCTATCGGCCCGAGCCGCTGCTGGCCCGGGTGACGGAGCACGGGCTGCCCACGGCGGTGCTGTACCCGCGCGGGCACGTGGCGGGCACCCGGCTGCCGGTGCTGGTGGACATCTACGGCGGCCCCGGCTACCAGGCGGTGGCGAACGAGCCGCGCCGCTGGCAGGCGAAGCAGTGGTGGGCCGACCAGGGCTTCGCGGTGGTGACCGTGGACAACCGCGGAACGCCGTTCGTGTCACCGGAGTTCACCCGGGCGATCTTCCGCCGCTTCTCGCAGGTGGCGATCGACGACCAGGTGGCGGCGCTGCGGGCACTGGGCGCGGACCACCCGGACCTGGACCTGTCCCGGGTCGGCGTGCGCGGCTGGTCGTACGGCGGGTACTTCGCGGCGATGGCGGTGCTGCGCCGGCCGGACGTGTTCCACGCGGCGAGCGCGGGCGCGCCGCCGACCGACTTCCGGCTGTACGACACGGCGTACACCGAGCGGTACCTGGGCCTGCCGCAGGAGAACCCGGAGGGGTACGAGGCGGACTGCCTGATCCCCGACGCGCCGTCACTGAGCCGGCCGCTGCTGCTGATCCACGGCCTGGCGGACGACAACGTGCACCCCTCGCACACGCTGCTGCTGTCGCAGGCACTCACCCGGGCGGGCCGTCCGCACGCGGTGCTGCCGCTGCCGGGGCTGACCCACATGCTGCCGGACGGGGCGCTGGAGCGGCTGGCGGCCGTGGAACTGGCCTTCCTGCGTCGGGAGTTGGGCCTGACCCCTTCCGCGTGAAGGATCACATGTGAAATATTACCGACCATCCTTTTACCCTTCCTTCCACTAAGGAGCGGGTCTCTTTGCGCAGACTCCCCACAGCCGTTCTGGCTGCGCTGACCACCGGCGCGATAGCCCTGACCGCCGTCCCGGCTTCCGCCCGACCCACTACTCCGGCGCAGCAGTTGACCGCCGAGCAGGCGCCCGACGGGCGCGAGGCCCCGCCGTCGCCGGTGCCGCCGCAGGAGAAGGCCCGGCAGGCGCTGAAGGCGCAGGCCCTGGAGCAGGTCAACCAGGGCCGGATCGCCAGGAGCGACAAGGGCACCACCCCGGCCAAGGTGAAGATCGGCAACGACTACGTCCAGCTGGCCCACCAGCGCACCGACAAGGTCTTCGTGATCCTCGCCCAGTTCGGCGACCAGGTGGACAACTCCACGCTGTACCAGGGAAAGCCGCGCTACGGCGGCACCCCGGGCCCGCAGCACAACCAGATCCCGAAGCCGGGCTCGAACGACACCCACACCTACTGGCAGGGCGACTTCGACCGCGGCTTCTACCAGAAGATGTTCTTCGACGACGCGCCGGGCGCGAACTCGATGCGCAACTTCTACCGCACCCAGTCCTCGGGCCGGTACGACATCGAGGGCACCGTCACCGACTGGGTGACCCTGCCGTGGAACGAGGCCCGCTACGGGTCCAACAAGGGCCCGCAGGGCGGCGGCGCCTGGACGCAGGCGCAGGAGTTCGTCCGGGACGCCACCAAGGCCTGGTACGACGGCGAGATCGCCAAGGGCCGCACCGCGGCGGACGTCCGGGCGGAGCTGGCGCAGTACGACGTCCAGGACCGCTACGACTACGACAAGGACGGCGACTTCGACGAGCCGGACGGCTACCTCGACAACGTGATCGTGGTGCACGCCGGCGTGGACGAGACCTGGGGCGGCGGCGCGCAGGGCGGCGACGCCCTGTGGGCGCACCGCAGTTGGACCTTCCCCGACCCGTCGGGGCAGACCGGCCCGGCGGGCAACCGGATCGGCGGCGCGCCGGTCGGCGACACCGGCCTGTACGTGTACGACTACGTGCAGGCGGGCGAGAACAGCGGAGTGGGCCTGTTCTCCCACGAGTTCGGGCACAACCTGGGTCTGCCGGACCTGTACTCCACCAACGGCGGCGACAACTCCGTCAGCTTCTGGTCGCTGATGTCCTCGGGCTCGTACCTGGGCAGGGGGCGCAACACCACCGGCGAGTTCCCGGGTGACCTGGACGCCTGGAGCAAGCTGCAGATGGGCTGGCTGAACTACGACGAGGCGCAGGCCGCGACCCGTTCCAGCCACACCCTCGGCGTCTCCGGGTACAACACCGACCAGGCGCAGGCCGTCCTGGTGCACCTGCCGCCCGGGTCGACCACGACCACGCTGGCCGAGCCCTTCGAGGGGGGCGCGCAGTGGTGGAGCGACACCGGCGACAACATGGACGCCTCGCTGGCGCGCACCGTGGACCTGACCGGCCGGAGCACCTCGGCGGCGCTGGACGCCGCCGCCTGGTGGGACACCGAGCAGGACTACGACTTCTTCACCGTCGAGGCGTCGGCGGACGGCGGCCGGACCTGGACGCCGCTGCACGGCACCGTCGACGGGCAGCCGATCGGCGACACCACCGCGCTGACCCCCGGCCTGAGCGGCAGTTCGGGCGGCTACCGGCAGCTGCACATCCCGCTGGACGCCTACCTGGGCCAGCAGGTGCAGGTGCGCTTCCACGTCACCTCGGACACCAACACGCACGGCAAGGGCGTCCTGGTGGACGCCGTGCAGCTGACCGCCGACGGCGCCGTGCTGCTGGCCGACGGCGCGGAGGGCGGCCCGGGCGACTGGGCGGCCGTCGGGTTCTCGGTGCTGCACGGCAAGGACGCGGTCAAGCAGCACCCGCGGGCGTACCTGGTGGAGAACCGCCGCTACGCCGGCTACGGCGCGTACCTGAAGACCGGCCCGTACAACTTCGGGTACTCGGGCGTGCCGGGCAAGGGCGACGTGATCGACAACTACCCGTACCAGGAGGGCGTCCTGGTGTGGCTGTGGGACACCTCCTACGGCGACAACAACACCGTCGACCACCTGGGCGGCGGGCTGATCCTGCCGGTGGACGCGCACCCGCAGGCGCTGCGGTTCGCGGACGGCTCGCTCACCAACGGGCGTTCGCAGTCGTACGACGCGACGTTCTCGCTGAAGAAGACCGACGCGTTCACGCTGCACAAGGCGGGCGTGGCGACCAAGGTGGCCTCGAAGCCGGCGGTGCCGGTGTTCGACGACCACTCCGGCGTGTACAGCGACCCGGCGATCCCGCAGCTCGGGGTGAAGGTGCCGGACACCAACACCCGGATCGAGGTGGTCCGTGAGACCCAGGGCGGCAGGCTGACCACGGTGCGGGTGGGCCCGGCCTCCTGACACCCCGCGTCCGAGCGGACGGACGGCGGCGGCCCGCTTGTAAAGCTTTCTTTCGAAAGATAGCTTTAGACACATGAGCGAACCGCCGCCGTCCGTCCGGCTGACCGACCCGCGCGCCCTGCGCGCCTACGCCCACCCGACCCGGATGGCCCTGGTGGGCCTGCTCCGCGTGCACGGGCCGCTGACCGCGACCCGGGCCGCGGAGCTGCTCGGCACCGAGTCCGTCGCCAGCTGCTCGTTCCACCTGCGCCAGCTCGCCAAGTACGGGCTGGTGGAGGAGGCCGGCGGCGGTCGCGGCCGGGAGAAGCCCTGGCAGGCCACCGCCGCGTTCACCAGCTGGGACTCCTCCCCCGCCGACCCGGAGCAGGCCGCCGCCGTCGACACCCTGCAACGCGCCGTCCTGGACGGCTACTTCGCCCGCGCCTCGGCCTGGCTGGCGCACCGCGCCGAGGAGGCGCCGGAGTGGAACGAGGCCGCCGGGTTCGGCGACACGGTGGTGCACGTGACGGCCGGGGAACTCCTCGAACTCCAGGCGCGGATCGAGGAGTTGACCCGCCCCTTCGTGGAGCGGCGGTCCGCCGGGGCGGAGCCGCCCGAGGGCGTGCGCGCCGTCCAGCTGATGCAGCTGGCCGTCCCGACGGACGTGCGACCGTGACCGGCCGCCCCCGGATACCCGAGCTGCTGCGCGAACCGGCCTTCCGCCGCTACTGGAGCGGCCAGACCATCTCCTCGCTGGGCGACCAGATCACCCTGCTGGTGATCCCGCTGATCGCGGTCTCCGCGCTGCACGCCGACGCCGCGCAGATGGGCTACCTGGCCGCCGCCGGCTACCTGCCGTACCTGCTGCTGTCCCTGCACGCGGGCGGCTGGGCGGACCGCTACGGGCGGCGCCGGCGGGTGATGATCGCCACCGACCTCGGGCGCGCCGCGGTGCTGCTGACCGTCCCGCTCGCCTGGGCGGCGGGCGTGCTGACGCTGGTTCAGCTGTACCTGGTGGTGCTGGCGGTCGGCGCGCTGTCGGTGTTCTTCAACGTCTGCAACCCGCCGCTGTTCGTCGCGCTGGTCCCCGCCGACCAGTACCTGCGCGGCAACGCGCTGATCAACGGCAGCCGCGCCGCCACCTACGTGGCGGGCCCGGGCCTGGGCGGGCTGCTGGTCCAACTGCTGGCCGCTCCGCTGACCCTGGTGCTGGACGCGCTGTCGTTCGCGGCCTCCGCGCTGTTCCTGCACCGGATCAGCCCCGCGGAGCCGCCGCCCGCCGAGGCCGGCCGCGGCTCGGCGGGCGAGGGACTGCGCTGGATCCGGCACTCCCCCGTGATGCGGGCGGCGCTGCTGGGCACCGCCACCGTCAACCTGTTCACCTTCGTCATCGGCGCCCTGTTCGTGCTCTACGCCACCCGTGAACTCGGCTTCAGCGCGGGCCTGTTGGGGTCCGTACTGGCCGCCGCCGCGGTCGGCACTCTGATCGGCGCGGCGCTCACCGGACGGCTGGCCGCCCGGATCGGCGTCGGTCCGGCGTTCCTGTTCGGCCTGGTGCTGTTCCCCGCGCCGCTGCTGCTCGTCCCGCTGGCCGGCGGCCCGGTCACGACCGCCGCCGCGCTGCTGTTCGGTGCCGAGTTCCTGTCCGGAATCGGTGTCATGGTCCTCGACATCTCGGCCGGCACGATCTTCGCCGCCTGCATCCCCGACGCCCTGCGCTCCCGGGTGTTCGGCGCCTATCAGGCCGTCAACTACGGTGTGAGGCCGCTGGGTTCGCTGCTCGGCGGGCTGCTCGGCTCGACCCTCGGGCTGCGCCCGGCGCTGTGGATCGCCGCAGTCGGAGCGGTGGCCTCCGCGTTGTGGGTGGTGTTCTCGCCAATCCCGCACCTGCGCGAACTGCCCGGCCAGGACGGCACGGCGGACCCGGAGGACCCGGCCTGCCAGGGAGAACGGGTCGAACACGCGGCCTGACGGCACGTCAGGAGGGCGGGGCACCATAGCGCATTCGGGCATATGCCCGATGGATATGGCCGAAAGTCTCGCCCTCCCGGGGCCACGCCGGTAGCGTTGCGTTTCGGTCAGACTACCGCAGGTGAAGGCGGTGGCAGCGACGCGCCGTGCCCCGCACGGTGGGGAGGGACGCGGTACGTGCCCGGGATCGAGGAGTGCCTTGCGGAAGCCATGGGGATCACCGGCGCGCTCGGGGTCAGCCTGGTCGACTGGACCAACGGCCTGGCCATCGGCACCGCCGGACTCGGCCCCGACGGCGACCACGAGGTGGGAGCGGCCGACGCCACCGAACTCGCCCGCGCCGTCACCCAGACCCCGTCGTTCGCCGACCCGGACTCCGGCGCCCCGCCCGCCGAGGACGTCATCGTCACCTCGGCCGGCAACTACCACCTGATCCGGTTCGTCCCCGCCGCGTTCGACGCCCACGTCTTCCTCTACCTCCGGCTGGACCGGGACCACGCCAACCTGGCGATGGCCCGGCTCCGCCTCGCCGCCATCGCCGACCGGCTGGTGCTCGCCTGATGCGGCCCGCCGACACCCTCACGCCGCTCGACGCCCTCGGCCCCGACGCACCCGCAGGCGCCCCCGCGGGCTTCGCCCCCGGGCTCGTCCCGGCCGCGGTCCCGCCGCTGCCGACCGTGCCGCCGCTGCTGGTCGCCTCCCCGGTCTCCGCACCCCAACTCGCCCCGACCGTCCAGGGGGCCGCGCCCCGGCCCCGGCCCACCCGGGCCGCCCCCCTGCCGCGCCGCCGCCGCTCCAGCTGCGCACCCGCGACCACCTTCGAGGCAGCCCTGACCGATCTCGCCGCGGACGGCGCGACCGGCGTCCTGCACGGCCCGGACGGGGCGGTGCACCTGGCGGCCGGCCTGGTGGTGCACGCCGAGTCCCCGCGCGGCGCGACCGTCGGCCACCTGCTGGTCGGCGCGGGCCGGATCACCCTCCGCGCCTGGCAGGAGAGCGCGGCCGAAGGCGCCGACCGGCTGCTCGCGGCCGGGTCGGTGGGCCCGGGCGAGCTCGAACTCGCCCGACTGGCCGCCACCTTGGACGGCGCACACGACGCACTCGCCCAGCACGGCGGCGAGCTGCGCTTCGACCCGGCCGCCCGGCCGGCCTTCCGCCTGGCCCGCCCGCTGTCCGTACTGGAGCTGCGCGGCGCGGTCGGCCGCCGCCGCGCCCTGCTGGACTCCTGCTGGCCGTCCGCCGAACTGGACTTCGCCGCACCCGTGCCGACCGGCGCCGCCCCGGTGCGCCGCACCGCCGTGCCGCGCCACCGCCGGCAGGCGCTGCTGGCCGCCGCCGACGGCACCCGCGGCGTGCCCGAACTGGCCCGGCTGCTGGGCCGCTCCACCTTCGCCACCCTGCTGGACGTCCGGCAGTTGGCCGCCGCCGGCCTGCTGGCGGCCGGCCGGCCCGCCGTCCTTCCCGACCCGCCACCGGCCGCCGTGCCGCAACCGGCGCCGCCGGACGTGCTGCTGCCGCCCGGTCCGCGCTCCTACGACTCCTCGGACCCGGAGGTGGGCCTGCTGCTCCGACTACGTGCCGCCCTGGAGGCCCTGTGACCGTCCTGACCGTCCGCCCCTGCCCGCCGTCCGAGTCATGAAGCGGACCTTTCGTCAACTGACCGCGAGGAGGACGATCGTGCTGCCCGAAGCCGAGGTGCGCGCCGAGCTGCGCGGCCTGCGCTCGCGCGTCCCGCACCTGACGGGTTCGCTGGTCGCCACCACCGACGGCCTGGTGGTCGCGCACGACGCCGACGCGCTGGAGGCGGAGAGCGTGGCCGCGCTGACCGCCGCCGCACTCGGGGTCGGCGCGCGCCTGACCGAGGCCACCGGGCAGGGCGGCTTCCGGGAGTTGATCACGCGTGGCGAGTTCGGCTACACCGCGACGTACGCGGCCGGCGCCTACACGGTGCTGACGCTGCTGGCGGGTGCGCAGGCCAACGTCGGCCGCCTGCACCTGGAGGCCCGCCGGGCCGGGGCGCGGATAGCGGCGCTCGCCGACGCGGACCTCGACCGCAACCCGCTCTGACCCTCCCCCCTTTGACGCTCATCTCATCTCCGCACCACCCGGCGCGTCGATCTGACGTTCCGTCAATTCGCTTACTGGAAGAGGTACTTGGATCATGGCAGCCGTGGAAACCGCACTCAAGGACATCATGGGGTCGATCGACGGCACCATCGGTGTCGCCCTGGTCGACTACAACAGCGGGATGGCGCTCGGCCTGATCGGCGGCGGGCCGGAGCTGGACCTGAACGTCGCCGCCGCCGGCAACACCGACGTGGTCCGGGCCAAGCTCCGCGCGATGGAGCTGCTCAACCTGAACGAGGCGATCGAGGACATCCTGATCACCCTCTCCTCGCAGTACCACCTGATCCGCCCGCTCACCTCCCGCACCGGCAAGGGCCTGTTCCTGTACCTGGCGCTGGACCGCAACCGGGCGAACCTGGCGATGGCCCGCCACCAGCTGAAGAAGGTGGAGACGGACCTGGAGGTCTGACCGGCCGGCCCGGGCTACCTGCGCAGGGTGAGCAGGCCGCCGGTGGGCACCCGGACGGCGAGTTCCGTTCCGGCCACCGGGGTCTGCGCCCGGGCGACCTCGCCGCCCCGGCAGTCCTGCACCAGCAGCTCGACCGGGCCGGGCGCCCGGTCGAACTCGACCCGCACCAGGGTGTCCTGGTCGGCGTTGGCCACCAGCAGCAGCTCCCACTCCCCGTGCGCCCGCACCGGCAGCGGCGCGTAGCGGCCGAACGCGAGCTGCCGGCCGCGCGCCGCCTCGATCAGCGGGTACGCCAACTCGGGCCGGTGGGGGCGCAGTTCGCCGCGCTGGAGCAGCTCGCGGTGCTCCTTGGCGACGCGCAGCCAGAACGCCAGCACGGCGAGCCGGTCCGGGCTCTGCGCGCCGAGGTCGACGGAGACCTGCGGGGTGGCGAACAGCACCGACTGGAGCAGCACGGCGATCTGTTCGGGGCTCTCGTCGGGGTGCCAGGTCAGCGGGTCGGCGTGCACGGCGAGCGGTCCGGCGGTGAGCCGGAGGTCGGCGGTGCGGGCCCGGTTCTCGACCGCGTTGTGCGGGCAGTCGGCGGCCCGGACCATGGTGGCGTAGGGCCACAGGCCGGGGCCGAGGTAGTCCTGCCGGTGCTCGACGAGGACGTCGGGGCGGGTGGCGCGGAGCCGTTCGTCGAGTTCGGCGAGCAGTTTCCGCACGCCTTCGGCGACGGTGGCGCAGTCGGCCTCGGGCGAGGCGGTGTGGGGCGGGGCGCCGGGGGCGGGGGTGCGGGCGAAGGTGTCGACGAAGTCGACCTTGAGGCCGTCGACGCCGTGCTGCTCGACGGCGGCGGCGAGCCGTTCGACCTGGTGGGCGCGGACGGTGGCGCTGCGCGGGTCGAGCAGGTGGGTCTCCAGTTGCGGCAGGTGGGCGAGGGTGTGGCCGGCCAGTTCCTGCGCGGCGGCGCTGCGGTCGCCGACGAACGGGATGGCGTGCCACAGCAGGTAGTTCAGGCCGAGGCCGCGGATCCGGGCGACGTGGGCGGCGAAGTCCGGGAAGTCGGTGGGGGCGGGCTGCCAGTCGCCGGTGGTGGCGTAGGAGCGGCTGCGTTCGTCGGTCTGCCAGCCGTCGTCGACGATCAGGGAGCGGAAGCCGAGCGGGGCGGCGAGTGCGGCGAGCCGTTCGACGTCGGGGGCGGCCATCGCCAGGTGGAGGGCGTACCAGGTGCAGAACACCGGCTCGAACGCGGCGTCGGGGACGGTGCGGACGGGTGCGAGCGTCTCCCACCAGTCGGCGGACTCCCGGACGGTGTCGGCGTAGTGACGGCCGGTCAGGTCGAGGCGCAGGCCGGTGCGCGGGCCGTCGTGCTCGACCCACCAGGCGAACCGGCCGGTCTCCTCGACGGCGCCTTCGCCGATCGTCACGGGCCGGACGAGCTCGCCGACGGCGAAGGTGCACAGGGCGCGGTCGCCGGCGCCGACGAGGCTGCCGACGGGGGCGCCCTTGGGCAGCGACGCCTCCCGGGGCATCGACCAACTGGGCGGCAGCCAGCGGGCGTCGGTGTGGGGCGACCAGTAGGCGGTGGCGCCGGTGCAGGGCAGTTGCCACTCGGTCCGCAGGCGGGCGCCGGGCTCGCCGGTGGCGGCCTCGATCAGCAGCACGCCCGGGGCGGGTTCGGTGACGGTCACGGCGGGGGCGGTCCCGCTGCCGACGGCGGTCACCCGGACGGCGAGCGGGCCGGCGGCGACGGTGCGGGAGGTCTCGGTGCGGCCGGAGGGCGGCGCGGAGCCGTCCCAGGAGAGCGCGGTCACGTGGTGGTTCCTTTCACGCGGGTTGGTCCCGCCCCGGCCGGCCGCGGAAGCGGTGGGGGGCCGGCCGGCCGGGGCGGGTGCTCGGGTGCCCGCGACGGGGCGGGTTCGCGGGGGGCTCGGTCGTGCGTGCGGCTACGTCTCGGGGAAGTGGCAGGCCACCTGGCGGTTCGGGGTGTCGAGGGTGAGCAGCGGCGCTTCGGTCCGGCAGACGGCCTGCGCCTTGGGGCAGCGCGGGTGGAAGGTGCAGCCGGGCGGGGGGCTGGCGGGGCTGGGCGGGTCGCCGAGCAGGACGATGCGTTCGCGGGCGCGTTCGGCGGCCGGGTCGGGCAGCGGGACGGCGGACAGCAGCGCCTTGGTGTACGGGTGGGCGGGGCGGTCGTAGACCTCCGCCTTGTCGCCGATCTCGACGATCCGGCCGAGGTACATGACGGCGACCCGGTGGCTGATGTGCTTGACCACGGCGAGGTCGTGGGCGATGAACACGTAGGCGACGCCGAGTTCGCGCTGCAGGCGTTCCATCAGGCCGACGATCTGGGCCTGGATGGAGACGTCGAGGGCGGAGACGGGCTCGTCGGCGACGACCAGTTCGGGCCGGGTGGCGAGGGCGCGGGCGATGCCGATGCGCTGGGCCTGGCCGCCGGAGAACTGGTGCGGGTAGCGCTCCAGGTGTTCGGGGGCGAGGCCGACCAGGTGGATCAGTTCGCGCACCTCTCGGGCGATCGTCGCGGCGGAGGCGCCCTGGGCGCGCAGCGGCGCGGCGATGATCTGCTGCACGGTCTGCCGCGGGTTCAGGGAGGCGAACGGGTCCTGGAAGATCATCTGGAACTTGCTGCGCAGGGGCCGCAGTCGGCGCTGCGGGGTGCGGGTGATGTCCTGGCCGCGGAAGTCGACGGTGCCGGCGGTCGGGTCGAGCAGCCGGACCAGCATCCGTCCGGTGGTGGACTTGCCGCAGCCGGATTCGCCGACCAGGCCGAGCGTTTCGCCGGGGCGGACGTCGAAGGTGACGCCGTCGACGGCCCGGACGCCGGGGAGGCGGCGCAGCGCGCCGCGGGCGCCGGGGAAGGTCATTCCGAGGTCGCGGACGCTCAGCAGGGCGTCGGTCGCGGTGGGCCGGGTCCGGTCGGCGGGGTGGGCGGTCTCGGTGGTCATGCGGTCACCTCATCGAGGACGCAGGCGCTGCGGTGGCCTGCGGCGACCGTGCGCAGCGGTGGCCGGTCGCCGGTGCAGCGGGCGTCGGGCCGGGCCGCGTGGGCGGGGCAGCGCGGGTGGAAGGCGCAGCCGGCGGGCGGGGCGAGCAGCGAGGGCGGGGCGCCGGGGATGGAGCGCAGTTCCGAGCCGTCCTCGGCGTCGAGGCGGGGCAGCGAGTCGAGCAGGCCGCGGGTGTAGGGGTGGCGCGGGGTGGTGAACAGGGTGTCGGCGGGGGCCTGTTCGACGGCGGAGCCGCCGTACATGACGAGGACGTCGTCGGCGACCCGGGCGATCACGCCGAGGTCGTGGGTGATCATGACGATGCCGAGGCCGCGTTCCTGCTGGAGCCGCATGAGGAGTTCGAGCACCTGGGCCTGGACGGTGACGTCGAGGGCGGTGGTGGGTTCGTCGGCGATGATCAGGTCCGGCTCGCAGGACAGTGCGAGGGCGATCATGGCGCGTTGGCGCATGCCGCCGGAGAACTGGTGCGGGTGTTCGCCGGCGCGGCGGGCGGGTTCGGGGATGCCGACGTCGCCGAGGACGTCGACGGCGCGGGCGAGGGCGGCCCGGCGGGTGCCGCCGAAGTGCTGGCGGTAGGCCTCGGCGATCTGGTCGCCGACGGTGAAGTAGGGGTGGAGGGCGGTGAGGGCGTCCTGGAACACCATGGCCATCCGGCGTCCGCGCAGGGTGCGGAGTTGTTCGTCGGGGGCGCCGATGAGTTCGGTGCCGTCGAGTTTCGCGGAGCCGGTGACGGCGGCGCCGCGGTGCAGGCCCATGACGGCGAGTGAGGTGACGGACTTTCCGGAGCCGGATTCGCCGACGATGCCGAGGGTGCGGCCGCGTTCGACGGTGAAGTCGATGCCCTTGACGGCGCGGACGGTTCCTTCGGCGGTGCGGAACTCGACGGCGAGGTCGCGGACGTCGAGCAGCGGGTGGGGGGTCATGACAGCCTCGCCCTCGGGTCGATCCAGGCGTAGACGAGGTCCACGGCCAGGTTGGCGCTGACGATGAAGAAGGAGGCGAGCAGCGTGACGCCCATGATCACCGGCTGGTCGGACTTGTTCAGCGAGTCGGCGAAGAGTTTGCCGATGCCGGGGAGGCTGAACAGCGATTCGGTGATGAGGGCGCCGGCCAGCAGGCCGCCGAGGTCCATGCCGAGCATGGTGGCGACGGGGGTGAGGGCGGGGCGCAGTCCGTGCTTGCCGACGACGCGGCGTTCCGGCAGGCCCTTGGCGCGCGCGGTGCGCACGTAGGGTTCGGCCATCGTCTCGATGACGGAGTTGCGGGTCATCCGGGCGTAGATGGCGGCGTACAGCAGGGCGAGGGTGATCCAGGGGAGGATCAGGTTGGCGACCCACTGGCCGGGGTTCTCGGTGAAGGCGATGTACCGGGGGTAGGGGAGCAGGCCGGTGACGCTGACGACCAGGTAGAGCAGGATCATCGCGGTGAAGTAGACCGGCAGGGCGGCGATGCCGATGGTGCCGACCATCAGGGTGCGGTCGATCCAGGTGCCGCGGCGCAGTGCGGAGACGACGCCGGCGCCGACGCCGAGGACCAGCCAGAGCACGGCCGCGCCGAGGGCGAGCGAGACGCTGGTGGGGAGCCGGTCCATCATCAGGTCCCAGACGGGCTGGGCGGATTGGAAGGAGTAGCCGAAGCAGGGGAAGCCGCACTGGACGGCGTACGGGCCGGTGCCGAGGGTCTGGCCGGCGAAGACGCCGTGGA
This sequence comes from Kitasatospora sp. NPDC059646, assembly GCF_042734615.1. Lineage (NCBI taxonomy): Bacteria > Bacillati > Actinomycetota > Actinomycetes > Kitasatosporales > Streptomycetaceae > Kitasatospora > Kitasatospora sp. NPDC059646. The sequence goes on from NZ_JBHWDS010000001.1 coordinate 106,529, forward strand.
CGTAGTGCCAGAACTGGACGATCAGGGGGTCGGCCAGTCCGAGCTGCTGCCGGACGAGTTCGATGCGTTCGGTGGAGCAGTCCTTGCCGCAGAACTGGGCGGCGGGGTCGCTGGGGAGCAGGTAGAAGACGGCGAAGGTGAGCGCGCAGACGATCAGCAGGGTGGCGGCCATCGCCGCGAGCCGGCGGAGCAGGTATCCGATCACGTCCGGCTGCCCTTCGGGTCGAGGGCGTCGCGCAGGGCGTCGCCGACCAGGGTGAAGGCCAGGACCACCAGGAACAGGCAGGCGCTGGGGAGGATGAAGAACATCGGGTCGACCTTGTAGTAGAGCACCGCGTCGGAGATCATCTGGCCCCACGACGGCGTGGGCGGGCGGATGCCGACGCCGAGGAAGCTGAGCGCGGCCTCGGTGCCGATCAGGCCGGGGACGGCGAGGGTGACGTAGACGATGATCGTGCCGGTGAGGTTGGGCAGGATCTCGCCGAACACGATGCGGGCGCTGCCGGTTCCGCTGGCGCGGGCGGCCTCGACGTACTCGCGGTGCTTGAGCGAGAGGGTCTGGCCGCGGACCAGGCGGGCGATGTACGGCCAGGAGAACAGCGACATGACGCCGATCAGCAGCAGGACGCGGTTGACGTCCCGGGCGACGGAGAGCAGCGCGATCATGAAGATCAGGCTGGGGAAGGACATCATGACGTCCATCAGCCGGCTGATCACGGCGTCGACGCGGCCGCCGAAGTAGCCGGCGGTGATGCCGAGGACGGTGCCGATCAGGGTGATCAGCAGGGCGGCGCTGAAGGCGACGAGCAGGCTGATCTGGGCGCCGTAGAGGAGCCGGGCGAATATGTCGCGGCCGAGCAGCGGTTCGACGCCGAGCCAGTGCTGGGCGCTGATGCCGCCGAGGGAGCCCCGGGGCAGGCCGCCGAGGTAGGGGTCGACGGCCTTCTTGTCGACGGTGTCGGGGCGGGTGCCGCTGATCGCGGTGAGCACCGGGGCGAGGAGCGCGGCGAGCACGAAGAAGGCGATGATGCCGGCGCCGACGAGGGCGGTCTTCTGGCGGCGCAGGCGGTGCAGGGCGAGGGCCCAGGGGGAGGCGGGGGCGGTGGCGGGGGCCTCGGGGGTCTCCGGGGCCCCCGCTCCCCCGGCCGGGGCCGGGGCGAGCGGGGTGGTCATGGTGTCAGCTCCCGCTCTACTTGGCCGACTTGAGGCCGATGACCGCGTAGTCGATCTGGCCGGCCCAGACCGGGTGGGCGTAGGCGCCGGCGATGTTGGAGCCGACCAGCAGCGGCTTCTTCTGCCACACCAGGGGGACGGCGGGCGAGGCGTCCATGATCTTGGCGTCCAGGGCGAGCCAGGCGGCGTTGGCCTTCTGCAGGTCGTCCATGCCGGCGATCCGGTCGAGTTCGGCGTTGACGGCCGGGTCGTTGAACCGGGTCATGTTGCCGTTGTTGCCCTTGTCCTTGATGGCCCGGCCGTCGAAGATCATCGGCAGGAAGGTGGCGGCGGACGGGTAGTCGGGACACCAGCCGAGGCTGGTGAGGCCGGGCTGCTTGTCCTTGTCGCCGACGACGGAGTTGACGGCGGTGGGGTCGACGGTGGTGATGGTGACGTTCACCCCGACCCGCTTCAGGGCGGCCTGGATGGCCTCGGCCTGCGGCTTGCCGCCGGTGGAGGTGACGAGTTCGGTGGCGAAGCCGTTCGGGTAGCCGGCCTCGGCGAGCAGCTGCTTGGCCTTCTCGGGGTCGCCGGCCGGCTTGATCATGAAGTGGTCGACGGGGGCGCCGGCGGTGAGCACCGGCGGCAGGTAGGTGGTGGCGATGTCGTTGAACGCGGGGCCGCCCATGGCGGCGGCGAAGGACTCCTTGTCCACCGCGTACTGCATCGCCAGGCGGACCTTGGCGTTGTCGAACGGGGCCTTGGTGTTGTTCATGTCCAGCTTGGTGGTGCAGCCCGCGTTCTCGCTGATCAGGCGCTTCTTCACCTCGGGATTGGTGAGCACCTCGGAGATCTTCGAGGGCGTCAGGTCGACGTAGGAGATGGCGTTCTTGTCGTCGCCCTGGTCGGCGATCAGGCGGTCGGCGATGCCGGTGCTCTTGAGGGTCTGGTCGACCACGATCCGGTCGGGGTAGGCCTTGCGGACCGGGTCGGAGGCCTGGTCCCAGTTGGTGTTGCGGACCAGCACCATGCGCTTGCCGCGGTCGTAGCTCTCGATCTTGTACGGGCCGGAGGAGACCGGGTGGTTGGAGTAGTTGGCGCCGGCCTCCTTGGCCTTGGGGACGGGCGCGAAGGTCGGCAGGGTGACGGTGTAGCCGAACTCGGCGACGGGGCGCTTGAGGTGGAAGACGATGGTCTTGGCGTCGGGGACCTCGATGGCCTCCTTGCCGAGCCGCTCGCCGGTCAGCGGGCCCTTGTAGCCGTCGGGGGCGTTGAGGTAGCGGACCGCGTAGTCCGGGCCGCCGGGCAGTTCGGGGGAGTACGAGCGCTCGACGTTGTACTTGATGTCGTCGGCCACGATCGGGGTGCCGTCCTCGTACTTGAGGCCGTCCTTGAGGTGGAAGGTCCAGGTCTTCGCACCGTCGCTGGGGGTGCCGAGGTCGGTGGCCAGGTCGGGTTCGATCTTCAGGCCCTCGGCGCCGGGGGCGGCCCGGAAGGTGGTCAGGGTGCGGTAGAGCATGCGCACGCCGACGTCCATCACGGGCATGGTCCAGTTGCGGGCGGGGTCGAGCTGGTCGAAGTCCTGGTTCGACAGGATGGTGAGGGTGCCGCCCTTGACGGGCGTGCCGCCGATGATGCCGTCGCCGGCGGTGGTGACGCCCTGCTGTCCGGCGTTGTCACCGCCGCCGCTGCCGGCGCTGGTGCACGCGCCGAGGCCGAGGGTGAGGGAAGCCGCGATGGCCGCCGCGAGGGCGGTGTGGGTACGCCTGTTCATGTCCGACTCCGGTACCGGGGGCCGCTCAACCGGGGATCCGTGCCGCCGGGGACTGGCCCGCTCTGAGATGTGACCCGTAACATAGTAATGTGAAATTGCACTACGCAATGAGGCGGGCGGACCGTTACCGAGCCGTGTCATTGCCTGCCGCTCGGCAGTGCAACTTCCCCTGCCCCCAAGCCCGTTGTCCCTGGACCCAGCTCTAAGGAGCCCCGACGATGGCCGACCAGCCCACCCTGCACACCGGCAGCCACGACCTCCCCGTCTCACCCGCCCTCGAAGCCTTCATGGCCGACCAGTGGGCCGCCACCCCGCTGCCGGCGGATCAGCGCGTGCCCGGCCACGCGTACTTCCCGGCCCGCCGGGCCCGGATCGCCGAAGCCTTCCCCGGCGAGCGACTGCTCGTCCCCGCCGGACAGTTGAAGGTCCGCAGCAACGACTGCGACTACCGCTTCCGCCCGCACAGCGCCTACGCGCACCTGACCGGCCTGACCGGCGAGGAGCAGGTCGGCCACGTGCTGGTGATCGAGCCGGACGGCGAGCCGGTGCTGTACCTGCGCCCCCGCTCGGACCGGGCCGGCGGCTCCGCCGAGTTCTACCGGGACCGCCGCTACGGCGAGTTCTGGGTCGGCCGGCGCGCCGACCTCGCCGAGGCCGCCGGCCTGACCGGCCTGCGCACCGCCCACCTCGACGACCTGCCGAAGCTGTTCACCACCGCCGTCCCCACCCGCGTCCTCGCCGACGTCGACCCCGTCCTGGACGCGCTGGCCGGCCGCCCGGCCGCCGAACACACCGGGCGCGACGGCCGGTTCGCGGCCGCCCTCTCCGAGTTGCGGCTGATCAAGGACGCCTGGGAGGTCGAGCAGCTGCAGCTGTCCGTCGACCACACCGCCGCCGGCTTCGCCGACGTGGTCCGGGCGCTGCCCGCCGCGCTGCGCCACCACCGCGGCGAGCGCGTCCTGGAGGGCGCGTTCAACGCCCGGGCCCGCGCCGAGGGCAACGGCACCGGCTACGAGACCATCGTCGCCTCCGGCGCGCACGCCTGCGTGCTGCACTGGATCCGCAACGACGGCCCGCTCGACCCGACCCAGCTCCTGCTGCTCGACGCGGGCGTGGAGACCGACACGCTGTACACCGCCGACATCACCCGCACCCTGCCGCTGTCCGGCACCTTCACCTCCGCGCAGCGCGACGCCTACGAACTCGTCCTCGCCGCCCAGGACGCCGGCATCGCGGCGCTGCGCCCCGGCGCCTCCTTCCGCGACTTCCACCGCGCCGCGATGCGGGTGATCGCCGAGGGCCTCGCCGAGTGGGGCGTGCTCCCGGTGCCCGCCGAGGAGGCGCTGCGCGAGGAGTCCGGCCTGTACCGCCGCTACACCCTGTGCGCCAGCGGCCACATGCTCGGCCTGGACGTCCACGACTGCGCGAAGGCCCGCGCGGAGACGTACCTGGACGGCGTCCTGGCGGAGGGCATGGTGCTCACCGTCGAGCCGGGCCTCTACCTGCAGCCCGACGACCTCACCCTGCCGCCGGCGCTGCGCGGCATCGGCATCCGGATCGAGGACGACCTGGTCATCACCGCCGACGGCGCCCGGCTGATGTCCGGGGCGCTGCCCCGCACCGTGGACGGCATCGAGTCCTGGATGGGCGGGCTGCTGGCGGACCGATGACCGGATGAGGCCGGGCCCGCGGGCCCGTAGGCTCGGCTGCCATGACCGACCGCATCGCCCGCATCGTGGCCGAACTCCCGCAGTTGACGAGCGTCACCGGCATCGAGGAGGAGGCCGAGCAGCGGCTCCGGAACGGCGACGCCGCGTTCCCCGCCGACCTCGGCCTCGCCCTCGCCGGACGGATCGACCCCACCGGGCGGGTGTGGCAGTACCGGAGCGTCTTCGACCGGATGCTCCGGCTGCTCGCCACCACGCCCGGCGCCGGGACCGTCCACCAGGCGCTGCGGCTGCTGGCCGCCGAACCGTCCGCCGGGCGCCGGGCCGAACGCCTCACCGCCTCTCTGCTGGCCGGCAGCCGCCGACCGGCCGAGCTGGCAGCGGTGTTCAGCGGCCCGGCCCCGGACGAACTGCGGGCCTGCCTGGTCCACGAGCTGCTGCTGCGCGGCGTGGACACCGCCGCGGTCCCCGGCCTCGCCGCCTGGGCGACCGGCCCGCACGTCGCCCACCACCCGCTGGGCGCACTGCCCCTGACGCCGTCTCCGCTGGAGGCGCTCGCCGACCTGCCCGGCCACAGCACCGGGGGCAGCAGCCGGCCGCTGCCGTACGGGCAGTCCTGGGGGCGGAAGCTGACGGCCCGCCACGACGGGGAGCTGCCGGCCGCCACCGAGTGCACCGCCCCGGAGACGGCCGCCGAACTCGGCCGGGCGGTCGCGAACTGGGCCGAGGAGTCCAACGGCCGGATCGAGGCCCGGGTGTTCGAGTTCGCCGCCCCGCTGCCGGCCGGCGCCGTCGCCGCCGCGCTGCTCGCCCTGGGCCTGGACTCCCTCGCCGGCGCCGGCCCCCGGGCGCTGACCGTCACCACCTGCGGACCGGCCGAGGCCTGGAGCCTCCTCTTCGCCGCGGCCGCGACCGGCGGCGCCTACAACCACGGCGCGCACGGCGCCTACGGCCGCCTCGCCGCCCGGCAGTCCCTCGGCGCGCTGGCCGGCGCCGACGCTGGCGCCGGTCTCGAACCGCGCGCCGACGCCTGCCACTGGTTCGCCTTCGACGCCGCCACCCCCTGGTTCGACCACGTCGCCTGGGACCTCGGCCTGGCCGCCCTCTCCCCCGACGGCCGCCGCCTCGCCGTCCTCGCGGCCACCGACACCGACTGACGGACCGTCACGGCCGCTGCGCGTCCCATCGCCCCCCGGGCGGGCGGCAGCAACTGGGTGAGGTGGCGAAACCTCGGGATACGCCGCCGGGGCACGGACGTCGTGCCGGGCCACAAAGGCGCTGCGCAGCCCGCGAGCGGGACGGCCGGCGAAGGACCGGGACACACCGGCACCGAGAAGCTCCACCAGGGCCGACTGACGGGCCGTCACGCCCGCTGCGCGTCCTCCCACAGGGGCATCCCGTCGGAACCCCCGCGGCGGGCGGCAGCGGCTGGGTGAGGTGGCGAAACCTCGGGGTACGCCGCCGGGGCACGGGCATCGTGCCGGGCCACGAAAGCGTCGCGCAGCCCGCGAGCGGGACGGCCGGCGAAGGACCGGGACACGCCGGCGCCGAGAAGCTCCACCAGGGCCGACTGACGGGCCGTCACGCCCGCTGCGCGTCCTCCCACAGGGCGCGGGTCACGTCCGCCGCGCCGCCCTCGCGGGCCAGGGCGTGCGCGGTGCCCGCCCACAGGTGCATCCCGTCGGTGTCCCCGCGGCGGGCGGCAGCGGCGCGCAGCGGCTGGGTGAGGTGGTGGACCTCGGGGTACGCCGCCGGGGCATGGGCGTCGTGCCGGGCCACGAAGGCGTTGCGCAGCGCGCGGGCGGGACGGCCGGTGAAGGCCCGGGTGACGGTGGTGTCGGGGAGCTCCACCAGGGCGCGGCGGTGCGCGGGCGAGGCGCCGGACTCGTCGGTGCGCAGGTAGGCGGTGCCGAGCTGGGCGCCGCTCGCGCCCGCCCGCAGCGCGGCGGCGACGGCCGCTCCGGTGCCGAGGCCGCCGGCGGCGATCAGCGGCAGCGGGGTCACCTCCCGTACGGCGGCGAGCAGTTCCAGCAGCGGGAGGGTGCCGGGGGTGTCCTCGGCGCGGTGCGTGCCGCGGTGGCCGCCGGCCTCCGGGCCCTGCACGACCAGGGCGTCCAGGCCGAGCGCGGTGGCGGCGCGGGCCTCGTCCGGGCTCGTGACGGTGCCGACCTGGCGGATCCCGGCGGCGCGGAGGGCGTCGGCCTCGTCCTGGCCGGGCAGCCCGAAGGTGTAGGAGACGTGCGCGACGGGCTCGCGCAGCAGCGCCTCGATCTTGGCTTCCCAGTCGTCGCGGTCGACCCTGGTCCCGGCGGGCAGGTCGACGCCCCACCGTTCGGCCTCCGGCAGCAGCCGTTCGCGGTAGGCGGCGACCGGCCCGGGGTCGGAGGGCGCGGCGGGGACGAACAGGTTGACGCCGAACGGACGGTTCGTCAGCTCGCGGGTGCGGCGGATCTGTTCGAGCGTGTCGTCGACCGTCCGGTACCCGGCGGCGAGGAAGCCGAGGCCGCCCGCACCGTTGACGGCCGCGACGAGTTCCGGGGTGGTCGGTCCGCCCGCCATCGGGGCCGCGATCAGCGGCACCTCCCAGTCGAACTCCATTGCCGCTCCCTCGCTCTCGCGCGCCGCTGTCAGGTCCGCCCCCACCCTAGTCCCCGGCGGCCGCGGCCGGGCCGCCTCCGGAGCGCGACGCGGGGCCGCCTCCGCGGCAGCGGGCGCTTGGACCGGTACTGTGACCGGCATCACAGCCGGGGCTGTCACATCTGGGGGAGCACCGGGGTCAGTCCTTGCAGAAGCTCGACACGACAAGGAGCCCGACCGTGGACGCACGTCTCAACATCTTCGCCAACCCGCTCTCCCAGAAGTTCTTCAAGCACCTGAACTCGGCCGGCGCGGTCCTCGGCCACTCGACGCTGCCGGCGGCCACCCAGGAGCTGGTGAAGATCCGCGCCAGCCAGATCAACGGCTGCGGTTTCTGCACCGACATGCACACCAAGGACGCCGCGCACGCCGGCGAGAGCGCGCAGCGCCTGCACCTGGTCGCCGCCTGGCGGGAGGCCACCGTCTTCACCGAGGCCGAGCGGGCCGCCCTGGAGCTCACCGAGCAGGGCACCCGGATCGCCGACGCGTCCGGCGGCGTCAGCGACGAGGCGTGGGCGGAGGCCGCCAAGCACTACGACGAGGACCAGTTGGTCGCGCTGGTCGGCCTGATCGGCCTGATCAACACCTACAACCGGATCAACGTGCTCATCCGCCAGCCCGCGGGCGACTACGTTCCCGGCCAGTTCGCCTGACCCGCCCACCCGCTGCCGTCCGACCCGGCCACCCGCTGCCGCCGCCCCGCCCTCCCGCCGGGGCCGGCGGCAGCGGCGCGGACCTCCGGCTGGCGGGCGTGCTCCAACCGTCCGGGCAGCGGCGCGGCGCGCCGTCTCACCCCCGCCCACCGACGAGCGCGGCGGCGGCGCGGACGTCCGACTCCCAGGTGCGGAACTCCTTCGCGCTCCAGCGGTCCGGGCAGCAGCACGGGCAGTACTGGCCGAGGAGGACGAGCAGCGCCTCCTCGGCCGCGTCCGCGCCGCGCAGTTCCCGGTGCACCACCGCCGCGGCGAACCCCACGGCCGTGAGCCGGCCGTCGGCGGCCTGCGCGGCGAGGTCGTGCAGCAGCCACCGTTCGGCCTCGGCCCGGCCGGGGCAGGGCGCCCCGGCGTCGTCCAGCGCCCGCCGCAGCAGCGGCTCCAGTTCCGACGCCGGCTCTCCCCTCCCCCGGCCGGCCAGGTCGCACAGGGCCGGCGAGTCGTGGCCGGCGGCCAGCAACTCGGCGGCGGCCGTGGGAAGTTCGGCGGTGGGCAGGGCGTCCGCGAGGTACCGCAGGGCCAGCAGGCGCAGCTGCTCGCGCTCCGCGACGAGGGCGGCCGCCGCGGCCCGCACCTCGGCGTCCCACCTGCGGGACGCCTCGCCGCCGTCGGCGAGGCAGTCCTCGCAGCAGCCCCGGGCCACTGCTCGGCGGAACCTCACCTCCCGTTCGCCGTGGGCGCTGTCCAGCCCGTCGACCGCCGCCAGCGCCTCCCGGGCCGAGCCGAGGGCGCCGGCGTCCAGCCGGGCCGCGACGTCGCGCAGCGCCCACCGCTCCGCGGCCTCCTGGTCCGGGCGCCCCGCGCCCAGCTCGTCGAGCGCCCGGTGCCAGAGCCCGTCCAGCTCGGCGGCCGGCTCGCGCCCGCTCCACCCGGCCAGCTCGCGCAGCGCCGGCGAGTCGTGGCCCGATGCCAGCGACTCCGCTGCCGTCATCGGCAGTTGTTCGGGCGTCAGCCATCCGACCGCCCGGCGGAAGGCCGCCACCCGCACCGTCTCCATGGCGTGCAGCCTGCCGCCCCGGGCACCCGCCCGGCCAGCGGTTTTCCCACCGCCGCCCGACGGGCCGTCAGGAGTGCGCGGTGTCGATCACGCAGAAGCGGTTGCCCTCGGTGTCGGCGAGGACCACGAAGTCCGGGTCCTCGGGGTAGCGCTCCCAGGCGACCCGCTGCGCGCCGAGGCCCACCAACCGGTCGATCTCCGCGGACTGTTCGGCGGCGCTGCCGGCGTACAGGTCGAGGTGCACCCGCGGCTCCTCCTGCACGGGCGTCTCGCTCCGCCCGAGCGCGACCTGCACGCCGCCGCCCCCGTCCCGGGGCACCAGCACCACCCAGTCCTCGGTCGCCTCCTCCCGCGGTGCGTACCCGAGCGCCGCCGCCCAGAACGCGGCCGCCCGCGACACGTCCGACACACCCAGCACCACCGACCCGATCCGCACCATGGCGCCGATTCTCGCCCATCCTCAACCGCCGCGCGCCGACTGCCCCGCAGGCGCGGCCGGGCGGGGCGGCAGAATGACCGGGTGAGCGTCATCGTCACCTTCTTCGCGGCACCCGACGACGCGTCGGCCGCCGCAGCCCTCGTGGCCGGCCCGGAGCCGGCGTGCGACTCGGTGGACTTCGGCTCCTTCGACCCCGAGGAAGCCGTGGTCCAGTGGGAGTGCCTGCTCGCGGGCGGCAGCGCCGAGGCCCTCGCGGACGCGGGCGAGCCCCGCACCGTCGCCGAGGAGGACGACGGCGGGTGCCTCGTCCTCGCGCTCTCGCCCCGGCTGTCCGCCGCCCTCGCCGCCGCCGGGCCCGCCGCACTGCGGGACGCCGCCGTCGCCTGGTCGCGGCTGCTCGCCGAGGACGGCCGGGCCGTCGGGGAGGACGTCGCCGGCGAGATCCTCTCCGAGGTCGCCGCCCTCGCCGCCCGCAGCGGCGAGGGCGGCAGCAGCGTCTACTGCTGGATCGCCTGACCGGTTCTTCCCGGCACCGCCGCCCGCACGGGCGCGCAGCGGTGCGGCAAGCGGCTGCCTCAGCTCAGCGGGCGGCAGAGGAGGGCGTCGGGGACGCCGTACTCGAGGTAGCGCCAGGTGTCGGCGACGCCGGCGACGTACTCATTGTCGGCGCACTGGCCCTTGTAGTGGCCGGGGGCCCAGTCGCTGCCGGTGGAGCCGGCGCCGGCGGGGCGGTTGTCGCCGTGGTCGAACCAGGTGACGTGGCCGGCGGTCGGCAGCGGGGTGGCGGCGGGGGCGCACAGCAGGGCGGACATCGCGTTGTTCCGTTGGCTGTAGCCGATCGCGTAGTACCGGTCGGGGCACTGGAGTTTGTCGTAGCCGGGCGCCCAGTCGCCCTGTCCGGTGCTGGTCCAGCCGGTGACGGTGACGTAGGCGCCGGGGGCCTGGGCGGGCTGGCCGGCGTCGGTGCACAGGCCCCGGCCGTTGCCGCGGCCGAGGCCGATCAGCCGCTGGGTGTCGGGGCAGACGCCCTTGCGGTTGCCGACGCTCCAGTCGGGCTGGGCGAGCATCCTGGCGGAGGTGATCTGGTCGCCGAAGTCGAGGTCGAGCATGTTCCAGCGTGCGGTGCGGGCGACCGGGCCGGTCAGGCCGGGCGCGTTCACCAGCTTGTTCCAGTCGGTGGCGCGCCAGTCGCCGCCGTCCGGGAGGCCGGTGCGGGCGCCCGTGGGGGCGTACGAGAGCAGCGCCCAACTGTCCTGCGGTTTTCCGCTGTTGTCGGCCCAGCCGACCAGCGGCCACACCGCGAAGTCGGTGTCGTTCCGCACCAGGATGTCGGTGAACGCCGCCCACCAGGCCTGTTCCTTGGCGCTGCTCCCGTCGCGGCCGGCGGCGCCGAACTCGCTGACCCACACGGGTGCGGTGAAGTGCTGGCCGGCCCGGGTGACGAACAGGGCTTCCTGGTCGACGACCTGGGCGAGTTGGGCGGGGGTGAGGTCCTGGTAGCGCGGGTCGCTGGTGGAGCCGGGGCCGGAGCCGGCGCCGGTGTTGGCGGGGCCGGTGTAGGCGTAGAAGTGGGCGGCGTAGACCAGTTTGTCGGACCGGATCAGGGTGTTGGAGAGGTTCGCGACGGGGGTGAGCATCGGTCGGCCGTGCGGGGTGATGTCGGTCGGGATGCCCTGCCAGTTGATGCCTTCCATCACGACGAGCATGTCCGGGTCGGCCTGCAGGATGCGGTTGCCGGCCTCCTCGAACGCGGCGTACTCGTCGTGGTCGTCGCCCCAGCCCCAGTTGGCGTCGTTCCAGGTGTCGCGGCGGACCTCGTTGCGCAGGTCGGCGCCGACCACCCGCTTGTTGTCCTTGTAGCGGCCGACCAGGAACAGCCAGTCGTTCTCCCACTGCTGGGTGCTCTGGCCGCTGTTCCAGCGTTCGTTGCCGTCCAGGCCGCAGCAGAACCGGTAGCTGGTGGTGTGGTTGTTGAGGATCACCGCGAAGCCGTCGGCGGTCAGCGCGGCCACCACGGCGTCCATCACCTGCAGGGGTGTCCGGCCCTTGAGCTGGGGGTTCGCGGTGACCGCCGCGTCCGGGACGGGCGCCGTGTCGTGCACCAGCGCGTTCGCGAACGGCAGCCGGACGGCGTTCAGGCCCAGGGTGTGGAACCCGGCGAGGATGTCCGCGATCGGGACCCGGTCGAGCCCCAGCGGAATGTTGTACGACACCTGTCCGGCCTGGTTGTCGGCGGGGTCGGTGGTCGACCCGCTGCCCTCCCAGGTGCCCTGCGCGCCGGCCCAGTTGCCGGCCTTCAGCTTGAACCGGTTGCCGCCGGCGTCGACGACGTACCGGCCGCGGGTGCTCAGCGGCCCGGTCCACGACGCGGCGAGTTGAGGCCCCGTCAGCACCGTCCCCGCCGGGGCGGCGGGGGCGGTGGAGCCGGCGGCGGCCGCGGGGGCGGCGGTGACGGGCGTGCCGCCGGCGAGCAGGCCGGACGCGGCCAGCACCGGCGGCAGGACGAGCGGCAGCAGGCGGCGGGCGGCCGCCCGCCGGGGGCGGGTTCGTTCGGTTCTCACGCGTGTTCTCCCAACGGGTCGGCAGAGCGGTCGGTTCAGCCTTTGAGGCCGCTGGTGGCGATGCCCTCGACGATGTGGCGCTGGGCCACCAGGAACATCGCGACCAGCGGAGCGATGGTCACCACGGCGCCCGCGAACAGCCCGGGCAGGTTGACGGTCTGCGAGGTGAGGAACGTCGACAGGGCGATCTGCGCGGTCCAGGACGACGGGTCCTGTCCGATCACCAGCGGCCACAGGAAGGCGTTCCAGCTGTCGATGAAGGCGAGCGCCCCGAGCGAGGCGAGCATCGCCCCGGAGGCGGGCAGCGCGATCCGCCGGTACAGGCCGAGCCAGCCGAGACCGTCGAGCCGGCCGGCGTCCTCGATCTCGGTGGGGAACTGCAGGTAGAAGTTGCGGAACAGCAGCACCGCGAACGGGTTGAACAGTCCCGGCGCGATCAGCCCCCACAGGGTGTTCACCCCGCCCATCGAGCCGACCACCACGAAGGTCGGGACGAACGTCGCCGAGCCCGGGATCATCAGCGTCGCCACCACCAGGCCGAGCAGCAGCCGGCGCCCCGGCACCGGGATGCGGGCCAGTGCCCAGCCGGCGGCGGACGCCAGCAGTGTGGAGAGCGGCGCGGTGATCCCGGCGATCAGCAGCGAGTTGCCGAGCGCCCGCGCCAGGTGGACGTTCGGGTCGCCGAACAGGGCGGAGTAGTTCTCCCAGTGCGCGTGCGCCGGCCACCACGTCCAGTGCGGGGAGGTCAGACTCCGGCTGTCCATCAGCGAGTTGCGCAGCAGCAGGTAGAAGGGCAGCAGGAACAGGGCGGTGAGCACGCCCACCAGTGCGCCGCGCAGCACCGGCCGGACGGGTCGCAGCACCGTTGTCGTGGCGCTCACCCGTCGGCCCTGCCGAAGCCGGTGATCCGGCCCTGGAGGAGTGTCACGCCGACGATCAGCGCGGTGAGCAGGAACGCCCCGGCCGAGCCGAGCCCGTAGTTCTGGTCGCTCATCGCCGTCGAGTAGAGGTGCATCAGCGGCGTGCGGACGGGTGCCGAGCCGAGGCCGGACTGTCCGCTGTTGAACAGGTTGTAGAACTCGTCGAAGGCCTGGAACGCGGCGATGAACTGGAGCATCAGCACGGCGACCGAGGTGTTGCGCAGCATCGGCAGGGTGATGGTGCGCAGCAGCCGCAGCCCGCTCGCCCCGTCCAGTGCGGCGGCCTCGTGGACGTCCCGGGGGACGGCCTGCAGCCCGGCCAGGAACAGCACCATGTAGAAGCCGACCTGCAGCCACAGCCGGAGGGTGACCAGGGCCACCCAGTACAGCGGCGGCGAGGTGGTCTGCAGCCACGCCGTCGGCTCCGCGCCGAACCAGCCGCCGACGGTGTTGGCGATGCCCGCGGGCAGCGAGTTGAACAGGCACATCTTCCACAGCAGCGCACCGGCGACGTACGAGACCGCGGCGGGGATCAGGAACGCGGTGCGCAGCAGGGCCCGGCCGCGGCGGACGCGGTGCACCAGCAGGGCGAGGCCGAGGGAGGCGGCGAAGGTGGCGGGGACGATGAACAGGGTGAACAGCAGGATCTGGCCGAGCGAGTCGCGGAACGCCCGGTCGGCGAGCAGGGTGCGGTAGTTGTCGAGTCCGACCCAGTGGCCGAGTTCGATGGTGCCGCGGGCGTCGCTGAGGCTGAGCAGGAAGCTCCAGCCGATGGCGACGTACTTGAAGATGCCGAGTCCGATCAGCAGCGGCGCGGTGAGCAGGGCGAAGGCGCCCAGGGCGGCGGCGTTCGGGCGGCGCCGGCGGGGCGGGGCCGCGCCCCGCCGCGGCACGGCGGGGCGGCGGGGCGCGGTGGTGTCCGGTGCGGTGGTCATGGGTCAGCCGCGCTGCTTGTCGATCTCGGCCTGGGCCTGGGCGGCGGCGTCCCGGAGCAGCGTGGCGACGTCGCCCTGGCCGTTGAGGGCTTTGGTGGCGGCGGCGGTGAACACGGTGGAGACGGCGGTGTTCCAGGTGCCGGGGTTGCGCCGGCCGTGAGCGGCGGCGAGTTCGACGGTCTGCTTGGCGGGGCCGGTGGAGAGCTTGTCGGCGTGCGCGGCGAGCGAGCTGCGGGCCGGCACGTGGAGGCCGTAGGACTGGGCGAAGTCCCGCTGCAGGTCGGTCTGTTGGATCCACAGCCACTGGACGTACCGCTTGGCGGCGTCGACGTGCCGGCCCTTGGCGTTGACGCAGGAGGTCCAGCCGCCGACGCGGACCGCGGGCCGGCCGCCGGCCTTGAGGGCGGGCCAGGGCAGCACGCCGAAGTCGTCGCCGAGGGCGCTCTGGACGGCGGGCATCGCCCACAGGCCGCACCACTGCATCGGGGCGGCGCCCTGGACCAGCGCGGACGGGTCCCACCAGTCGGTGGTGTAGCCGAGCAGCAGGGACTTGTCGTCGTGCAGGCGCTTCAGGGCGGTGATCGCCTCGACGCCCTGCGGGGAGTCGAACGCGGCCCTGCCGTCGGCGCCGACGAGTTCGCCGCCGGCCGCGAGGACGGCGAGCAGCGGGCTGTCGCCGACGCCGTCGTTGCCGACGAACAGGCCCTTGGTGCCGCCGCCGGTCAGGGCCTTGGCGGCGGAGGCGAGGGCGTCGAAGGTGTCGGGCGGGGCGATTCCGGCCTTGGCGAGGGCGCTCTTGCGGTAGTAGAGCATCATCACGTCGTCGATCATCTTGACGCCGTGGACCTTGCCGCCGACGGTCTCCTGGTCGAGGTCGCCCCGGTCGAAGTCGGCCTTGGCGTCGCCGTACAGGTCGTCGAGCGCGGCGATCTGTCCGCGGGCGGCGAGGCCGGCGGCGAAGTCGCCGATCTCGAAGACGTCGGGCGCGGCGTCGGTGAGCAGGGTCGCGTTGAGCTTGCTCGCGTAGTCGCCGGGGACCCAGGTGACCTTGACGGCGATGTCGGGGTTGGCCTTGGTGAACGCGGCGGCGTAGCGGGTGACGGCCTGTTGGGTGCCGGCCTCGCCGTAGGCGTGGTACCAGACGTTCAGGGTGGTGGCGGCGCCGTGGGAGCCGTCGCCGCCGACCGGGTCGGTGGTGCAGGCGACGGCGGCGCCGGCGACGAGGAGCAGGGAGCCGGTGAGGAAGCTCCGGCGGCCGAGCTGCGAGTGGGCTGCGCTCATCGCGCATCCTCCTGGAGGGTGGGGTGAGGGTGGGGGGTGACGGTGCTGTCGGTGCGCCGGGGGACCGGACGGCGGTGGAGGGTTGACGAGCCGTCATGACGCTGCGGAGCGGGGTGGCCGGTCGGGGGCCGTCAGGGCAGGAGGGCCTGGATGCCCACGACGGCGGCGCCGCGGGCCCATTCCTCCCACGGGAGCGGGCGGAGGATCAGCGGGCACTGGGCGGCGCCGAAGCAGTGCGCGGCGTAGGAGTGCAGGATGTGGGTGTCGAGCAGGTCGTAGGTGTCGAGTCCTTCGCCGGTGACCACGACCCGTTCGGGGCCGATCAGGTTCACCAGGTTCGCGATGCCGACGCCGATCGCCCGCCCGGCCCGGGCGAAGGCGTCCCGGGCGATCCGGTCGCCGGCCCGCGCGGCTCGCACGGCGGCGGCGAAGTCCAGGTCGGGCCGGTCGCTGGCGCGGCGGATCGCGCCGAGGACGGCGTCGGTGGAGGCGATCGCCTCGACGCAGCCGACCGATCCGCAGTGGCAGCGCGGCCCGTTCGGATCGACGCCGATGTGTCCCAGTTCGCCGGCCACGCCGTGGGCGCCGGCGATCGGCCGGCCGTTGACGACGAGTCCGGAGCCGATGCCCGCGCCGATGGTGACCAGCGCGAAGTACTCGGTGCCGATGCCCTCGCCGAACCAGTGCTCGGCGGCGGTGAGGGCCTTGACGTCGTTCTCCAGAGTGACCGTCAGGCCTGTTGCGGCGGCGGCCATGTCGGCGAACGGGACGTCGCGCCAGCCGGGCAGGACGGAGTAGCGGACCCGTCCGGCGGGGCGGTCGACGTCCCCGGAGACCGCGATCCCGAGGTGCCGGGTGCGCGGGCGGTAGGCCGGGTCGGCGGCGAGCAGTTCGGTGACCAGCTCGGCCAGCAGGGCGCACACGGCCTCGGGGCCGCGGTCGCCGAGCGGGCGGCCGGCGGTGGTCCGGACCTGGGCGCGCAGGTCGCAGACCGCGCCGTACAGGGTGTCCGCGCTGATCTTGACGCCGACGAAGAACTCCCGGTCGGGGCTGACCGCCAGCGGGTTCACCGGGCGGCCGGCGCCCGGCGCGGTGCGCTCCGGGGGCAGTTCGAACAGGTAGCCGTCCTCGATCAGCGGCTTCGCGGCCTTGGTGACCGCGGTGGAGGACAGGCCGGTGCGCCGCGCCAGCTCGACCCGGCTGAGCGGCCCTTCGGCCAACAGCAGGGCGAGGACGGCCGTTTCGGCCGGCGCAGAAACCAGCGGACGTGATGGATTCGGGAACACGGCGGCAACCTAGCGCCGATTAAATAACTTCGTCCAGTATTGATTTCGGTCACCGGACGGCCCTACGCTCGGCCCCGATTTCCTTGTCCGGCACGCCAGTTGAGCCCCCGGGCCCGACCGCTCCGGGCACCTGTCCCGCTCCTCGGCCTCCGCAACCCCTGGTGACCACCGTGCCCGTCACGCTCCCGCCCGTCTCCTTCGACCCGGCCCGCGGTGTCGCCGAACTCCGCACGCCGGGCAGCCTCTACGCCCTGCGCCTGGACGCCGACGGCAGCCCCCGTCACCTGTACTGGGGGCCGCCGATCGACCCGGCCGCCCTCGACGCGCTCGCCGCGCCGCGCTCCCCCGCGGACAGCAGCTTCGAGGCCTGGGCCGCCGCCGACGAACTCGCCCCGCAGACCGGCGCCCGGTTCGGCCCCGCCGGACTCCAGGTCCGGTTCGCCGACGGCACCCGCGGCGCCCAGTGGGGGCCCGCCGAACCCCGGGTCACCGGCGACGGCCTGCGGATCCTGCTGACCGACCGTCACTTCCCGCTCACCGCCGAACTCTGCTACCGCGTCCGCCCCGACGGCGACGTCGTCGAACGCTGGACGGAACTGCACCACACCGGCTCCCCGGGCGACGGGCCGATCACCGTCGACCGGCTGGACTCCGCCTCCTGGACCCTGCCGCCACTGCCCGACTACCGGATCGGGCACCTGGTCGGCGGCTGGAACAGCGAGTTCCAGCTCCGGCGCGAACGCCTGCCCGTCGCCGAGACCGTCCTGACCGGCCGCCGCGGCCTCACCGGCCACCACGCCTCCCCCTGGCTCGCCCTCGACGACGGCACCGCCACCGAGGAGCACGGCGAAGTCTGGTCCACCGCCCTCGCCTGGAGCGGCAGTTGGCGCATCACCGTGCACCGCGACCCGGTCGGCCGGACCACGTGGACCGGCGGCTTCGGCCACGAGGGCATCGGCTGGACGCTCCGGCCGGGCGAACGGCTCACCACCCCCGTCTTCGCCGGCCTGTACACCCGCGGCGGCTTCGGCGCCGCCAGCCGCGCCTGGCACGACCACGTCCGCGCCCACGTGCTGCCCGACGCCGCGTCCGACCGGCCCGTGGTCTACAACTCCTGGGAGGCCACCCACTTCGACGTCTCCCACCCCGGACAGCTGCGCCTCGCCGAACGCGCGGCCGCACTCGGCGCCGAACTCTTCGTCCTCGACGACGGATGGTTCGGCGCCCGCCGCGACGACCGCGCCGGCCTCGGCGACTGGACGCCCCGCCCCGCCGCCTTCCCCGACGGCCTGCGCCCGTTCGCCGAACAGGTGCACCGCCTCGGCATGGCCTTCGGCCTGTGGGTCGAACCCGAGATGGTCAACCGCGACAGCGACCTGTACCGCGCCCACCCCGACTGGGTCGTCCACTCCCCCACCCGCACCGCATCCGAGCTGCGCAACCAGCTGGTGCTGGACTTCTCACGGCCCGAGGTGGAGGCGTGGGCGCTGGACACGCTGGACCGGCTCGTCCGCGACAACGACGTCGACTGGCTCAAATGGGACGCCAACCGGCCCTTCACCGAAGCCGGCCGACCCGGGCAGGACGACCCCGACCGGCTGTGGATCGACCACGTCCGCGCCGTCCACCGGATCATGGACCGGCTCCGCGACGCCCACCCGCACCTGCGGATCGAGGCCTGCGCCGGCGGCGGCGGCCGGGTCGACCTCGGCATCCTGGCCCGCACCGACCAGACCTGGCCCTCCGACAACACCGACCCGGTCGACCGGATCGCGATCCAGCACGGCTACGGCCAACTGCTGCCCGCCGCCACCATGGCCTCCTGGATCACCGACTCCCCGAACCCCGCCACCGGCCGCAGCACCCCGCTGCGCTTCCGCGCCCACGTCGCGATGGCCGGCGTGCTCGGGCTCGGCGGCGACCTGACCGCCTGGACCGAGGACGAACTCGCCGAGTGCGCCGACCTGGTGGCCCGCTACAAGCGCATCCGCCCGCTGGTCCAGCACGGCCGCCAGCACCGCCCGCCCACGCCCGACGGCGTCACCGCCGTCCACTACGCCGCCCCCGACGACACCGAACACGCCGTCCTCGTCTGGCGCCCCACCACCCGCTTCGGCCACCAGCCGCCCCCACTGCGCCTCCCCGCCCTCGACCCCCGCGCCCACTACCTCGACCTCGACACCGGCCGCCCCCACCCGGGCGCCCTCCTCCACCACCGCGGCCTCGACCTCCACCTCCCTCCGGGCGACTACGCCAGCCGCCTCGTCCACCTCCGCCGCGAGCCGTCCTGACGGGGCGTCAGGGTGCCTGGTCGTAGGCGTGCCGGGCCTGTTCGACCTGGTCGAGGTGGGTGGCGGCCCACCGGGCGAGGTCGGCGAAGAGCGGGGCCAGGGTGCGGCCGAGGTCGGTGATCTCGTACTCGACGCGGGGCGGGACCTCGGGGTGGTAGGTGCGGCGGACCATGCCGTCGCGTTCGAGTTGGCGCAGGCGCTGGGTCAGCACCTTCGGGGTGATCGCGCCGATCGCGCGTTCCAGTTCGACGAAGCGCTGCCGGCCCCGGGTGTGCAGGGTCCACAGGATCGGCGTGGTCCAGCGGCTGAACACGATGTCGACCACGGCGCTGGTGGGGCAGGCGAGTTCGGGGTCGGTCCCGGGGGCCGGGGCCCGGCCTGCTCCGGTGTCGGCGGCCACGGGCACTCCACGGGTAGTCGCTTTCCTCTAGGTACCTACTGTATCGGCCTTGTTAGCGTCCTCCCACCGCCCGGGGCGCCGCCCCGGCTGCGGCACCAGCCATGCGGACAACGGGAGTTGACATGATCGTAGTGACCGGCGGGACCGGCAACGTGGGCGGCGCGCTGGTGCGGGCCCTGGCCGGGTCCGGTGCGCGGACCACCGCCACGTCCCGGAACGTCTCGGCGGCGGACGTCCCCGCGCACGTGGCCCACCACCGCGCCGACCTGGCCGATCCGGAGAGCCTGCGACCGGTGTTCGACGGCGCCGACGCCCTGTTCCTGCAGAACGGCGGGCCGAGCGCCCACCTGGTGGACCCGAACGCCGTGCTGGGCGCGGCAAAGGCAGCCGGCATCGGCCGCGTCGTCCTGCTGTCCTCGCTGGGCGTGGTGACCCGGCCCGGGTCGCAGTCCCACGGGGTGATCGGCCGGGCCTTCGAGGACGCCGTGCGGCAGTCGGGCCTGGAGTGGACGATCCTGCGACCGGGCGGCTTCCACTCCAACGCGTACGCCTGGGCGGAGCCGGTCCGCGCCCACCGGACCGTCGCCGCCCCGTTCGCGGACGTCGCCCTGCCGTCCGTCGACCCGGAGGACATCGCCGGGGTCGCGGCCGCCGCGCTGCTCACGGACGGCCACGGCGGGCAGGCCTACGAGCTGACCGGCCCGGCCGCCGTGACGCCCCGTCAGCAGGCGGGGTCGCTCGCCGCCGCGCTCGGCGAGCCCGTCCGGTTCGTCGAGCAGACCCGCGAGGAGGCGCGGGCGCAGCTGCTGCGGTTCCTGCCGGAGCCCGTCGCGGACACCACGCTGGACATCCTCGGCGCGCCCGTGCCCGCCGAGCAGCGCGTCAGCCCGGACGTCGAGCGGGTCCTCGGCCGCGCCCCGCGCAGCTTCGCCGACTGGGCGCGGCGCCACGTCGGGGCGTTCCGCTAGTCGTCCAGGTGGGCGAGGAAGTCCAGCAGGGCCGCGTTCACCTCGGCGGGGCGTTCCTGCTGGGTCCAGTGGCCGGTCTCCGGGAGGCGGAGGTGGCCGTGCAGTCGGGGCAGTCGGCCCAGCAGATGGGCCAGCGCCTCCGGCGGGACCAGCGCGTTGACCAGGTCCTGCTCGCCCGCGGCGTACAGCGCCGGGACGTCGATCGTCAGGTCGGCGAAAGGGGCCAGGAGTTCGGCGTTCCGGTCCAGGTTGCGGTACCAGTTGAGCCCGCCGGTGAACGCGTGCCGGCCGTGCCGGGCGTAGTCGGCGGTGAAGGCGTCGAGGTCGGCCTCGGTGAGCCAGTGCGGGAGCCGCTCGGGCTCGGGGAGGGTGTCGAGGAGCTTGCCGCCCTCGGGGACGATCCACGGGCGCGGTACGCCGTCGGGCTGCACGCCGCACAGGATGCGTCGCAGGCTCGTCCGGACGTCCGTGGCCAACTCGGCGTCGGCCCGGCCCGGTTCCTGGAAGTAGACCTGGTAGAAGCCCTCCCCGTACGCCTCCTGGAGCGAACGCAGCGGCGGCGGTCCGCCCATCGGCAGCGGCGGCACGCTCAGCCCGGCCACCCCGCGCACCAGGTCCGGCCGCAGCGCCGCCGTGGCCCAGGCGACCAGAGCGCCCCAGTCGTGCCCGACCACCACCGCCCGTCGCGCGCCCAGCTCCCCGATCAGTGCCGTCACGTCGCCCACCAGGTGCAGCAGGGTGTACGCGTCGATCGCCTCCGGCCGTGAGCTGCGGGCGTACCCGCGCTGGTCCGGCGCGACCACCCGGTATCCGGCTGCG
Organism: Kitasatospora sp. NPDC059646; assembly: GCF_042734615.1. Classification (NCBI taxonomy): domain Bacteria; kingdom Bacillati; phylum Actinomycetota; class Actinomycetes; order Kitasatosporales; family Streptomycetaceae; genus Kitasatospora; species Kitasatospora sp. NPDC059646. The sequence goes on from NZ_JBHWDS010000001.1 coordinate 127,372, forward strand.
GCCAGCGGGCCGAACTGGTGCCGCCACGAGTACCAGCTCTCCGGGAACCCGTGCAGCAGCAGGACCAGCGGCCCTTCGCCCTGCTCCGCGAGGTGCAGCCGCACCCCGTTCACCTCGACCTGGCCGTGCTCGATGCTGTCGCTCAACTCCAGCTCCTCGTCCGGGCAGCGGGCCTTCCGGCCCCTCCCTGCGGAAACGTCCGCGCCGGGCCCGGGAGTTCCGGGCCCCGGACCCGGTTCCCGGGCCCGCCGCGCCGGCCCTCTCGTCCGGGCTGCCGATCCGTTCGAACCCCGCCGGGGCCGACAGCAGGCCGAAGGCGGGTTCGAGGTCGTCGGCGAAGGCCGGGGCAGTGAGGTCGGCGGGGCCGGTGACCGGGCGGGCGAAGGAGCGTTCGCGGAGGACGGCCGGCGAGGCGGCGGTCCGAGTGGCCGTCAGGGGGGCCAGGTGCTCCGCCGCGTTCCGCACCGAGGACGTCGGCGAGGGCGTGGCGGCGGCGTCCCCGGCGGGTCGGCCGCAGACGACGCGTCCCACGGCGGCCCGGGCGGCCTCGCCCGTCGTGACGTCCCCGATGCCGCGTTCGGCGATCCGGCGCAGCGCGGGCCCGCCGCCCGGCCGGGTCCGCCGGGCGGCTCAGCGGTCGGCGGGTCGGACGATTCCGGCGGCGAGGCCGGCGGCGACGGCGGAGGTGCGGGAGTCGACGCCGAGCTTGTCGTAGATGTGGACGAGGTGGGTCTTGACGGTCGCTTCGCTGATGAACAGGCGCTTGGAGATCTGCCGGTTGGGGAGGCCCTCGGCGAGGAGTTGGAGGATCTCGGCCTCGCGCGGGGAGAGCGTGGGGCGGCCGGCCCGGACCCGGCCGAGCAGGCGGGCGGCGACCGGCGGGGCGAGGACGGTCTCGCCGCGGGCGGTGGCGTGGATGGCGGCGGCGAGGTCCTCCGGCGGGGCGTCCTTGAGCAGGTAGCCGGTGGCGCCGGCTTCGACGGCGGCGAGGATGTCGGCGTCGGTGGAGTAGGTGGTGAGGACGAGGACGGCGGGCGGGTCGGGCAGTGCGGTGATCCGCCGGGTGGCTTCGACGCCGTGCATGCCGGCGCCCATCTGAAGGTCCATCAGGACGACGTCGGGGCGCTGCCCGGCGGGGAGCGTGTCGAGCAGGTCGAGCGCGGCCGCGCCGTCGGCGGCCTCGCCGACGGCGGTGACGTCGTCGAGGTCGTCGACCATGGCGCGCAGGCCGCGCCGCACCACGGGGTGGTCGTCCACCACCAGGACCCGGATCACCGGCGCACCCCCGCGAGGCGTGCCCCCGTGAGGCGTGTCCCCGTGAGGCGTGCCCCCGCGCGACGCAGCCGCAGCGCGGCGCCGGGCGGGGTCTGCGGGCGGGCCCCGGGTGCGGGGGTGTCGGCGGCGGCCGGCGGGTCGATGGCGCGCAGCGGCAGCGTCGCGGCGACGGCGGTGCCTTCGCCGGGGGTGGATTCGACGGTGAGGGTGCCGCCGAGGGCGGCGATGCGTTCGTGCATGCCGTGCAGGCCGAAGGAGCCGGGGGCGGGTGCGGTGGCGGGGTCGAAGCCGGTGCCGTCGTCGTAGACGTCGAGGGTGACGGTGTCGTCGAGGTAGGCGAGGGTGACGGCGATGTGCTGGGCGGCTGCGTGCCGGACGGCGTTGGCCAGGGCTTCCTGGGTGAGGCGCAGCAGGGCGACCTCGGCCTCGACGGGCAGCGGGTAGGGCTCGCCGTCGAGGTGGAAGGCGGCGTCGGCGCCGTCGGCGAGGCGGCGCAGTGCGTCGGTGAGGGTGGTGTCGTCGAGGGCGGGCGGGGTGAGGGCGTGGACGAAGCGGCGGGCCTCGGCGAGGTTGGCGGAGGCGGTCTGCTCGATCTCGCGCAGCAGCGGGGCGGCGGCCGACGGCTCGTCGGGGAGTTCGGCGGCGGCGTCGCGGGCGAGCAGCACGATGCCGGCCAGGCCCTGGGCGAGGGTGTCGTGGATCTCGCGGGCGAGACGCTGGCGTTCGGCGAGGCGGCCGGCCTCGCGCTGGCTGGCGGCGAGTTCGCCGCGGGTGCGGACCAGGTCGTCGATGAGCTGCTGGCGGGCCCGGCTCTCCCGGTAGAGGGCGGCCCAGCCGTAGGCGGTGAGCAGGGCGACGGCGGTTCCGGCGAGCGGGCCGATGATCTTGGCGGTGGTGAGCCCGCCGGGGGTGGTGGCCTGGGCCGCGACCACGGCGACGGTCATGACGGCGACGGCGGGCAGGGCCCAGCGCACCGGCAGGACGTGCAGGCAGACGAAGTACAGCGGGAACGCGAGGTAGCTGAACTCGGGGTGCTGGAGGGTGAGTTCGATCCACAGCAGGGCGACGGCGGCGAGCCAGGCGGTGCCCAGGACGCGTGATTCGCGGATCTGCCGCAGCGCGCCGCCGGCGGCGTACACGACGGTGAGCGCCCCGGCGAGGGCCCAGCCGGCCGCGCCGAGCGCGCCGTCGGCGGCGGCGCGGATCAGCAGCACGGCGAGCAGCGTGAAGAACAGGCCGTGCACGGCGAGGTTGGCCAGCCGCAGGGCGGGTGTCGGGCCTGCGGGCGAGCGGTGCGGCTCGGGGGCGGGTGGTTCGGTACGGGGCACGCTTTCCGAGGGTACGGGGCGCGGGACGCGGGTCGGTGCGGCGCGGCATCAACCGTTCGATGGATTTTCGGGTGCACCGCCCGGTGGGTGCGCAGTCCGCCCGTCTCTCCGATGGCAGGACGGCGCGGAGACGCGAAGGTGGAGTGGTCTCGTCCGGCTTGTCCTTCGGAAGGTTTCCCGTGTTCGTCGCATTGCGTGACATCCGTTTCGCCAAGGGGCGGTTCGCCCTGATGGGCGCGGTGGTCACCCTGATCACGACCCTGGTGGTGTTCCTGTACGGCCTGACCGGCGGGCTGTCCTCGGCGGCGTCCTCGACGATCGCCGAACTCCCGGTGGACGGCGTGGTGTTCGGCGCGCCGGCGGGCGCGGAGCCGGAGGTGTCGTTCGCGTCCAGCACGGTGACGGCCGATCAGCAGGCGAAGGTGGCGGCGGCCCGGGGCACCGAGGACGCCCACCCGCTGGGGGTGGCGATGACCAGGCTGACGGCGCCGGGCGGCGCGGCCTCGGTGAGCGTGCTGGGCACCGACGCGGCGCTGCTGCCGCCGGTGTCGGCCGGCTCGGCGCCGAAGGACGGCGAGGTCGCGGTCGGCGCCGACACGGCGAAGGAGTACCGGCTGTCCCCCGGCAGCCAGGTCACCCTGGGCGCGGAGAAGCTGACCGTCAGCGGCGTCACCGCCGAGCGCTCGCTCTCGCACGCGCCGAGCGTGTGGACGACTCCCGCGACGTGGCAGCAGGTGTCCGGCCAGAAGCAGGCGACCGCGGTCGCGGTGCACGGCTCCCCGAAGGACCTGCCCTCCGACCTGAAGGCGGTCCCCCGCGGCGACGCGCTGGCGGGCATCAACGGGTACTCGGCGGAGCGGGGCAGCCTGCAGATGATCCAGGGCTTCCTGTTCGCGGTCAGCGCCCTGGTGGTCGGCGCGTTCTTCACGGTGTGGACGGTGCAGCGCCGGCCGGACATCGCGGTGCTGAAGGCCGTCGGCGCGTCCAGCGGCTACCTGGTGCGCGACGCGCTCGCCCAGGCCGCGGCCGTGCTGCTGGCGGGCGCGCTGCTGGGCGGGGCGATCGGCGCGGCCGGCGGGGCGTTCGCCTCCTCCGCGGTGCCGTTCGACGTGGGCGTGCTGACGGTCGCGGTGCCGGTCGGCGCGATGGTGGTGCTCGGCCTGCTCGGCGCGGCCCTCGCGGTGCGCCGGATCACCGCCGTGGACCCGCTCGCCGCGCTCGGCGCCAACCGATGACCGCCGCACCCGACTCCCGGAAGGACTCTGCCATGACCACCACCACCGCCGTCCGCACCGGCCTCGCGCTGAGCGGCGTCACCCTCACCTACCCGGACGGCGAGAGCCGCCTGACCGCCCTGGACGACGTCGAACTGTCGGTCGCACCGGGCGAGTTCGTGGCCGTGGTGGGCCCGTCGGGCTGCGGCAAGTCCAGCCTGCTGGCGGTCGCGGCGACGCTGCTGCGCCCCGACCGCGGCCAGGTGCTGATCGACGGCGTGGACGCGGGCGCGCTCGGCGACCGGGAGCGGACGTCGCTGCGCCGCGAGCGCCTCGGCATCGTCTTCCAGCAGTCGAACCTGCTGGCCTCGCTGACGGCCGTGGAGCAGCTGCTGGTGCTGGAGTCGGTCCGCGGCCGCCGGCCGGCGGCCGCCCGGCAGCGGGCCGAGGAGCTGCTGGCGTCGGTCGGCCTGGCCGGCCCGAAGCAGCTGCGCCGCCCGCACCAGCTGTCCGGCGGCGAGCGCCAGCGGGTGAACATCGCCCGCGCCCTGTTCGGCAGCCCGTCGGTGCTGCTGGTCGACGAGCCGACCTCGGCGCTGGACCACGAGCGCGGCGCGCAGGTGGTCGAACTGCTCGCCGAGGTCACCCGCACGCACGGCACGGCGACGGTGATGGTCACCCACGACCGTGATCTGCTCGCCCGCACCGACCGGGTGCTGGAGATGCAGGACGGCCGCCTGACGGCCCGTTAGGCGGCGGCCCACCGGACGCCGAGCAGCTCGTGCAGGGCCCGCTCCCCGGCGGCCGTCACCCGTACCGCCCGGCTGTCGGGCCGCCGCTCCACCCAGCCCGCCGTCAGCGCGTGCCCGCACAGGGCGGCGCCGACGGCGCCGGCCAGGTGCGGGCGGCGTTCGGTGAAGTCCAGGCAGGCCCGGACGGCGGCGCGCCGACCGGGCGCGACCGCGACGCCCTGGTCGGCCAGCCAGCGGGCGCCGGCGGGGGTGAGGGCGAGTCCGTGCCGGTCGTCGAGCAGGCCGCGGGCGGTCATTGCGTCGGCGACGGCGACGCCGAGCGCCCCGGCGAGGTGGTCGTAGCAGGTGCGGGCGCGGGCGAGTTCGCCGTCCCGGCGGGCGGCCCGCAGCGAGGTCGCGGGGGCCGCCGGACCGCCGGCGAACTGGGCGAGCGCCTCGACGAGTTCGGCGGCGACGGGCCCGGCGAGCCGCAGGTAGCGGTGGCGGCCCTGGCGTTCCTCGGCGAGCAGCCCGGCGGCGGCCAGCCGGTTGAGGTGGCCGGTGGCGGTGGAGGCGGCGACCTTCGCGTGGCGGGCGAGTTCGCCGGCCGTCCAGGCCCGGCCGTCGAGCAGGGCGAGGCAGATCGCGGCCCTGGTCGGGTCGGCGAGCAGGGCCGCGGTGTCGGCGAGCCGGCGGGCGCTGAGCGGGGTGTCCACCCGTCCATGGTGCCGTGCCGACACTTCGGCGGGGGCCGAAGGGTTCCGGGCCTACGGTCGGCGGCATGCACGACGACCAGACCTCCCACCGCGTGGTGGAGCCGCACATCCTGTACTTCGGCACGCCGGTGGTGCTGCTGAGCACGATCGACCCGGACGGCGCGGTCAATCTCGCGCCGATCTCCTCCGCGTGGGCGCTGGACCGCACCGTGGTGCTGGGTCTCGGCCCGGACGGGCAGACCTCCCGCAACCTCGCCGCCCGGCCCGAACTGGTGGTGAACGTGCCGGGGCCGGGCCTGTGGCGGCAGGTGGAGCGGCTGGGCGGCACCACCGGCCGGGCGGACGCGCCGCACTTCGTCCGCGACAAGTTCGGGCACGCCGGCCTGACCGCGCAGCCCGCGGAGCTGGTCGCGCCGCCCCGGGTCGCCGAGTGCCCGCTGCAGCTGGAGGCCCGGGTGGCGGACCTGCGGGCGGACGCCACCGGGGAGTTCCTGGTCGTCGAGGTGCAGGTGCTGCGGGTGCACGCGGCGGAGTCGATCACCGTGCCGGGCACCGATTACGTGGAGCCGGCCGCGTGGAGCCCGCTGGTGTACAACTTCCGGCACTACTTCGGGCTGGGCGCGGAGCTCGGCCACTCCGCGCGCAGCCGCACGCCCCGCTCCTGACGGGCCGTCAGGACAGGTCGTCGGCCGCCCACAGGTGGCGGATGTGGCCGAGGTGGCGGGTCATGCACTCCTCGGCGGCCTTGGCGTCGCCGGTGAGCAGCACGTCCAGCAGTTCGAGGTGCTCCTCGGCGGAGGAGACCAGCTCGCCGCGCTGGTCGAGCCGGTTGAGGCCGTACAGGCGGGAGCGCTTGCGCAGGTCGCCGACGGTCTCCACCAGGCGGGCGTTGCCGGCGAGGGCCAGCAGGTCCAGGTGGAACTGGCGGTCGGCCTCCAGGTAGCCGATCAGGTCGTGCTTGCGGGCGGCCGCGACGATCGCCTCGGCCTGCGGGCGCAGCGCCTCCAGCTGGTCGGCGGTGGCGGTGCGGGCGACCCGGCCGACGGTGGGGACCTCGATCAGGGCGCGGATCTCGGTGAACTCGTCGAGGTCCCGCTCGCTGAGCTCGGTGACCCGGAAGCCCTTGTTGCGGACGGCCTCGACCAGGCCCTCGCGGGCCAGGTCGAGCATCGCCTCGCGGACGGGCGTCGCGGAGACCCCGAAGTCGGCGGCCAGCGCGGGCGCCGAGTAGACCACGCCCGGGCGCAGTTCGCCGGAGATCAGGGCGGCGCGCAGGGCGTGGGCGACCTGGTCGCGCAGCCGCTCCTGGACGGAGATGAGGTTGCGGGGCTTCAGGTCCGACATGGCGTTCCTCCGGGGCTTCAACAGAACCGCCATTGTACAATGTCACGTTGCGGAGAGTGAACGCCTTGATCCGCTTCCGTCCGGCCGGACGGAAGCGTACTGGGCCGCCGCCACCGCCAGATCCTGCCAGGCCATGCCGACGCTCTTGAACAGCCTCGGCCGATCATGGCGGACAACCGCCCCTCCGGTCACCAGTTCCGACAGATTGATCTGCCGTTCCTCCGCCGCCCCGGCCATCAGCAGGTCCCCGGCCTCCCGCCGGGCCACCGCCCGCGCCTCCACGAACAGCTGGGCGCGGCCCACCAGTTCGGCGTCCACCTCGCGGGCGTCCGGCTCGTGCGAGCCGACCGCCGCGACCGCGGCGCCGTCCGGCACCAGCCGCCCGTCGAACAGCGGGGTGCGCGCCGTGGTGCAGCACACCACCAGGTCCGCCTCCGCCACCGCCGCCGGGCCGCCCACCGCCGCGTCCAGGCCCAGCCCTGCCGCGTACCGCACCAGCTCGGCCGCCGGGCCGGGCCGCCGCGCCACCACCGTCACCCGCTCCAGCGGCAGCACCGCGCGCACCGCCGCCACGTGCCCGAACGCCTGCGGGCCGGCGCCGAACACCACCAGGTGCGCGGCGTCCGGCCCGGCGAGCGCGCGCAGCGCGAGCGCGGTGACGGCCGGCGTGCGCAGCGCGGTGAGCGCCGCGCCGTCCAGCAGGGCGAGCGGCTGCAGCGTCGGGCCGTCCAGCAGCAGGTAGCTGCCGGTGATCCGGGGCAGCCCCGCCGCCGGGTTGGCCGGCGCCACCCCCGCGACCTTCACCCCGGCGAAGGCGCCGACCGCGGCGGGCATCAGCAGCAGCTCCCCCGCCGGCACCGGCACCGCGGAGCGCTGCGGGCAGTGCTCCACGTCCAGCCCGTCCAGCAGCGCGCGCTCCAGCGCCTCGACGGCGGCCGCGTGGTCGAGCGTCAGGTCCAGCGTCGGTTCCAGGCCCTGGTTCACAGCAGGAACCCCGCGCCGAGGGTGTCGTCGCCGTCCAGCACGAAGCGGTGCTCGCCGGTGCGGTGCGCGGTGCCGGTGACCTCGGTGACCACGCCGTCGCCGACCCGCTCGCGGACCCGGCCGGTGAACACCGTCCCGATGACCGAGTCGTGGCGCAGCGTCTGCGCCGGCCCGAGCACGCCCTCGTCGGCGAGCAGCGCCAGTCGGGCGGACGTCCCCGAGCCGCACGGCGAGCGGTCGATCTGCCCGTCCGCGAACACCGTGACGTTGCGCTGGTGCGGCCCCGACGGCGTGTCGGGCAGCTCGTCGTACAGGATGACGCCGTACACCCCGTCCCGGTACGCCGCGAGCGCCGGGTGCCCGTCCAGCGCGGCCCTGATCTCCCGCCCGGCGGCGGTCAGTTCGGGCAGCCGTTCCGGGACGACGGACAGGCCGAGCGCGGCCGCCGGCAGCGAGGCGTACACCGCTCCGGAGTGCGCCAGGTCCACCGTCACCGCGCCGCGGGAGGTGGCGAGTTCGACCTTCCGGGCGAGCACCCGGGTCGGCACGTTGCGGAAGGTCACCGCCGTGCTGCGCCCGCCGCGCCGGTGCACGGTGGCGGTCACCCGCCCCGAGGGCACGTCGATCCGCACCAGCGCGGTGCCGTCGTCCGGCGCGGCCACCCGGCCGGTGTCCACCGCCCACACCCCGAGCGCCATCGTCCCGTGCCCGCATGCCGTGGAGTAGCCGTCCTTGTGCCAGAACAGCACCCCGAAGTCGGCCTCCCCGTCGTCCGCCGCCACCACGAACCCGCCGTACATCCCCGCGTGCCCGCGCGGCTCCCGGGTCAGCAGCCGCCGCACGTCGTCCAGCGCACTCGCCCGCGGCGACGTCGCCGTCCCGCCGGCCCCGATCGCGATCGCCCGCCGCTCGGCCACACTGTCGCCGGGCACCGGCGGCAGGCCCCCGGTGACGATCCGGAACGGCTCCCCGGCGGTGTGATAGTCAGTGGTGGTGATGTTCATCAATTCTCCACGGCAGTACGCACATTGACGATGGACAGAGCAGAAACGACCCGGCGGCCCCGCCCCCGGACCGGAGGAACGCGGCGCGCCCCGCCGACCGCACCGGCGCGGCCCGCGCCGCAGCCGACACGCAACGGCCGGACGGCGAACCCCGGCGACCGGAAGCACCGCCGGGCACGGCACGATCCGGTGCCTCCACCGGTGCCGCACCCCCACGGCGCACCCGACCGCGCCGCGCCGCAGCGACGCGCCACCGGACCCGGCCGACCCGCCGCACCGCCGCCCCCGGCCCCGGACCTCGCCGCGCCACGACACCGCGCGCCGCACCGCGGTGCCGCGGCGCGGCCGGGTGTCGTGGCGCGGGTCGTCAGTTCCCGCCCGCCGGCAGCAGGCTGACGGTGCGGGAGGCGGTGTAGAAGTCCGCCGCGGCCGTGCCCTGTTCGCGGGCGCCGTAGGACGCGGCCTTCGCGCCGCCGAACGGAAGGTGGAAGTCGACGCCGCTGGAGGGGGCGTTGATCCGGATCATGCCGGCGTCGAGCCGGTCCGCGGCGGCCAGGGCGGTGTCCAGGCTGCGCGAGTGGACGGAGGTGGCGAGGGTGTGCCGGGTCCCGTTGGCCAGGGCGATCGCCTCGTCGAGGTCGGCGGCGGGCAGCAGCACCGCGACGGGGCCGAAGAACTCCTCGTTCGCCAGCGGGTGTTCGGCGGGGACGTCGGCCAGCAGGGTCGGCTCCAGGTACCAGCCGGCCCGGTCCGCGCGGACGCCGCCGGCGAGCACCGTCGCCCCGGCCGCCTTCGCGCTGTCGATCGCGGTGAGCAGCCGCTCCAGCGCCTGGCGGTTGATCACCGGCCCGCACGCGGTGGACGCCGCCGCCGGGTCCGCGGCCGGGAGCTGCGCGAGCGCCTTGGCGAGCGCCTCCGCCAGCGGCCCGTACGCGTCGCCGACGGCGATCACCCGGCTGGTGGCGGTGCACTTCTGGCCCGCGTAGCCGGCGATCGCCGAGGCGAGGTGCGCGGCGGCCTGCGCGAAGTCGGCGTCCGGCAGGACCAGGGCGGCGTTCAACCCGCCCATCTCGGCCTGCACCGGGACGCCCCGCCCGGCGGCCGTCGCGACGACCTGGCGGCCGACGGCGGTCGAGCCGGTGAACGAGACGACGTCGGCGCCGGCGACCAGCGCCGCGCCCTCCTCGCCTCCGCCGGGCACCACCGTCAGCACGCCGTCCGGCAGGCCGGCCAGCTCGGCGAGGCGCAGCGCGCAGGCCGTCGCCTCCGGGGCGGGCTTCAGCACGACGGTGTTGCCGACGGCCAGCGCGGGCGCGGCCTTCCAGGTCGGGATGGCCAGCGGGAAGTTCCACGGCGTCACCAGTCCGGCCACGCCGTACGGCCGACGGCGGGTCAGCAGCAGGCCGGACCCGGCGGCGGGCTCGTGGACCTCGCCGGCGGCGGCGAACGGGGCCTGCGCGTAGTAGCGCCAGATCGCCACCGTCCGGGCGACCTCGCCGCGGGCCTCGGCGACCGGCTTGCCGACCTCGCGGACCGTCAGCGCGACCAGTTCCTCGGTGGCCGCCTCCACGGCCGCCGCGGCGCGGCCGAGCGCCGCCGACCGTCCCGCCGCCCCGAGCGCCCACCACTCCCGCTGGGCGGCCCGCGCCCGCCCGATCGCCTCCTCGACTCCGGCCGCCCCCACGGCAGGTGCGGAGACGACCAGGTCGCCGGGGTCGGCGGGGTTGTACGAGTCGACAGTGGTCACGATCGAAACACCTTTCGTTGCAAGGGAATTCGGGGCCGGGTGGGCCGGATCGGGGCACGGACCGCGGGCGGCGCGCCCGGTTCCGCCGAACCGGGCGTGGCGCGCCCGGCGGCCCGCGCCCCGGTCGCGCCCACCCGTTCCTCCCGCACCGCGCGCGGGGGTGGGAAGACAGGCCCTAGAGCAGGAAGCCGGCCGGGAACGGGTCGGTCGGGTCCAGGAAGTACTGCGCGGTGCCCGTCACCCAGGCGCGGCCGGTGACGGTCGGCACCACGGCGGGCCGGCCGGCCACCGTGGTCTCCTCGACCAGGCGGCCGATGAAGGTGGTGCCGAGGAAGGAGTCGTTGCGGAAGTCCGCCCCGAGCGCCAGCTCGCCCCGGGCGTGCAGCTGCGCCATCCGCGCCGAGGTGCCGGTGCCGCACGGCGAGCGGTCGAACCAGCCGGGGTGGATGGCCATCGCGTGCCGGGAGTGCACGGCGTCCGAGCCGGGGGCGAGCAGCTGGACGTGGTGGCAGCCGTGGATGGTCGGGTCCTCGGGGTGCACGGGCCGGTGCTCGTCGGAGGCGTTGATCGCGTCCATCATGGCCAGCCCGGCCGCAAGGATGTCGTCCTTGCGCTCGCGCTCGAACGGCAGGCCGAACTGTTCGAGCGGCAGGATCGCGTAGAAGTTGCCGCCGTACGCCAGGTCGTAGGTCACCGTCCCGTACCCGGGCACGTCGAGCTTGCGGTCGAGCGCCACCGAGTAGGACGCGACGTTGCGGATGGTGACGCCGACGGCCGCGCCGTCGCGGACCCGGACGTCGGCGACGACCAGGCCGGCGGGGGTGTCGAGGCGGACGGTGGTGACGGGCTCGACCACCGGGACCATGCCGGTCTCGACCAGCACGGTGGCGACGCCGATGGTGCCGTGGCCGCACATCGGCAGCAGGCCGGAGACCTCGATGTAGAGCACGCCGAAGTCGGCGTCCGGCCGGGTCGGCGGCTGCAGGATCGCGCCGCTCATCGCGGCGTGGCCGCGCGGCTCGTACATCAGCAGGGTCCGGAAGTGGTCCAGGTGCTGCTGGAAGTGGGCGCGCCGCTCGGCCATGGTGGCGCCGGGCACGGTGCCGAAGCCGCCGGTGATCACCCGGGTGGGCATGCCCTCGGTGTGCGAGTCGACGGCGTGGAAGACGTGACGGGTCCGCATCGCGGTGTTCCCTCCTGGCTGCTGGTGGTCCGGTCGGCCCGGCGGCCCGTGACCCGGCCGGCCCGGCGGCCGGTGGTCCGGCCCGGCGGCCGGTGGTCCGGCCCGGACCGGGCTCCCCCGAGGTCGCCGGTCCGGGCCGGGGCGGGTGGGCCGCCGCGGGCGTTACTTGTGGCCCTCGGCGAGCGCCTTCTCGGTGGCGGCGCGCACGGCGCTCTCGATCTCGGGGCGCAGCGGCAGCCGCGGGGCGCGGGTGGGTCCGCCGGTGCGGCCGGCCAGGTCCATGGAGAGCTTGATGGCCTGGACGAACTCGGTCTTGGAGTCCCAGCGCAGCAGCGGGTGCAGCGACTTGTAGAGCGGCAGCGCGGTCTCCAGGTCGCCGGCGACGGCGGCGTGGTACAGCTCGGCGCTGGTGGCGGGCAGGGCGTTGGGGTAGCCGGCGATCCAGCCGACCGCGCCGGCGAGGGCGAGTTCCAGCAGGACGTCGTCGGCGCCGATCAGCAGGTCCAGGCCGGGGGCGAGTTCGGCGATCTCGTAGGCGCGGCGGACGTCGCCGGAGAACTCCTTGACGGCGACGATGTGGCCGGCCGCGTGCAGGTCGGCGAGCAGCGCGGGGACGAGGTCGACCTTGGTGTCGATCGGGTTGTTGTAGGCGACGATCGGCAGGCCGGCCCGGGCGACCTCGGCGTAGTGGGCGCGGACGGCGTCGTGGTCGGCGCGGTAGGCGTTCGGCGGGAGCAGCAGCACGGAGCCGGCCCCGGCCTCGGCGGCCTGCTCGGCCCAGCGGCGGGACTCGGCGCTGCCGTAGGCGGCGACGCCGGGCATCACGCGGGCGCCGTCGCCGGCGGCCTCGACGGCGGTGGTGACGACCCTGGCGCGCTCCTCGGCGGTGAGGGTCTGGTACTCGCCGAGCGAGCCGTTGGGGACGACGCCGTCGCAGCCGTTGTCGATCAGCCAGCGGACGTGCTCGGCGTAGGCGTCGTAGTCCACGGTGCCGTCCTCGTGGAACGGCAGCGTGGTGGCAACCATGATGCCCCGCCAGGGGCGGGCGGGGTCGTGGGCGGTGCGAGTCACGGGGGTCTCCCTCGATATGATGTGTGACATTTTATAGGTGGTCGAGTGGGGCGCACAAGGGGCCCCGCCGGGCAGCCGGGTCCGCCCGGCGGCCCGGACACCCGGCGGCCCGGACGGGCGCTACTGCGCCGCCGGCTCGTCCGGCGGTGCGGGTTGCGCGAGCTGCGCCAGCGGGACGGGGCAGGACAGCGGCCGGCTGTCGGGCCGGCCGAGCGGCCCGCCCGACAGGCAGGCCACGGCGGGCCCGCACATCCGGCCCTGGCACCAGCCCATGCCGGCCCGGGTGAGCAGCTTGACGGTCCGGGCGTCGGCCGCACCCAGTTCGGTGACGGCCTCCCGGACGGCCCGCGCCGGGACCTCCTCGCACCGGCAGACGTCGGTGTCGTCGGTGACCCAGCCCGTCCAGTCCGGCCCGGGCGCGTGCGCGGCGGCCATCAGTGCGGCGAACGCCCGCCGCCGACGACGGATCGTCAGCTCGCGGGCGGGAGCGGGCCTTCCGGCGACCGAGTGGGCGGCCAGCACGCCTTCGGCGAGCGCCAGGTCGGCGCCGCCGACCCCGCAGGTCTCCCCCGCCGCCCACAGCCCGGGCACGCTGGTGCGCTGCTGGGCGTCCACCCGCAGCGCGGCGGTGCCGTCGGCGGTGGTGACGGTGGCGGCGCCGAGCTCGACGGCCAGGTCGATCTGCGGGACGAGCCCGTGGCCGACCGCGAGCGCGTCGCAGGCGATCCGCCGCCCGGTGCCGGGCACCGGCTTCCAGCGGGCGTCCAGCCGGGCCACCGTGACGGCGGTGACCCGGTCGGTGCCGTGCGCCTCGACGACGGCGGCGGTGCGGCGCAGCCGGACGCCGTGCCGGAGCAGCCGGGCCGCGTGCTCGGCGCCCTCGGCGAGCTTGGCGGGGTTGCCCGCCAGCACGGGCAGGCCGCGCCCGTAGCCGAGGTAGCCCGTCGCCTCCACGATCGCCGGGACCCGCGCCCCGGCCGCGGCCAGCGAGGACGCGACGGCCAGCAGCAGCGGACCGCTGCCCGCGACCACGATCCGCCGGCCCGGCAGCACCAGCCCGGACTTCAGCATCGCCTGCGCCCCGCCGGCCGTCACCACCCCGGGCAGCGTCCAGCCGGGGAACGGCAGTTGGCGTTCGTACGCGCCGGTCGCCAGCAGCAGGCTGCGGGCCGTGACGGTGGCGCGCTCGGCGCTCTCCGGCCCGCGGGTGGCGTGCAGCGTCCAGTCCTCGCCGCGTTCGGCGGCCCACACGTGGTGGCCGGGCAGGTGGTCGACCAGCGGGGCGGACGCCAGGCGCTCGCGCAGCCGGTCGAAGGTCCGCCAGCCGTGGTGCAGTTTCTCCGGCCGGGCAGCGCCGAGTTCGGGCGCGGGGTGCCGGTAGTACTGGCCGCCGAGCCGGGCGCCCGCGTCGAGCAGCGCGACCCGCAGGCCGAGGGCCGCGGCGGCGTCGGCGGCGGCCAGCCCGGCGGGGCCCGCGCCGATCACCGCGAGGTCGTACCGGGGCCGTCGGTCGGCCTCAGACCGCGAGGTCGCCATGACCGTGTCCTTCCTGGGTGGTGACGGCGTCGCCGTGCTCGGCGGGCAGCAGGCACAGCCGCTGGTTGGGGCGGCCGTTGACGGTGGCCAGGCAGTCGTAGCACTGGCCGATGCCGCAGAACGCGCCGCGCGGCCGGCCGCCCACCCGGGTGGTGCGCCAGGCCAGCACGCCGTCGGCCCACAGCGCGGCCGCCAGGGTCTGCCCGGGCAGCGCGGGGACCGGCCGCCCGTCGAACAGGATGGTCCGGGCCGGCCCCGGCTCGGCGCCCACCAGATCGAGCGGATCCACGCTCACTCCTCCTCGTCGAACCGCTCGGGGCGGAACGGGCTCAGGTCGAACTCGGGCTTCTCCTCGACGAGTTGACGGCTGATCAGCAGTCCGGTGGCGGGGGCGAGCCCGATGCCCGCGCCTTCGTGGCCGCACGCCTGGTACAGGCCGGGCACCCGGGCGTCCCGGCCGATCGCCGGGAGGTGGTCGGGCAGGTAGGGCCGGAAGCCCCGGTAGGCGCGCTGCACGGCGACGGTGCGGAGCACCGGGAACAGCGCCGCGGCCTGCCCGGCCAGCCGGCGCAGCACCTCGGGGCTCAGCGTCCGGTCGAAGCCGACGCGCTCCCGGCTGGCGCCGATCAGCACCGGCCCGGCGGGCGTGCCCTCGACGACGGCGGAGGACTGCAGGTCGGCCGAGCCGGAGGCGACGTCGGCGACGTAGTCGGCGGCGTACACCTTGCGGCGGACGATCCGCGGCAGCGGCTCGGTGACCAGCACGAAGCCCCGCCGGGGCAGCACCGGGAGCCGGACGCCGGCGAGTTCGGCGACCGCGCCGCCCCACGTCCCGGCGGCGTTGACGACCGCGGGCGCGGCCAGTTCGCGGCGCTCGGTGACGACGCCGGCGATCGCGCCGTCGGGGCCGCGGCGCAGCGCGGTGACGGCCTCGCCGAGGTAGCGGTCGGCGCCGGAGGCGCGCAGCAGGTGGGCGGCCGCGAGGGCGGGCTGGACCTGGGCGTCCTGGGGGTAGAGCACGCCGCCGGGCAGGTCCTCGGCGAGGTGCGGCTCCAGCCCGCGCAGCTCGTCGGCGGCGACCGGGACGGCGTCCACGCCGGCGGTCCGCTGGCCGGCGGCGAAGCCGTGCAGGGCGTCGAGGCCGGCGGGGGCGGTGGCGACCACCAGGCCGCCCTTGGGCTCGTACTCGACGCGGTCGCCGAAGTCCTCGGCGAGTTCGCGCCAGAGCGCGGTGGAGAGCAGGGCGAGGTCGAGTTCGGGGCCGGGTTCCTTGTCGGAGACCAGCAGGTTGCCCTCGCCGGCGCCGGTGGTTCCGCCGGCCACCGGCCCGCGGTCGACCACGGCGACCCGGAGTCCGGCCTTCGCCGCGTAGTACGCGCAGGCGGCGCCGACCACGCCGGCCCCGACCACCACCGCGTCGTAGGAGGTTCGCTTCAACACGCCAGTAATATGTCACATGTCCAGAAGTACCGACAAGCCCCCTTGCGGCCGGTCCCGGAAACGCCGAACGGCCCCGGACCGTCGGGTCCGGGGCCGTTCACGCGCGGTCGCCCGCAGGTCAGGTGATGTCGTCGATCTGGTCCCGGCGTCCGGCCTGCACCGGCTCGACGGCGCCGACCGCCTCCGCGTCCTCGACGGCGTCCACCGTCAGGTCGACCTCGGAGGCCTCCTCGTCGTCCAGCAGCGCGTCCGGGTTGCGGGCCAGCTTGCGCTTGTCGTTCAGCAGCGAGACGCCCACCGCCAGGAAGTACAGGGCCCAGATCGGCGCGGCCAGCGCCAGCATCGACAGCGGGTCAGCGGACGGCGTGGCGAACGCCGCGAACACGGTGATGCCCATCACGAAGCCGCGCCACCAGCCGAGCAGCCGCTTGCCGGAGAGCACCCCGACCAGGTTCAGCATCACCAGGAACAGCGGCAGTTCGAAGCCCGCACCGAACACCAGCACCATGCGGGTGATCAGGTCCAGGTAGTCCTCGACCGGCACGATCGAGGTGACGCCGTCCGCGATGAAGCTGATCAGCATCTGCGCGGTGACCGGCATGACCACGTACGCGAGCACCGCGCCCGCCAGGAACAGCGGGGTGCCGATGGTCAGGAACGCCACCGAGTAGCGCTTCTCGTGCTGGTGCAGGCCCGGCGCGACGAACCGCCACAACTGGTACAGCCAGACCGGGGTGGCGGCGACCACGCCGGCGGTGAGGCTGACCTTCAGCATGACCGTGAACGGCGTGGTCAGACCGATGTTGGAGATCTCCGCGCAGTGGTCCATACCGGACGGCGGCTTCCCGTCCGGGCCGCAGGCGGGCAGCGGGGCGATCAGGAAGTCCAGCAGCCGCTTGTGGTAGAACGCGGCGACGATCGTGAACACGATGATCGCCAGCAGCGACTTGACCAGCCGGTTGCGCAGTTCGCGCAGATGGTCGGCCAGCGCCATCCGCCCCTCAGGGTCCTTGGGCGCTTTGGTCGTCTTGCTCAACCCGGTCCTCGAATCGTGCGCTCGTCGGTGGTCGGAGTGGTGCGGGCGGTGCCGTTCAGGCGGCCCGGTCGGTGCGGGAGGCGCCCGGGGCGGGCTTGACCACCCGCTCCGGCTCGGCGGCCGGCGGCGCGGCGGGCACCTGGGCGCCGGCCGCGAACTCGCCGCGCAGCGCCTTGCCCTCGGCCTTGAGGATCCGCAGCGAGCGTCCGAGCGCCCGAGCGGCGTCGGGCAGGCGCTTGCCGCCGAACAGCAGCACGGCGAACACCACGACCAGCAGCAGCGCGGCAGGTGACAGGATCCGCATCGGAGCACCGCCTTCCTCGTCCGGGAGGCAGGGCTCCCCCTCTGCGGGCGATGGTAGTCGCTCGGGGTGTCGCGGCGGGAACCCGGTCCCCAACGATCGGCGACCGGGCCCGGTCCGCCGCGACGACGCCCGCCCGGTCCCGGTGCCCGGCCCTTCCCGGCGCCCGCCGCTTCACGGTGCCCGGCCCGTCGGGGCGCTCGGCGCTCAGCCCTTCTCGGCGGCCCGTCGGAGCGCGGCGACCGCCCCGTCCACCTCGCGGGTCAGCGCCCGCGCGTCCAGCCAGAGCCGGGCGGCGAGCACGCCGAGCACCAGCAGGCCCGCGGTGGACAGCAGGACCGCGCCGACCAGGGTCCAGTTCATCTGCGGGACCTTCCTATCCGTCCACCGGCAGCAGCCGCATGGTGTGCACGCCGGCCGCGGTGAGCGCGGCGACGATCTTCTCCCCGGCGATCTTGCGGACGGACGCTCCGCAGGCCGGGCAGGTGAAGCTGTAGAAGGTGCGTTCCCGGCTGGCGCCGAGCGCCAGCCGGAACTCGGGCGCCGGGAGCTCGACCTTCTCCCGGCACTGCGAGCAGTACACCTTGAATCTGGTGCCCTCGGTCACGTGGTTCAGACCTGTCCGTCCCGGTAGTGCTCCAGTGCCGCCAGCGCGGCGGTGCGGGCCTGCTCGGCGAGCTGCGGCGGGGCGGTGATCCGGCCGTCCCGGCCGAGCCGCAGGGCGAGCGTGCGCAGCCCGGACGGCTCGGCGGAGCGCAGGGTGATCCGCAGGCCGCCGTCGGGGAGCTCCTCGGCGCTGTCGTGGGTGTAGTACTCGGCGACCCAGCGGCCGCCGGGGCCGACCTCGACGACCACCTGCGGGTCGTCGGCGTCCGGCGCGACCAGGCCCGCGGACAGGTCGCGGGGCTGCAGGCGGGGCGGGTTGGCGGGCTCGTCGAGGACCTTGATCTCGGCGATCCGGTCGAGCCGGAAGGTGCGCCGGTCCTCGGAGGTGCGGCACCAGCCTTCCAGGTAGGTGTGCCCCTCGGTGACCAGGCGGATCGGGTCGACCTCGCGCTCGGTGAGCTCGCCGCGGCCGTGCGACCAGTAGCGCAGCCAGATCAGCCGGCCCTCGCTGAGCGCCCGGTCGATGTCGGCGAAGACGGTGCCCTCGGCCTCGAAGGTGACGCCGATCCGGGCGGCGGACTCGGCGCTCTCGCCGGCCGCGTCCTCGATCTTGGCGACGGCCCGGGTGAGCGCCTGCCGGTCGCGTTCGCGCAGGCCGGGCAGGCCGGCCACGGCGCGGGCGGCGACCAGCAGCGCGGTGGCCTCGTCCGCGGCCAGCCGCAGCGGCTGGGCGACGTCGTCGACGTTGTGCCACCAGATCCGCTCGCCGTCGGTGTCGATGTCGAGCAGGTCGCCGCCGCGGAAGGACGTGCCGCACATCGGCAGCACGTTCAGGTCGCCGATCAGTTCGCGCTCGGTGATCCCGAACGCCCGGGCCACCTCGGCGACCTCGGCGCCGGGGCGCTCGCGCAGGTAGGTGACCAGCGACAGCATCCGCCGCGTCTGGTCGATGGCGTTGCTCACGACTGAACCTCCGCGAGACCGGCGACGGCGCGCAGCCGGTCGATGACGTCGGCCCGCAGGTCCTCGGGGCCGATCACGATGACGTCGGGTCCGTACTCGGCGAGGTCGGCGCCCAGGCCGTTGCCGTACGGGATGTGCAGCTCGTCCCAGTCGGCGTCCACCGGCCGGGCGTCGTCCAGGGCGCGCTGGCGCAGCGGGTAGGCGGCGCCGCGGCGGATCCGGACCACGGCGGTGGCGGTCGCGCCCTCGCCGGCGAACCGGGCGACCACGGCGCGCACGTCGACGTGCTCGGGGACGTCGCCGGTGAACGCGCCGGCCCGGGAGCGGACCTTGCCGGTGATCCGGGACAGCCGGAACACCCGGGCGGAGCCCCGGTCGCGGTCCCATCCGGCCAGGTACCAGTGGCCGCGCCAGCACTCCAGCGCCCACGGCTCGACCGAGCGCGGCTCGGCGGTGGCGGCGCCGGCCTTGCGGTACTCGAAGGTGACCGGCCGCCGGTCGCGGGCGGCGACCAGCAGCGGTTCGAACGCGGCCTCCCGGCCGGGGATCCGCGGCTCCAGTGCGCCGTGCTCGCGCTCCTCGGCGAACGGGACGCCGGCGGCGCGCAGCTTCTGCAGGGCTCCGCTGGCCGCGCCGGACATCTTGGCCTGCTGCCAGACCCGGGCGGCGAGGGCGAGCGCGGCGGCCTCCTCGGCGTCCAGGGCGATCTCGGGGAGGCGGTTGCGGTCGCGGCGGGCCAGGTAGCCCACTTCGCCGTCGAGCGCGTTCTCGTCCACGTCGATGATCAGGCCGAGTTCGCGCAGGTCGTCCTTGTCGCGCTCGAACATCCGGTTGAAGGCGTCCTCGGAGCCCTGTTGCCAGGCCTCCCGGTACGCCTCGACGGATTCGCGCAGCTCTTTCTTGGAGAGCGGACGCCGGGTGTTCATCAGGCACAGGGCGAGGTTCATCAGCCGCTCTGCCTTGGCGATCGCCATCGCTGACCTTTCCTCCGATCGGGGGGTGACCCGCCGACCGTACCGGTACGGACACGCTCCGCGAAAGCCGAACCCCCGGCTCCTGGCGGAACCGGGGGTTCGGTGGTGCGTCCGAGGTCAGACGCCCAGCAGGTCCACCACGAAGATCAGGGTGGAGCCGGCCGGGATCAGCGGGCTCGGGGACTGGTTCCCGTACGCCAGGTGCGGCGGGATGATCAGCTCGCGGCGGCCGCCGACGCGCATGCCCTCGACGCCCTGGTCCCAGCCCTTGATGACCCGGCCCTTGCCCAGCGGGAACTTGAAGGTCTGGCCGCGGTTCCAGGACGCGTCGAACTCCTCGCCGGAGGCGAAGGTGACACCGACGTAGTGGACCTCGACGTTGGCACCGGCCTTGGCCTCGGCGCCCTCGCCGACCACGATGTCGCGGATCTGGAGCTCGGTCGGGGCGTCGCCGCCCGGGAAGTCGATCTCCGGCTTGGTCAGGCTCACTGTTGCTCTTCTCGTTCGGTTGCGTGAACGGGGTTCATCCTAGGCGAGCGGCGGGCGGGTCAGTCCTCGCCGCCGACGCCGGCGTCCAGGATGTCGATGACGAACACCAGGGTGGAGTTGGCCGGGATCGAGCCGGAGGCCTGGTCCTTGTACGCCAGCGAGGCGGGGATGACCAGTTCGATGCGGCTGCCGATGTTCTGGCCGACGACGCCCTTGTCCCAGCCCTCGATGACGCTGCCGGCACCGGTGGCGAAGGTGAACGCCTGGCCGCGGTCGAGCGAGGAGTCGAACTTCTTGCCGTCCTTGTACAGCGCGCCGGTGTACTGGACGACGACCTTCTCGCCGCTCTCGACCTTGCGGCCCTTGCCCTGGATCAGGACGTGCGACTTCAGCTCGGTCGGGTCGGCGGCGCCGGGGACCGGGGTGATGTCGAACGGCTTCTTGCCGTTGTCCTTGACCTGCGGCATGCCGGCCGGCGGCGGGGTCATCTCGCCGCTGAGCACCGCGTCGGGCGCGGTGGCCTGCCGGATGTCGAGCACGAAGACCAGGCTGTCGGTCGCGCCGACGCCGAGCTGGGTGTTGCCCTGGGAGCCGAACGCGGCGCCGGGCGGGGCGACCACCAGCAGGCGGCTGCCGGCCTTGTGGCCGGTGACGGCCTTGTCGAGGGCGGGGATCAGCTTGCCGGCGTCGGCCTGGTACAGCTGCGGCTTGCTGTTCTGCTCGCCGTACGACCCGGGGATCTCCTTGCCGGTGTTCCAGTCCATCGCCGTGTAGTCGACGGACACCCAGTTGCCCTTCTCGACCTTCGGGCCGGTGCCGGCGGACAGCTCCTTGACGACGAAGGTGCCGTCGGGCTTGTCCTGCGGGACGGTGATGGTCGCCTTGGAGCCGAAGTCGCCGGTGACGGTGGGCAGCGCCTTGGCGCTGTCCTTGATCGGCGGCACCGGCTCCTGGCTGGGCGTGTCGGTGGCGGCGGGCTTCGCCGCGTCGGACTTGGCGGCGGGCTTGCTGTCGTCCTTGTTGACCACGTACATGGTGACCGCGGAGCCGATCAGCAGCACCGCGAGGACGGTGCCGAGGATCGCGCCGAGCCGGCCCGAGCTGCCCGGGTCCTCGTCGTACCCGGCCTCCGACAGGTCGACCTTGCGCTGCGTGGAGGCGAAGACCTGCGGTGCCTCGTCGCCCTTCTCGCCGGCCGGCCTCACCGAGTCGGACGGCGCGGCCCAGCCGGCCTGGGTCAGCATCTCGGCGGGGACGACGATCGACTCGCGCTCTCCCGGACGCTGCTGCCCGGTCGTGCCGGCCTCGTCCGGGCCAGACGTTTTCTCAGACATGACTCCCCATTCATCTCGCCCGACGACGCGTGAACCACTGGTGCGGGGCAGCAGTATGTCAGGTCGGAATGAGAGCGGGTCAGTCCGGTCCTGGCCCCGTTGCCAGGCGGCGGTCAGACAGCTTCCAGGATGTCGATCACGAACACCAGGGTGGAGTTGGCCGGGATCGATCCGCTGGCCTTGTCGCCGTAGCCCAGCGACGGCGGGACGACCAGCATCACCCGGCTGCCGACGCTCTTGCCGACCAGGCCCATGTCCCAGCCCTTGATCAGGCTGCCGGTGCCGACCTGCAGCGCCTGCGCCCCGCCGTGGCTCCAGGACGAGTCGAACTGCTTGCCGTCGGCCCAGGTCACGCCGGTGTACTGGACCACCAGGGTCTGACCGGACTTCACCTCCGGCCCGTCGCCCTTGATCAGCACGTACTGCTGGAGGTCGGTGGGCGGCTGCTCGCCGGAGGGGATCGTGATGGTCGGCGCGGCCTTGCCGTTGTCCTTCACCTGGGGGGCGTTCGCGGGCGGCGCGGTGACCTGCCCGGAGACGGTGGAGTCCTGCGGCACCGCCTGCACGATGTCCAGTACGAACACCACCGTGTCGTCCTTGCCGACGCCCAGCGCCGTCGACCCCTGGGTGCCGAACCCGGCGGACGGCGGGGCCACCACCAGCAGCCGGCTGCCGACCTTCTTGCCCTGCACGCTGACGTCGAACGCCGGCACCAGCTGCCCGCTGCCCGCCTGGTACAGCTGCGGCTTGCCGCCGGAGTCGTAGGAGCTGGTCAGGTCCTTGCCGCTGGTCCAGTCCTTGGCGGTGTAGTTGACGGTCACCCAGTCGTTCTTGTTGACCGTCGCGCCGGAGCCCTCGCTCTCGGTGCTCACCACGAACTGCCCGCTCGGCTTCTCGGCGGGCAGCGTGATCGTCGCCTTCGACCCGAAGTCGCCGCTGACCGTCGGCATCGGCGAGGCGGAGGCCACCGGGCTCGGCACCTCCACCGGCGAGGCGGTCGCCGAGGGCGTCGCCCCGGCGGACTTGCCGGAGTCGCTGCCGCACGCGGTCAGCAGCACGGCGGCGAGGGGGACGGAGAGCAGGCAGGCGATTCGACGCATGGGGTCAGCGTATGGCCCGATTCGTCCGGTCCGTCGGAGGCACTCGGGCGTGCCCCCGACGGACCGTCGACGACCCGGTCACATGCCGGCGATCAGCTTCTCCACCCGCTCGTCGACCGAGCGGAACGGGTCCTTGCACAGCACGGTGCGCTGCGCCTGGTCGTTCAGCTTCAGGTGCACCCAGTCGACGGTGAAGTCGCGGCGCTGCTCCTGGGCGCGCCGGATGAAGTCGCCGCGCAGCCGGGCCCGGGTGGTCTGCGGGGGCACCGACTTGCCCTGGAAGGTCAGCAGGTCGGTGGTGACGCGCTCCGCCTGGCCGTTCTTCTGCAGCAGGTAGAACAGGCCGCGGCGGCGGTGGATGTCGTGGTAGGCGAGGTCGATCTGCGCGACCCGCGGGTTGGACATGGTCATCTGGTGCTTGGCCCGGTACTTCTCGATCAGCTGGTACTTCATGATCCAGTCGATCTCGGTGCCGACCTTGCCGAGGTCCTCGGTGCGCACCGCCTCCAGGGTGCGGCCCCACAGGTCGAGGACCCGGGCCACGGTGCCCTCGTTGAGGCCCTTGCGGTCGGCGAACTCCAGCGCCTTGGTGTAGTACTCCTCCTGGATCTCCAGGGCGCTGGCCTCCCGGCCGTTGGCCAGCCGGACCTGGTGGGTGCCGGTCAGGTCGTGGCTGACCTCGCGGATCGCCCGGATCGGGTTCTCCAGCGTCAGGTCGCGCATCACCACGCCGGCCTCGATCAGGCGCAGCACCAGGTCGGTGGCGCCGACCTTGAGCAGCGTGGTGGTCTCCGACATGTTGGAGTCGCCCACGATGACGTGCAGCCGCCGGTAGCGCTCGGCGTCGGCGTGCGGCTCGTCGCGGGTGTTGATGATCGGACGGGAGCGGGTGGTGGCGGAGCTGACGCCCTCCCAGATGTGCTCGGCGCGCTGGCTGACGCAGTAGACCGCGCCGCGCGGGGTCTGCAGCACCTTGCCGGCTCCGCAGATCAGCTGACGCGTCACCAGGAACGGGATCAGCACGTCCGCCAGCCGGGAGAACTCGCCGTGCCGGGCCACCAGGTAGTTCTCGTGGCAGCCGTAGGAGTTGCCGGCCGAGTCGGTGTTGTTCTTGAACAGGTAGACGTCGCCGGCGATGCCCTCCTCGTGCAGCCGCCGCTCGGCGTCCACCAGCAGGCCCTCGAGGATCCGCTCGCCGGACTTGTCGTGGGTGACCAGTTCGACCACGTCGTCGCACTCGGGGGTCGCGTACTCGGGGTGGGAGCCGACGTCGAGGTAGAGGCGGGCGCCGTTCTTCAGGAAGACGTTGCTGCTGCGGCCCCAGGAGACGACACGGCGGAAGAGGTAGCGGGCGACCTCGTCCGGCGACAGGCGGCGCTGCCCCCGGAACGTGCAGGTGACGCCGTACTCGTTCTCGAGCCCGAAAATTCGGCGGTCCATATGGCGACTCTTCTCTGTGGGAAGCTCCGTGAAACCCCTCGGTGCGGTGATGGGTCGTCAGGCGGCCCGCCCGGCAGGGGGCGGGCCGCCGGGGGCGGTCATTCGGTGTCGGCGGCGCCTTCGTCCTCGTCGCCGGCGGCGCTCTCGTCGCCGCTGAGCAGCCGGGACAGCTGGCTGCCCAGGATGCGCTTGAACTTGCGCTGCTGGGTCCGCTGCCGGTCGAGGACCGCGACCTCCAGCTGTTCGGGCGTCAGGGTGCGCGGGCTGCCGCCGTTGGGGTCGCGGGCCAGGCCGTCGACGGCGAGCTTGAGCGCCTCGGTGAGCGTCATGCCGGTGCGGTGGCGCTGGCCGAGGTAGTTGCCGATGGAGTCGGCGTTGCCGCCGACCACGACGGCGTTCTTCTCGTCCACCACCGAGCCGTCGGGGGTGAGCCGGTAGATCTGGTCGTCGTCGCCGGTGCGGCCGACCTCGGCGACGATCAGCTCGACCTCGTAGGGCTTCTCCCCGACCGAGGAGAAGATGGTGCCGAGGGTCTGGGCGTACACGTTGGCCAGGCCGCGGGCGGTGACGTCGGCCCGGTCGTAGGAGTAGCCGCGCAGGTCGGCGTAGCGCACGCCGCCGATCCGCAGGTTCTCGAACTCGTTGTAGCGGCCGACCGCGGCGAACGCGATCTTGTCGTAGATCTCGGAGACCTTGTGCAGGGCGCGCGAGGTGTTCTCCGCGACGAAGACGATGCCGTCGGCGTAGGTGAGCACGACCACGCTGCGTCCGCGGGCGATGCCCTTGCGGGCGTACTCCGCGCGGTCCGCCATGGCCTGCTGGGGCGAGACGTAGAACGGCGTGGACACCGCCGGTCTCCCTTCGGATGGTTGAGGCGGACTCAGAGAAGCGGGGCCTGCGGGCCGTTGGGGTGCTCGCGCCGCTGGTCGGTGATGGACACCGCGATCGCGGTGACCTCCTCCTCGCTGAGGCGGCGGAAGCCGTCCTCGGTGATCAGCGTGACGATCGGGAAGATCTTGCGGGCCAGGTCGGGGCCGCCGGTCGCCGAGTCGTCGTCGGCGGCGTCGTACAGCGCCTGGACGGTGAGGGTGGCGGCCTGCTCGGCGGTCATCCCCTCCCGGTAGAGCTTCTTCATCGCGCCGCGGGCGAACACCGAGCCGGAGCCGGTGGCGGCGAAGCCCGCCCGCTCCTCGGAGCGGCCGCCGGTGACGTCGTAGGTGAAGATCCGGCCGCGGCCGAGGTCGAGGTCGTAGCCGGCGAACACCGGGACCACGGCGAGGCCCTGCATCGCCATCGCCAGGTTGGACCGGATCATGGTGGTGAGCCGGTTGGCCTTGCCCTCGAAGGAGAGCACGGTGCCCTCGATCTTCTCGTAGTGCTCCAGCTCCAGCTGGAACAGGCGCACCATCTCGATGGCCAGGCCGGCGGTGCCGGCGATGCCGACCGCGCTGTACTCGTCGGCCGGGAAGACCTTCTCCATGTCGCGCTGGGCGATGACGTTGCCCATGGTGGCCCGGCGGTCGCCGGCCAGCACCACACCGCCGTCGAACACGGCGGACACGATCGTGGTGCCGTGCGGCGCCTCGACGGTCAGGCCCTCCGGGAGGGTCCGCCGGCCGGGGAGCAGGTGCGGTGCGTGGCTGTCGAGGAAGTCGATGAACGACGAGGAGCCGGGGGTGAGGAAGGCAGCCGGTAGACGCCCGGTGCCACTGAGGTTGGCTTCCACACGTGTCCTTCCAGATCGAAGATCCAAAGTTGGAGTTGTGCCCCGGACCCTACCCGCTCCGGGGCCCCGATCCACGTCCTTCGGCGACGGGCCCGTCCGGCGGCGACCGGCCGCGGAGAAGACGAGGCCGCAGGCGCGCTCAGGGCACACCTGCGGCGCTCGCCGTGCACTTTTCCCGGTGAAAGGGGGGTGCCCCCTCTCACTCGCCGCCCTTCTGCACGAATCCGCGCACGAAATCCTCGGCGTTGGATTCCAGCACTTCGTCGATTTCGTCGAGTACCGCGTCGACGTCGTCGCTGAGCTTTTCCTGACGCTCCTTGAGGTCGTCCGAGGCCTGAGATTCCGCGGCCTGCTCCTCGACCTCCTCGGAGGAGCGGCTGGCCCGCTGCTGGCCTCCGCCGGTGTCCTTCTCCGCCATTTTCCTCACCCCGCTCGCTCGGTGTTCTCGTTCAACGCTCGCTGCTCACCTGAATGATTCCCCGTCCGGGAATGTTCACCCGTGGTGATCGAAAAGTTACCCGCCGGAGAGGACCCGCACCAGGTCCTCCGCGGTGCGGCACCGGTCGAGCAGCTCCTTGACGTGCGCCCGGGTGCCGCGCAGCGGCTCCATGGTGGGCACCCGCTGGAGGCTGTCGTGGCCGGGCAGGTCGAAGATGACGGAGTCCCAGGACGCGGCCGCGACGTGGTCGGCGTACTGCTCCAGGCAGCGGCCGCGGAAGTAGGCGCGGGTGTCGTCGGGCGGCTGGGAGACGGCGCGCTGCACCTCGTCCTCGGTGAGCAGGCGCTCCATCCGGCCGCGCGCCTCCAGGCGGTTGTACAGGCCCTTGTCGGCGCGCACGTCGCTGTACTGGAGGTCGACCAGTTGCAGGCGGGAGCTGTCCCAGTTCAGCGCGTCGCGCTGGCGGTAGCCCTCCAGGATCTCCTTCTTGGCGACCCAGTCGAGCTGCCGGGACAGGCTCATCGGGTCGCGCTCCAGCCGGCCGAGCACGTCCTCCCAGCGGGCCAGCACGTCCATGGTCTGGTCGTCGGCGTCCTGCCCGTAGCGGTCCTCGACGTACTTGCGGGCCAGTTCGCAGTACTCCATCTGCAACTGGACCGCGGTCAGCTTGCGCCCGGAGCGCAGCGACACCAGGTGCTTCAGCTCCGGGTCGTGGGAGACCCGGTGCAGGGTGCGCACCGGCTGGTCGACGGCGAGGTCGACGGCGATGAAGCCGTCCTCGATCATCGACAGGACCAGGGCGGTGGTGCCGAGCTTGAGGTAGGTGGAGATCTCGGAGAGGTTCGCGTCGCCGATGATGACGTGCAGCCGGCGGTACTTCTCGGCGTCGGCGTGCGGCTCGTCGCGGGTGTTGATGATGGGGCGCTTGAGGGTGGTCTCCAGGCCGACCTCGACCTCGAAGTAGTCGGCGCGCTGGCTGATCTGGAAGCCGTGCCCGCCGCCCTCCTGCCCGAGGCCGACCCGGCCCGCCCCGCACACCACCTGGCGGGAGACGAAGAACGGGGTGAGGTGGCGGACGATGTCGGCGAACGGGGTGGCCCGCTGCATCAGGTAGTTCTCGTGGGTGCCGTAGGAGGCGCCCTTGTTGTCGGTGTTGTTCTTGTAGAGCAGGATCCGCTGCCCGTTGGGCAGCTCCAGTGCGCGGGCGGCGGCCTCGGCCATGATCCGCTCGCCGGCCTTGTCCCACAGCACCGCGTCCCGCGGGTTGGTGACCTCGGGCGAGGAGTACTCGGGGTGCGCGTGGTCGACGTAGAACCGGGCGCCGTTGGTGAGGATGACGTTGGCCAGGCCGATGTCCTCGTCGGTGAGCTGGCTGGCGTCCGCCACGTCCCGGGCCAGGTCGAAGCCCCGGGCGTCGCGCAGCGGATTCTCCTCCTCGAAGTCCCAGCGGGCGCGACGCGCCCGGTGCATCGCCGCCGCGTACGCGTTGACGATCTGGGACGAGGTGAGCATGGCGTTGGCGTTGGGGTGGCCGGGCACGGAGATGCCGTACTCGGTCTCGATCCCCATCACGCGCCGTACGGTCATGCGGCCCTCCTGACCCTGTCGGTACTGCCGGTGCAGACGCGCCGTCCGGCTGCGGAGCCCTGCCGAGCGCCGCAGCCGGACGGGGTGGTTCGCGTACTACAGGTACTGCCCCGTGTTGGCGACAGTGTCGATGGATCGACCGGACTCGGCGCCCTGCTTGCCGGTGACGAGGGTGCGGATGAAGACGATCCGCTCGCCCTTCTTGCCGGAGATGCGGGCCCAGTCGTCCGGGTTGGTGGTGTTGGGCAGGTCCTCGTTCTCCTTGAACTCGTCCACGCAGGCGGCGAGCAGGTGGGAGACGCGCAGCCCGCGCTGGCCGTGGTCGAGGAAGTCCTTGATGGCCATCTTCTTCGCCCGGTCGACGATGTTCTGGATCATCGCGCCGGAGTTGAAGTCCTTGAAGTACAGCACTTCCTTGTCACCGTTGGCGTAGGTGACCTCCAGGAAGCGGTTCTCCTCGGTCTCCGAGTACATCCGCTCGACCACCGACTGGATCATGGCGGCGACGGTGGCGGGCACCGAGCCGTCGTGCTCCTTGACGTCGTCGGGGTGGAACGGCAGCGAGTCCTTGAGGTACTTGGAGAAGATGTCCTTGGCCGCCTCGGCGTCCGGCCGCTCGATCTTGATCTTGACGTCCAGGCGGCCGGGCCGCAGGATCGCCGGGTCGATCATGTCCTCGCGGTTGGAGGCGCCGATGACGATGACGTTCTCCAGGCCCTCCACGCCGTCGATCTCCGCCAGCAGCTGCGGGACGATGGTGTTCTCCACGTCCGAGCTGACGCCGGAGCCGCGGGTGCGGAACAGCGACTCCATTTCGTCGAAGAAGACGATGACGGGCGTGCCCTCGCTCGCCTTCTCCCGGGCCCGCTGGAAGACCAGGCGGATCTGCCGCTCGGTCTCGCCGACGTACTTGTTGAGCAGCTCGGGGCCCTTGATGTTCAGGAAGTAGCTCTTGCCCTGCGGCCGGCCGGTCACCTCGGCGACCTTCTTGGCCAGCGAGTTGGCCACCGCCTTGGCGATCAGCGTCTTGCCGCAGCCGGGCGGGCCGTACAGCAGCACGCCCTTCGGCGGCCGCAGCTCGAACTCCTTGAACAGGTCGGCGTGCAGGTACGGCAGCTCGACCGCGTCCCGGATCTGCTCGATCTGGTTGGACAGGCCGCCGATCTGCCGGTAGTCGA
The DNA here is from genome assembly GCF_042734615.1 of Kitasatospora sp. NPDC059646. NCBI lineage: Bacteria > Bacillati > Actinomycetota > Actinomycetes > Kitasatosporales > Streptomycetaceae > Kitasatospora > Kitasatospora sp. NPDC059646. The sequence goes on from NZ_JBHWDS010000001.1 coordinate 156,118, forward strand.
TGTCCGGGACCTCCTCGAGGACCAGCTCCTCGACCTCGGACTTCGGCACCACCTCGTACACGTAGCCGGAGCGCGGCTCCAGCAGCAGCGAGTCGCCCGCCCGGAGCGTCAGTTCGCGCAGCGGCTCGGCGAGCCGCACCACCCGCTCCTCGTCGGTGTGCCCGACCACCAGGGCCCGGTCCCCGCCCTCCAGCAGCTCCTTGAGGGTGACGATCTCGCCGATCCGCTCGAACTCCATCGCCTCGACGACGTTCAGCGCCTCGTTGAGCATCACCTCCTGGCCGCGGCGCAGCTCGTCCAGCTCGACGCTGGGGCTGACGTTGACCCGGAGCTTGCGGCCGCCGGTGAAGATGTCGGCCGTGCCGTCCTCGTTCTGCTCGAGGAAGACGCCGAATCCGGCGGGCGGCTGGGCGAGCCGGTCCACCTCCTCCTTGAGGGCCACGATCTGGTCGCGGGCCTCGCGCAGGGTGGCGACGAGCCTCTCGTTCTGGGCGGTCACACCGGCCAGGTTGGTCTGCAGCTCGACGATCCGCTCCTCAAGCACCCTTGAGCCGCGCGGAGAATCGGCGAGCCGGCGCCGCAGCACGGCGATCTCCTGCTCGAGGTAGGAGACCTGCGCGGCCTCGTCGGACCCCCGTGCGGGCCTGCCGGCGCTGCGGTCGTAGTCGTCATCGTTGGCTGCCACGGTCCTCACCTCCTCCTGGGGAGCTGGACGACCCAAACCTACCTGGGACCAGGGTCATGTAAACCCCTAGATCAGAAAGATGGATCGGGCGTGTCCGATGTTCGCCCTGCATGCTTCCCCTCTGACAAGGAGATGCCCACCCCTCAACGGTTCAAAGCAGCGCGGATGTATCGTGACAGGAATGTCCCCGAATGCGGGGCAACCGGAGCAGAAACGGCAGGGGCAATGGCGGGGACTGGCGAGGCACTCGAAGTCTGGATCGACCAGGATCTGTGCACCGGCGACGGGATCTGCGCGCAGTACGCGCCCGAGGTCTTCGAACTCGACATCGACGGACTCGCGTATGTGAAGGGCGAGGACGACGAGTTGCGGCAGCAGCCGGGCGAGACGGTGCCCGTCCCGCTGACGCTCCTTCAGGACGTGGTCGACTCGGTGAAGGACTGCCCGGGCGACTGCATCCACGTCCGCCGGGCCTCGGACGGCGTCGAGGTCTACGGGCCCGACGCGGACTGACCGCCCGTCAGGCGGTGTGGGCGGGGGCGCGGGTCTCCGCCTTCGTCCACCCGCCGGCCGCGGACCTCGTCCACACCAGTTCGACCTTGACGTCCGGCGCGAAGCGCGGCACGTCGTCGGAGGAGTAGCCGCGGGCCGCGCCGCGGATCGAGCCGTCGCTGCGGATCGCCAGCTCGGTCAGCGTGTAGCCGTCCCGGTCCGCGAGCAGCCGGACCGGCTTGCCGGCGGCGCCCTCCACCACGAACACCTCGTCCGGCGGGGTGCCCATGTCGGCCTGGCAGTGCCCGGCGAGCACCGCGAGCGCCCTGCCGTCCACCACCGCGGCCGCCTTCAGGCTCACCGCGACCGGGAAGGGCCCGCACTCCATGGGCAGTTGGACCTTCGCCAGGTCCACCTCCGGCGGCCCGGCGTCCGCCTGACGGGCCGTCACCACGGCTCCGGTCGCCGAGGTCGCCCCCAGCGCCCCGCCCACGACGGCGGCGCAGCCCGCCGCGACCAGCACCCAGTGCTTCAACCCCGACCGTCCGTGCACCCCGCGCTCCCCTCTCCGTCCGGGCATCTTCGCACACGGGGGGCGGCGCTCCGGACGGCAGGTCCGGGAAGCAGGTGGGGTGCGAATGCCGGCGGGCGCGAAGACAGGGGCGCGGGGAGCTGCGCGAAGCGGAAGGCACCCGTCCGCAAGATCGCGCCGCGGGCAATGACGTGCCCCCGGTCGCGGCCTTGCCGGCGGTGCACGGCCGTTCGCGCGGTTCCCCGCGCCCCTGTCGTCGCGCCCAACCGCTCGCGCGAGTCGTGCTCTAGCCCAGGTCCCTGCCGTCGTGCGCGGCAGCCTCTCGCTGGGCCTTGCGGACCGCGGCCCGCTCGGCGAGCGTCAGCTCGGGCTCCGCGGCGTCGTAGTCCTCGCCGTAGGCGCCCTTCGCGGGGCGGCGGCGGCGGAGCGGGGGCTCGACGCCGTCGGCCAGGCGACGGGCCGTCAGCAGGAAGCCGGTGTGGCCGATCATGCGGTGGTCGGGGCGGACGGCGAGGCCTTCGAGGTGCCAGGTGCGGACCATGGTCTCCCAGGCCTGCGGCTCGGTGAAGGTGCCGTGTTCGCGCAGCGCCTCGACGGTGCGGGACATCTGCGTGGTGGTGGCCACGTAGCAGCAGATCAGGCCGCCGGGGACGAGCGCCTTGGAGGCGACGTCCAGGCACTCCCAGGGGGCGAGCATGTCGAGGATGACGCGGTCGACGTCGGTCTCGACCAGGTTGTCCTGGAGGTCGCCGACGGTGAGCTTCCACGCGGGGTGCGGGCCGCCGAAGTAGCGTTCGACGTTGCCGCGGGCGATCTCCGCGAAGTCCTCGCGCCGCTCGTAGGAGGCGAGCATGCCGGTGTCGCCGACGGCGCGCAGCAGGTAGGTGGAGAGTGCGCCGGAGCCGACGCCCGCTTCCACCACCCTCGCACCGGCGAAGATGTCGGCCATGGCCAGGATCTGCCCCGCGTCCTTGGGGTAGATCACGGCGGCGCCGCGGGGCATGGAGAGGACGTAGTCGGGGAGCAGGGGGCGCAGCGCGAGGTACGGGACGTTTCCCGTGGTGCGGACGACCGTGCCTTCGGGGGCGCCGATCAGCTCGTCGTGCGGGAACGCACCCTTGTGGGTGTGGAACTGGTTCCCGGCCTGGAGCGTGAACGTGTAGTGGCGGCCCTTGGGGTCGGTCAGCTGGACCTGGTCCCCGACCTGGAAGGGCCCGCGTCGGCGGGCAGCACCGGTCGGTTCGGACATGGGGGCCATCCTACGGGAGCCGGAGGGCTGCCCCGACCACATGATCGGTTCAGACCGTCGGCCGGCCGAGCAGGGCGGACGCGAGGCGGCGCTCCAGGTCGGCGAGGGAGAGCACGCCGTAGACGGTGCCGTCGGCGCGCACCACCAGGTATTCGCTGGCGGGGGCGCGGCGCAGGGTTTCGAGGATCTGTTCGCCGGCCAGGTCGACGGGGAGGGTGTGGCCGGGTTCGAGGTCGCGGGAGACGGCGGAGACGGCGATCCAGGGGCGGCGGTGCTCGGGGACGCCGCTGACCGCGGACTCCTTGACCAGGGCGACGGGCTCGCCGCGGCCGTCGACCACCACGATCGCGCCGGCGTGCGCCTCGTGGGCGCGGCGCAGGGCCTCGCCGAGCGGGGTGTCGGCGGTGACGTCGATGCTGCGGCGGGCGAGGTCGCGGACCTTGAGGCCGGGCAGCACCTCCTTGAGGCGGGCGTTGCGCAGGGCGTTGCCGGCGCCCTGCCAGATGATGAAGCCGAGGATGGCGGCGAGCACGCCGTCGAGCATGGCTTCGCCGGTGGAGCGCTGCGGCTGCTGCGCGGAGCCGAGCACGGGGAGGGCGAGGACCACGGCGACGGCGAGGGCGCGGCCGGTCCAGACGGCGGCGAGGGTGCCCTTCATGGGGTTGCCGGTGACGGCCCAGACGACGGCGCGCAGCATCCGGCCGCCGTCCAGCGGGAGGCCGGGCAGCAGGTTGAAGGCGGCGACCACCAGGTTGGAGATCATCAGGCCGGCGAGCAGCACGGCGGGGACGGTGCCGGGTTCGACGGCGCGCAGGCCGGCCCAGAAGGCGCCGGCCAGGACGAGCGAGAGCAGCGGGCCGACGAGGGCGAGCCAGAACTCGCGCCAGGGCCGGTCGGCCTCCTTCTCGATCTCGGAGATGCCGCCGAGGAACTGGAGCTGGATGCGCCGCACGCCGAGCTTGTAGCGCAGGCCCACCACGGTGTGGGCGAGCTCGTGGACCAGCACGGAGCCGTAGAAGGCGACGGCGAAGGAGAAGGCCAGCAGGTAGCGGGCGGCGCCGAGGCCGGGCAGCACCTCGTCGAGGCGGCTGCCGAAGACCCAGGTGATCAGGGCGGCGACCAGGAACCAGGACGGGGTGACGTAGACGGGCACGCCGAACGGGCGGCCCATCAGGATGCCGCCCCGGGGCGGTTCGGCCCCGTTCGGCGAGTCCGGCTTCCCGGGTGCCCGCCCCTTGGTGTCGTTCACCGTGCTCCCTTCACCGTCCGCCGACCCTCTGGTGCCTCGTACGCTACGTGATCTCTCCCCCGGATCGGCGGCGCACCCCGCTCTGCCTTTCCCATACCCACCTTCTCGACCCGTTCGCCCGTGCTGTCCGTGCGGTGCAATAGGGTCGGGGCATGCAGCAGACCGACCCCACGCCCGCCGCCCGTCCGGCCGCCGCGCCGACCGGGCTGTCGCCGTCCCGGGCGGGCGACTTCATGACCTGCCCGCTGCTGTACCGGCTGCGGGTGATCGACCGGCTGCCGGAGCCGCCCAGTGCGGCGGCGACCCGGGGGACGCTGGTGCACGCGGTGCTGGAGCGGCTGTTCGACCATCCGCCGGCGGAGCGCACTCCCGAGCGGGCCCGGGGGCTGCTGGCCCCGCAGTGGGACCGGCTGCTCGGGGAACGGCCGGAGCTGGCCGAACTGTTCCCGGACGAGCCGGAGAAGCTGGCGGGCTGGCTGGGCGACGCCGAGAAGCTGGTGGAGAAGTGGTTCCGGCTGGAGGACCCGACCCGGCTGCACCCGGTGGAGCGGGAGCTGTACGTGGAGACCGCGCTGGCCTCGGGCCTGCTGCTGCGCGGCTACATCGACCGGGTCGACGTCGCGCCGTCCGGCGAGGTCCGGCTGGTGGACTACAAGACCGGCCGGGCGCCCTCGCGGGACTTCGAGGGCAAGGCGATGTTCCAGATGAAGTTCTACGCGCTGGTGGTGTGGCGGTGGCGGGGCGTGGTCCCCAAGCGGCTGCAGCTGGTGTACCTAGGCGGCGGCGGGGACGTCGTGACGTACGACCCGGACGAGGCCGATCTGCTGGCCGTGGAGCGGAAGTTGGAGGCGCTGTGGGAGGCGATCTCGGCGGCGGTGGCCTCCGGTGAGTTCCCGGCGACCCGCAACCGGCTGTGCGACTGGTGCGACCACAAGTCCAGCTGCCCGGAGTTCGGCGGCACTCCCCCGCCGTACCCGCTGCCGCTGGCCTCTCTGACCAATCCTCGCAAGGAGTCGTAGGTGACGATCCGTGTGCTGCTGGTGGACGACCAGCCGCTGCTCCGTACCGGTTTCCGGATGATCCTGGAGGCGGAGTCCGATCTGGTGGTGGTCGGTGAGGCGGGTGACGGGCAGCAGGCGCTGGACCAGGTCCGCGCGCTGCAGCCGGACGTGGTGCTGATGGACATCCGGATGCCGCGGATGGACGGCGTGGAGGCGACCCGCCGGATCGCCGGCCCGGACCGCGGCGGCCCGGCGAAGGTGCTGGTGCTGACCACCTTCGACCTGGACGAGTACGTGGTGGAGGCGCTGCGCGCGGGCGCCAGCGGCTTCCTGTTGAAGGACGTGCCGGCGGAGGAGCTGGTGCAGGCGATCCGGGTGGTGGCGGACGGCGCGGCGATGCTGGCCCCGTCGGTGACCCGCCGCCTGCTGGACATGTACGCCACCAAGCTGCCGTCCGGCGAGGAGGCGCCGCCGCAGGCGCTGACGGTGCTGACGGAGCGTGAGGTGGAGGTGCTGCGGCTGGTGGCCCGCGGGCTGTCGAACGCGGAGATCGCGGCGGAGCTGTTCGTCTCCGAGACGACGGTGAAGACGCACGTCGGGCATGTGCTGACCAAGCTCCAGCTGCGCGACCGGGTGCAGGCGGCGGTGTACGCGTACGAGAGCGGCCTGGTGCGGCCCGGCGCGCTGTAGGCGCGGAACGGCCGACGGCCCGTCACCCCCGGTGGGGTGGCGGGCCGTCGGGCTGCCGGGCGGCCGTCACTTCTTGGTGCGGCCGATCTGCCAGAAGCGGAAGCGGCTGGTGTTGTCCACGGTGGCGTCGACGCCGGTGACGCCGGCCTTGTACACGTAGAAGGACTTGTTCTGGTACAGCGGGACCATCGGGACGGCGTCGGCCAGGATGTTCTGGATCTGGGCGTAGGCGCCGCCGCCGGTGCGGTCGGTGAGCTTGATCGAGTCCGGCACCAGCTTGGTGCTGATCTGCGGGTTGTCCCAGTTGTTGTGGAACGCGCCGCCGCCGACCACCAGCGGGCTGATGTAGTCGTCCGCGTCGACGTAGTCGGGGGTCCAGCCGATCAGGTAGGCCTGGTAGCTGTTGTTCGACCAGCCGGCCAGGAAGGACTTCCAGTCGGGCTCCTGCTGGACCGTCACCTGGAACAGGCCGCTGGCGTCCAGCTGCTTCTTGACGTTCTCCAGCTCGGCGGCGCCGGCCCGGGAGCGCGACCAGGTCAGGGTGAGCTTGACCGGGGTGGTGATGTGCGCGGCGGTCAGGATGCGCTTGGCCTTGGCGACGTCCGGCTCGCCGTACTTGTCGAAGAAGGCGGTGTTGTGGCCGACCACGCCGGCCGGGACGACCGAGTACAGCGGCAGCACGGTGCCGGCGTACACGTCGTGGGCGAGCGCCTTGCGGTCCACCAGCTGGGCGACGGCCTGGCGGACGGCCTGGTTGCCGCCGGTCTCGTCCTTGGTGTTGAAGACCAGGTAGAAGGCCTCGGCGCTGTCGCTCTCGGCGACCTTCAGGCTGCCGCTGCCGGCCTGCGAGTCGGACTTGACCTGGGCGGCGGTGGCGGGGTCGAGGCCGTTGTCGGCGATGTCCACCTCGCCCTTGTCGAGGGCGGCCTTCAGGTCGTCGGGCTTCTCGTAGTAGCGGACGGAGAACTTGCTGTTCTCGGGCTTGGTCGCGCTGCCCCGGTAGGTCGGGTTGGGCGAGAGGGTGATCTTGGCGGGCGCGGTGCCGCGGTTCTCGATGGCGTCGACCTTGTAGGGGCCGGAGCCGACCAGCTTGTCGTTGGCGAGCAGCTTGTCCGCGGGGAAGACCTGGTGGTCGACGATCGCGCCGGCCGGGGAGGCGAGCTTCGCCGGGAAGACCGCGTCGGGCGTCTCCAGGTGGAAGGTGACGTCGAGGTCGCCGGAGGCCTCCACCGACTTGATGGTGGAGAGCAGCGGCAGCGGGCCGCTCGGGTCGTTGATCTTCTTGGTGCGCTCGATCGAGAACTTGACGTCCTCGGCGGTCACCGGGTGCCCGTTGGTGAACTTCAGGCCGGACTTCAGCGTGCACTTGTACGTCATCGTGTCGCTGCCGGTGAACTGGCAGGACTCGGCGGCGTCCGGCTGCGGCACGGTCGCGCCGGGCGGGAAGGCCATCAGCGACTGGAAGGAGTTGTTGAGCACCAGCCAGGAGCCGATGTCGTACGCGCCGGCCGGGTCCAGCACGGTGGTCCCGTTGGTGCTGCCCAGGGTGATCGCGGCGCCGCTGTCGCCGCCGTTGGCGACCTTCTCCACGGACGCGCAGCCGGCCGCCGTGGTGACGACGAGCGCGGCGCAGCTGAGCACGGCCAGGCGGTTGGGCGTAGTCATGCGGGGTGGTCTTCCTTCGTGCGTGCGGCCGGCTCGCGCCGGAGGAGCCCCCGCCCGGCCGCCGGGATGGGGCGGCCGGGCACGGGCCGGTACAACCGCGCGGGCGCCCGCCTGCCGGGGTCGACGGCGGTGGGCGGCGGCGCGGGAGGGCGTCTGATCGCTCTGTAGCGTGCCACATCGCACCGGGTCGATCACCGACCGTTCGAACGGTGGGTGAACGGCGAGCGGAGTGCTACCCCCCGGTAGTCGACGAGTTGTCAGCCAATGCCCGTTTTCACACCTGGCGTCGGCCACCGTCCGCATACCACTGGACGCGGAGGGAGACCGGGAAACCGCACGGAGGAGACGAAGGTCACACCCGGGTGCCGGCGAGGGTGCGCAGCACGTCCAGGTCGACGTGTTCGAGCGAGGGCAGCACCAGGCGGCCGGGGCCGGGTTCGACGGTGGCGATGGACGGGACGGCGATGACCGGGCAGCCGGCCGCCTCCGCGGCGGCGACGCCGGTGGGGGTGTCCTCGACGACCACGCAGCGGGCCGGGTCGGCGCCCAGGTGGGCGGCGGCGGCCAGGTACGGGTCGGGGAACGGCTTGGTGCGCGGCACCTCGTCGCCGGCCACCGTGAAGGCGAAGTTCTGCGCGCCCAGGCTGCGCAGCACGATGTCGATGACGTGCCGGTGCGAGGCGGACACCAGGGCGGCCGGGATGCCGTGCGCGGCAAGGGTGTTCAGCAGGCGTTCGGCGCCCGGCATGAGCGGGACGCCACCGGCCAGCAGGTCGATGAAGCGCCGGTTGATCTGGGCGCCGAGGTCGTCGGGGTGGATCGCCGCGCCGGTGCGGGTGAGCAGGTAGTCGATGACGCGGGTCATGGGTCCGCCGACCACGTGGGTGCGGTCCTCGGCGGTGAGCCGGTGGCCGAGTTCTCCGAACAGGTCGACCTCGGCCTGCCACCAGAAGTCCTCGGTGTCCACCAGCGTGCCGTCCATGTCGAGCAGGACGGCCTGAAGGCCGCTGCCGTCGCCGTCTCCGCCGACACGGACCGGTGTCGAGACCGTCGTCATGCGCGCCGTCCTTCCGGGTGGTCGTCCGGACCGACTGCGTCCGGGGATGGCACAGGCCGGCCCGCTGGTGAGCGGACCGGCCCGTTCAGGATCATCAAGAATACGCCCGCCGGGGCGGATTGCACCGGGCGCCGGCGAGGCGAACGGATGATCTGCCGTTGAAGTTCTCCCGCGCGGCGGTCACCGGGCGTTGAAGTACTTGGCCTCCGGGTGGTGGATCACGATGGCGTCGGTGGACTGCTCGGGGTGCAGCTGGTACTCCTCGGAGAGGATCACGCCGACCCGCTCGGGCTTCAGCAGCTCGGCGATCTTGGTGCGGTCCTCCAGGTTCGGGCAGGCGCCGTAGCCGAGCGAGAAGCGCGCGCCGCGGTACTTGAGCGCGAACATGTCGCGCACGTCCTGCGGGTCCTCGTCGCCGAAGCCGAGCTCGTAGCGGACCCGGGCGTGCCAGAACTCGGCCAGCGCCTCGGCCAACTGCACGGACAGGCCGTGCAGTTCGAGGTAGTCGCGGTAGGAGTTGCCGGCGAACAGCTCGTTGGCGGCCTCGGAGATCCGGTTGCCCATGGTGACCACCTGGAGGCCGACCACGTCGCGCTCGCCGCTCTCCTCCGGGCGGAAGAAGTCGGCCAGGCAGAGGCGGCGGCCGCGGCGCTGGCGGGGGAAGGTGAACCGGGTCAGCTCGGAGCCGTCCTCGCGGTAGAGGATCAGGTCGTCGCCCTTGGAGTTGGCCGGGTAGTAGCCGTACACGACGGCGGGCTCCAGCCAGCCCTCGGTCTGCAGCCGGTCCAGCCAGCCGCGCAGCCGCGGCCGGCCCTCGGTCTCCACCAGCTCCTCGTAGGTCGGGCCGCCGGAGCGGCCGCCCTTGAGGCCCCACTGGCCCTTGAACAGGGCGTCCTCGTCCAGCCAGGACGCGTAGTCCTGGAACGGGACGCCCTTGACGATCCGGTCGCCCCAGAACGGCGGGGCCGGCACCGGGTTGTCGACGGCCACGTCGGAGCGGACCTGGCCGAGGTTGGCCTCCTCCGGCTCCTCGACCTCGACCCGGGCGTGCCGGCGCTTGCGCAGCTCCGGCAGGGCGGCGCCGGGGACGCCGCGCTTGACGCCGATCAGCGCGTCCATCAGCCGCAGGCCCTCGAACGCGTCGCGGGCGTAGCGGACCTCGCCGTCGTAGATCTCGTGCAGGTCCTGCTCGACGTAGGCGCGGGTGAGGGCGGCGCCGCCGAGGATCACCGGGAAGTCGGCGGCCAGGCCGCGCTGGTTCAGCTCCTGCAGGTTCTCCTTCATGATCACCGTGGACTTGACCAGCAGGCCGGACATGCCGATCACGTCGGCCTTGTGCTCCTGCGCGGCCTCGACGATCGCCGACACCGGCTGCTTGATGCCGAGGTTGACGACGTTGTAGCCGTTGTTGGACAGGATGATGTCGACCAGGTTCTTGCCGATGTCGTGGACGTCGCCCTTGACGGTGGCGAGGACGATGGTGCCCTTGCCCTCGCTGTCGGACTTCTCCATGTGCGGCTCCAGGTGGGCCACCGCGGCCTTCATCACCTCGGCGGACTGCAGCACGAACGGCAGCTGCATCTCGCCGGAGCCGAACAGCTCGCCGACCACCTTCATGCCGGACAGCAGCGTGTCGTTGATGATCTCCAGCGCCGGACGGGTCGTCAGCGCCTCGTCCAGGTCGGCCTCCAGGCCGTTCCGCTCGCCGTCGATGATGCGGCGCTGCAGGCGCTCCTCCAGCGGGAGGGCGGCCAGCTCCTCGGCCTTGGAGGCGGCGGCGGACGCGGCGGAGACGCCCTCGAACAGCTGGAGCAGCTTCTGCAGCGGGTCGTAGCCCTCGGCGCGCCGGTCGTAGACCAGGTCCAGGGCGGCCTGCCGCCGCTCCTCCGGGATCCGGTTCATCGGCAGGATCTTCGCGGCGTGCACGATCGCCGAGTCCAGGCCGGCCTCCACGCACTCGTGCAGGAACACCGAGTTGACGACCTGTCGGGCGGCCGGGTTGAGGCCGAAGGAGATGTTCGACAGGCCGAGGGTGGTCTGCACGTTCGGGCGGCGGCGCTTGAGCTCGCGGATCGCCTCGATGGTCTCGATGCCGTCGCGGCGGGACTCCTCCTGGCCGGTGGCCAGGGTGAAGGTCAGGCAGTCCACCAGGATCGAGGACTCCTCGACGCCGTACTCGGTGGTGAGCTGCTCGATCAGCCGCTCGGCGATCGCCACCTTCTTGTCGGCGGTGCGGGCCTGGCCCTCCTCGTCGATGGTGAGCGCGATCAGGCCGGCGCCGTGCTCGCGGGCCAGCGCGGCGATCTTCCCGAACCGGGTGTCGGGGCCGTCGCCGTCCTCGTAGTTGACGGAGTTCAGCACCGCGCGGCCGCCGAGCGCCTCCAGGCCGGCCCGCAGCACCGGCGGCTCGGTGGAGTCCAGCACGATCGGCAGGGTGGAGGCGGTGGCCAGCCGGGAGGCGATCTCGCGCATGTCGGCGACGCCGTCGCGGCCCACGTAGTCCACGCACAGGTCGAGCAGGTGGGCGCCCTCGCGGATCTGCTCGCGGGCGATCTCCACGCAGGCCTGCCAGTCGCCGGCGAGCATCGCCTCGCGGAACTTCTTCGACCCGTTGGCGTTGGTGCGCTCGCCGATCGCCAGGTACGAGGTGTCCTGCCGGAACGGCACGTTCTGGTACAGCGAGGCGGCGGCCGGCTCGGGCTGCGGGTCGCGCGGGGTGACCGGCAGGCCCTGCACCCGCTCGACCACCTGGCGCAGGTGCTCGGGGGTGGTGCCGCAGCAGCCGCCGACCAGGCCCAGGCCGTAGTCGCGGACGAACGCCTCGTGCGCGTCGGCGAGCTCCTCGGGGCTGAGCGGGTAGTGCGCGCCGTCCTTGGTGAGCACCGGCAGGCCCGCGTTCGGCATGCAGGACAGGCCGACCCGGGCGTTCTTCGCCAGGTAGCGCAGGTGCTCGCTCATCTCGGCCGGGCCGGTGGCGCAGTTCATGCCGACGAGGTCGATGCCGAGCGGCTCCAGCGCCGTCAGCGCCGCGCCGATCTCGGAGCCCAGCAGCATGGTGCCGGTGGTCTCCACCGTCACCTGGGCGAGGACGGGCAGGTTCAGGCCCGCCTCGGCGAGGGCGTCCTTGCAGCCGAGCACGGCGGCCTTGGTCTGCAGCAGGTCCTGGCTGGTCTCGATCAGCAGCGCGTCGGCGCCGCCCGCGATCAGGCCGGCCGCGTTCTGCCGGAAGCCCTCGCGGACGGTCTCGAACGCGATGTGGCCGAGCGTCGGCAGCTTGGTGCCGGGGCCGATCGAGCCGAGCACCCAGCGGGCGCGGCCGTCCCCGGCGGTGAACTCGTCGGCGGCCTCGCGGGCGATCCGGGCGCCGGCCTCGGACAGTTCGAGGATCCGGTCGGAGATGTCGTACTCGCCGAGCGCCGAGTGGTTGGCGCCGAAGGTGTTGGTCTCCACGCAGTCCACGCCGACCGCGAAGTACGCGTCGTGCACGGAGCGGACGATGTCCGGGCGGGTCACGTTCAGGATCTCGTTGCAGCCCTCCAACTGCTGGAAGTCCTCCAGCGTCGGGTCCTGGGCCTGGAGCATCGTTCCCATCGCTCCGTCTGCCACCACCACCCGGGTGGCGAGGGCCTCGCGCAAGGCGTCGGCGCGGTCCTGCTGGGCGGATGCGGATACAACGGTGGCCATGAGGCTGCTCCCTGAGTGCGACGGCTGTCGGCTATGCGGCCCCACCTTGACCTGGGGCGCACCCGGTCAGGGTATCCGCCCGACGGCGGTGCGTCGGAACCCATTTCGCATCGTGGGCGTCCCTGTCCACCGGAAGGGAGCCCGATCATGCCCGCTTCACCGCGTCCCAGCAGGTGGCGCCGCCGCGCCCGCACCGTGTTCACGTCCGAATGGCGGACGCTTCCCGCCCGGGCGCGTCGCCGCTGGCGCGAACGCGCCCGGTGGACCCGCCGACGACGGGTGCTGACGGCCGGCGCGGTCCTGCTCGCGCTGCTGGCGCTGCCGGTGCTGGGCGGGGCGCTGGCGCTGCGCCTGTGCTACACCGGCGATCCCGCGGCCGACGCCCGGACCCGCGGCCGGGACGCGATCTGGCTGGGCCACGCCTGGGTGGACGGGCGGCGCACCGACGCCGACCTGGCGGTGCTGGCGGGGCGGGTGCGCGGCACCGGCATCCACGACCTGTACGTGCACACCGGGCCGCTGGAGCACGACGGCTCGCTCGACCCGAAGCGGGCCCCGGGCGTGTCGGACTTCCTGGCCCGGGCCCGGGCGGCGATGCCGGGGGTGCGGATCCAGTCCTGGCTGGGCGACGTGGTGGCGCCGGAGAAGGTCGGCGTGCACCTGGACCAACCGGAGGTCCGGGACCGGATCACCGCGTCCGCGAAGCAGGTCCTCGACCTGGGCTTCGACGGCGTCCACTTCGACCTGGAGCCGGTGCACAACGGCTCCCCCGGCTTCCTGGCGCTGCTCGACCAGGTGCACGCGCTGACCGCCTCCCGGAACGCCCCGCTGTCCATCGCCGCCCCGCAGATCGAACCGGTGCCGATGGTCGGGCGGGTGAGCTTCGCGCTCACCGACCACGGCAAGTGGTGGAGCACCGACTACTTCGCGCAGGCCGCGAAACGGGTCGACCAGGTCGCGGTGATGTCCTACGACACGTCGATGCCGGTGGAGTCGCTGTACGGCGGCTACGTCGCCCGCCAGACCTCGCTGGCGCTCGCCCACACCCCGGCCGGCGTCGACCTGCTGATGGGCCTGCCCGCCTACTGGGACGACACCCCGACCCACCGGGGCGACGCCGAGACGGTCCGCGCGGCGGTCCGCGGCGCCCGGCTGGCGCTCGGCCCGGGCGCCCGGCAGAACTTCGGCCTGGCCCTGTACGTCGACTTCGCGGCCACCCCGGACCACTGGGCGGCGTACCGCGACGGCTGGTGCACCTAGCCGCGCACCGGGCCCCCTGACCGCGGCGCGGTGCGGGGGGCCTCCTAGCATCGGTCCGGCTCCGCCGTGTGGGGACGGGGCCGGCACCCACGGAGGGACGAACGTCCATGCACGCCCGGAAGATCGGCGCGGCCGCGGCCGCCGCGGTGGCGGTCCTCGCCGCCCGCGACCTGGTCCAGAAGAAGCACGCACTGCTGAGGAACTTCCCGGTGCTCGGGCACGCCCGGTACCTGCTGGAGACGATCGGGCCGGAGCTGCGGCAGTACATCGTGTCCTCCAACGAGGAGGAGCGGCCGTTCAGCCGCGACCAGCGGAGCTGGATATACGCCTCCGCGAAGGAGGAGAACAACTACTTCGGGTTCGGCACCGAGGTGGACGTCGCCGGGGCGCAGGGCCGCGCCTACCTGAAGCAGCGCACCTTCGCGGGGCCGCTGCCGGACCTGCACGACCCGCAGGCCCCGCTGCCGTCGGCGAAGGTGCTGGGCGGTCCGCGCGGGCGCGCGAAGGCCTTCCGCCCGGGCAGCGTGGTGAACGTCTCCGCGATGAGCTTCGGCTCGCTGTCCGGAGCGGCCGTCAAGGCGCTCAACCAGGGCGCCGCGCAGGCCGGGGCGATGCACAACACCGGCGAGGGCGGCCTGTCGCCGTACCACCGCAACGGCGCCGACCTGGTGCTGCAGCTGGGCACCTCGTACTTCGGCTGCCGCAACGAGGACGGCGGCTTCGACCTGGGCCGGCTGAAGGAGGTGGTCGCGGGCGCTCCGGTGCGGGCGATCGAGATCAAGCTGTCGCAGGGCGCCAAGCCGGGCCTGGGCGGGCTGCTCCCGGGCGCGAAGGTCACGCCGGAGATCGCGGCGATCCGCGGCATCCCGGTCGGCCGGGACTGCGCGTCGCCGTCGCGGCACTCGGCGTTCGGCGACGTCGACTCGATGCTGGACTTCGTCGAGCTGCTGGCCGCCGAGACGGGGCTGCCGGTCGGCATCAAGAGCGCCGTCGGCGAGCTGGACTTCTGGCAGGAGCTGGCCGGGCTGATGGCGCGCGGCGACCGGGGCGTCGACTTCGTGACGGTGGACGGCGGCGAGGGCGGCACCGGCGCGGCGCCGCGGATGTTCGCGGACTCGGTGTCGCTGCCGTTCCGGATGGGCTTCTCCCGGGTCTACGGCACCTTCGCCGAGCTGGGCCTGACGGACCGTCTGACGTTCATCGGCTCCGGCAAGCTCGGCCTGCCGGAGAACGCCGCGGTGGCGTTCGCGCTGGGTGCCGACATGATCAACGTGGCGCGGGAGGCGATGCTGTCGATCGGCTGCATCCAGGCCCAGAAGTGCCACACCGACAGGTGCCCGACCGGCATCGCCACCCAGAACCCGTGGCTGGCCCGCGGCATCGACCCGGCGTCCAAGGGCAACCGTGCGGCGGTCTACCTGCGCACCCTGCGCAAGGAGTTGACGAAGGTCTCCGCCGCGCTGGGCGTCGCCCACCCGGCGCTGATCACCGCCGACGACATCGAGGTCCTGAACGGCGACTACGAGGCCCGGACGCTGGCCGGCGTGTACGGCTACAAGGAGGGCTGGGGCGAGCTCGGCCCGGACCTCGCCGCGGAGATCACGGCGCTGATGACCGGCGGCCGGGCGCTCTGACGCCCGGCCGGGGGGGCGGGACCGGCGCGGTTCCGCTCCCTGCGCGGCTCAGCGCAGGTCGAACACCAGCCGGGCCGACACCTTGCCCGCGAGGACGTCCTCGAAGCACGCGTTGACGTCCTCCAGCCGGCGGGTCTCCCGGATCACCCTGGTCCGCCCCAGCTGGTGCAGCCGGAACACCTCCGCCAGGTCCTGCCGGGTGCCGACGATCGAGCCGACCACCCTGGTGCCGTTCAGCACCGTCTCGAACACCGGCAGGGTCAGCTCGCCCCCGGCGGGCAGCGCGACCAGGGCGAGCGTGCCGCCGCGGCGCAGCGAGTCGTAGGCGGCACGGAACGAGGCGTTGCTGACGGCCAGTGAGACGGCGCCGTCCGCGCCGCCGAGCTTCTGCACCTCGTGCGCGACGTCCTGGATCCGGGCGTCGATGACGTGGTCGGCGCCGAGCTCCCTGGCGAGCTTCAGCTTGTCGTCGGTGATGTCGACGGCGACGGTCTCGGCGCCGAAGATCCGGGCGTACTGGAGGGCGAGGTGGCCGAGGCCGCCGATGCCGGAGACCAGCACCCGGGTGCCGGGGCGGGCACCGGACAGCTTGACGGCCTTGTAGGTGGTCACGCCGGCGCAGGACAGCGGGGCGGCGTCCATCGGGTCCACCCCGTCCGGCACCGGGACCACGTAGTCGCCGTGCGCGAGGGCGTACTCGGCGTACGCGCCGTCCACCGAGTAGCCGGAGTTGTGCTGGGCCGGGCAGAGCGTCTCCCAGCCGGTGACGCAGTAGTCGCAGCGCCCGCACGCGTCGGCCAGCCAGGGAATGGCGACCCGCTCGCCGACCTTGACGTGCCGGACCTCCGGGCCGGCCGCCTCCACGATGCCCACGCCCTCGTGGCCGGGCACGAACGGCGGGGACGGCTTGACCGGCCAGTCGCCGTGCGCGGCGTGGATGTCGGTGTGGCACAGGCCGGAGCACTCGATCCGCACCAGCACCTGGTGCGGCGCCGGGGCCGGCACCTCGCGGTCCTCGATCTCCAGCGGCTTGGTGAAGTCCCGGACGACAGCTGCCTTCATGACCTTCTCTCCTCGCAGAGCCCGTGAATCCGACAAAAGGGACAGCGCTGCGCCCAGCCTGCTGGCTGCCACCGCGAACCGCGAAGGGGCGCGCCGACCGCGGTGGAGATCACGCCCCGCCCACCGCCCGGCCGGGCTGACGGCCCGTCACGATAACGTTGACCAACACCCGTCATTCCGAGGCGGGTTGGGCAGTTCGGCCTGCCCACGGAACACCGCACCGGTACGGAGGAACGTCATGAAGCGCACCCGGACGCGCACCGCCGGGACCGCACTGGCCCTGCTCACCGCCGGCCTGCTCCTGGTCGGCTGCGAGCCCGCCAAGAACGCCAAGGCCGCACCCCCGTCGAGCCCCTCCCCCACCGCCGCCGCCAGCAGCCCGAGCCCGAGCCGCAGCACCGTCGCCCCCGCCCAACTGGACGACTCCTACTTCGCCGAGGGCAGCTGCGCCCGCGCCCTCGGCCCGGGCGGCAGCGGGACCACCGCCCACTACGAGATGGTCCCCTGCGACAGCCCGAACGCCGAGGCCAAGGTCACCAAGCGCAGCGGCACCCTGACCGGCGTCGCCGCCGCCCTCCCGCACGGCGCGGACTGCCCCGACGGCACCGACGTCGCCCTCGACCTCACCCAGAACGCGCTGACGAACGTCGCCCGCAACCGCTCCGCCTGGGCCTGCCTGCGCAACCTGCACGACCCGCACCCCGGCGAGCCCGGCGGGGGCGGCGGCCCCGGCATCGTGGTCGGCGACTGCGTCTACGCCACGAAGACCGCGAGCGGCTCCCAGAGCGTCGCCGAGACCCGCTGCGACGGCCAGGGCGACCACAAGCCCGAGTACAAGGTCGACAAGGAGTACGTCAAGCAGACCGTCAGCCTCAAGGGCAGCACCGAGCAGACCTGCCCCGACGAAGCCACCGTCACGTTCACCATCCCCGCCCCGCCCGGAGCCCTCGCGATGAACCCGACCGTCGCGTGCGCCGAACCCGTCGACTGACGGCGGCTAGGCTTGCACACCTCCTGTCCGGCCACGGGTGGCATTCAAAGCCCGTAGGCTGGGCAGGTAGGGACCAGGGGGCGGCAGTGCCCCCGCCACGGACGGAGGGAGATGCCGGGTGATCGAGCTGGAAGACCTGCCCGAGTTGATCGACCCGGTGATGATCTGCGCCTTCGAGGGCTGGAACGACGCCGGCGACGCGGCCTCCGCCGCGCTCGGACACCTCGACGAGACCTGGGGCGGCAAGGTGTTCGCCGCGCTCGACGCCGAGGACTACTACGACTTCCAGGTCAACCGGCCCACCATCTGGCTCGACGGCGGGGTCCGCCGGATCACCTGGCCCACCACCCGCCTCTCGGTGGTCCGGGTCACCGAGCCCAAGCCGCGCGACCTGGTGCTCGTCCGCGGCATCGAACCCAGCATGCGGTGGCGCTCCTACTGCAACGAGCTGCTGGGCTTCGCCCACGAGCTGGGCGTCGAACTGGTCGTCGTCCTGGGCGCGCTGCTCGGCGACACCCCGCACACCCGGCCGGTCCCGGTCTCCGGCGTCACCTCCGACTCCTCGGTGGCCCGCAGCCTCGACCTGGAGGAGAGCCGCTACGAGGGCCCCACCGGCATCGTCGGCGTCCTCCAGGAGGCCTGCGCCCACGCCGGCGTCCCCGCCGTCACCTTCTGGGCCGCCGTCCCGCACTACGTCTCCCAGCCGCCCAACCCCAAGGCCACCCTGGCCCTGATCAACAAGCTGGAAGACCTCCTCGACCTGCGCATCCCGCCGGGCGAACTCGCCGACGACGCCCGCGCCTGGCAGCTCGGCGTCGACCAGCTCGCCGCGGAGGACTCCGAAGTCGCCGAGTACGTCCAGCAGTTGGAAGAGGCCCAGGACACCGCGGAACTCCCGGAGGCGTCCGGCGACGCGATCGCCCGCGAATTCGAGCGCTACCTGCGCCGCCGCGAGAACCAGGGCCCCAAGGGCGAGAAGCCCGTCACGGGGCACGCGACGGAGCGTCCCAAGGACGAGGACGAGGACTGATTTCCGAGCCCCGTCAGGGCGCGGGGAACTGCGCGAAGCGGAAGGCACCCGCCAGCAAGATCGCGACGCAGGCAATGACGTGCCGTTGATCGCGACCTGGCTGACGGGTGCCGGTTGTTCGCGCAGTTCCCCGCGCCCCTGTTTTCGCACCCGCCTGCGCTTGCGCCTTACAGCGCTACGCCCAGGAGGGCGTCCACCGCGCGGGAGACCAGGCCCGGGGCGCCGGTGTCGTCGCCGCCCTGCGCGTGGGCGGTCGCCGCCCAGCGGTCGACCGCCGCGAGGGCCGCGGGGGCGTCGAGGTCGTTGGCGAGGGCCTCGCGGATCTCGGCGAGCAGCGACGTCGCGGAGGGCCCGTCGGGGCGGGAGACCGCGGCCCGCCACGTCGCGAGGCGGGTGAGGGCGGCGTCGAGGTCGTCGGCCGTCCACTCCCAGTCGCTGCGGTAGTGGTGGGCGAGCAGCGCGAGCCTGATCGCGGCCGGGTCGATCCCGTCGCGGCGCAGGGCGGAGACGAACACCAGGTTGCCGCGGGACTTCGACATCTTGTGGCCGTCGAGGGCGACCATGCCGGCGTGCACGTAGGCGCGGGCGTAGGGGTGGGCGCCGAGGGCGACCTGCGCGTGCGAGGCGCCCATCTCGTGGTGCGGGAAGGACAGGTCGCTGCCGCCGCCCTGGAGGTCGAACTCCATGCCGAGGTACTTGAGCGCGATGGCGACGCACTCGATGTGCCAGCCGGGCCGGCCGTGGCCGAGCTCGGTGTCCCAGGCGGGTTCGCCGGGGCGGGCGGAGAGCCAGAGCAGGGCGTCCAGCGGGTTCTTCTTGCCGGGGCGCTCGGGGTCGCCGCCGCGCTCGGCGAAGATCGGGAGCATCTGCTCGCGGGTGAGGCCGGAGACCTCGCCGAAGTGCGGGTCGGACTCGACGGAGAAGTAGATGTCGCCGTCGACCTCGTACGCGGCGCCGGAGGCGAGCAGCTGCTGGACGAGCGGGACGATCCACGGGATGGACTCGACGGCGCCCACGTAGTGCGCGGGCGGCAGCATCCGCAGCGCGGTCATGTCCTCGCGGAACAGCGCGGTCTCGCGGGCGGCGAGTTCGGTCCAGTCCTGGCCGGTGGCGACGGCCCGCTCCAGCAGCGGGTCGTCGACGTCGGTGACGTTCTGGACGTACAGGACGTCGTGGCCGGCGTCCTTCCAGACCCGCTGGACCAGGTCGAAGGTGTTGTAGGTGGCTGCGTGGCCCAGGTGGGTCGCGTCGTAGGGAGTGATGCCGCAGACGTAGAGCCGGGCGGTCGGGCCGGTGGGCACGACTTCTCGGACACTGCTGGTGGCGGTGTCGTAAATGCGCAGGGGAAGCCCCTGACCGGGAAGGGCGGGAACCTCGGAGGCGGGCCAGGCATGCATGGCACCGACTCTAACCGTGCGCGGTTTTGAAAGACCAACCTGTTGGCATGATCGGCTTGATTCCGATCATTCTCTGTTTCGGATCGGTATCAGACCGGCGGCCAGGGAATAGACGGCCAGTCAGCCGACGGCAGCGGATGCCGTCCGGAGCGCAGCAGCGCGCCGGTCCGGGCCCGCAGCGCGTCGAGTTCGACGGGCGTCAGGTGCGGGCGCAGCCGCTCGCCGAGCGCGCCGTCCAGATCGGTGGCGAGCTTGCCGAGGACGTCGAGGGCCTCGGCGGTCAGCGGCCGGTCGGCCCAACCCCACAGCAGGGTACGGAGTTTGGGCTCGGTGTGGAAGGTGACGCCGTGGTCGATGCCGTAGATCCGGCCGTCGGCGGCGGGCAGCCAGTGGCCGCCCTTGCGGTCGGCGTTGTTGAGGACGGCGTCCAGCACGGCGAGGCGGCGCAGCCGCTCGTCGTCGCGGTGCACCAGCCAGGCCTGGCGGCCGGCGTCGAGTTCGGCGCGGACGATCGGGAGCCAGCCGTCGGCGGGGCCGTCCAGCGGCTGGAGGTCGAGGAGTTCGGGGGCGTCCGGGTCGGGCTCGATCCACAGCTGGACCATGCCGGGCCCGGCCGGGCCCTCGCGCAGCACGGTCGGCGGGACCAGCTGCCAGCCGGTGGCGGCCGACACCTCGTGCGCGGCGGTCTCCCGGCCGGCCAGCGTGCCGTCGGGGAAGTCCCACAGCGGGCGCTCGCCGGCGACCGGCTTGTACACGCAGGGGGCGGTGACGCCGTCCAGCGTGGCGGTGCAGTAGAGGACGGCGTTGGAGGCGTCGGTGACCCGGCCGTGGACGGCGAGCGCGCCCTCGCGCAGCAGGGCGAGGGCGGCGGCGGTGTCGGCGGCCAGCGCGGCGCTGGTGGCCGGGTCGGTGCCGGGGGCTTCCACGGCCGGCTGCTCGCTCAGCGCCGGTAGCCGTTCGCGCGCGGGCACAGGTGGCCCTCCGGGTCGAGCGGCAGGTTGCAGAACGGGCACGGCTTGCGGCCGGCCGCGACCAGGTCCAGGGCGCGCTTGGCGAACACCCGGGCCATCGCGCCGCTGAGCCGCACCCGCAGCAGGTCGGGGCCGTTCTCGTCGTCGAAGACCTCGATCTCGTCCTCGTCCTCGGACTCCTCGACGTACGCCTGCGCCTCGACCACCAGGCACAGCTCCCGGGCGTCCCAGGCCAGCGCCATCGTGCCGACCCGGAACTCCTGCTCCAGCGGCAGGTCGAGCGGGGCGGTGTCGAGCAGTTCGACGGGCGCGGCGGCCGGGATCGGGGCCTCGCCGCCGCTGCGCCGCAGCGCCTCGTCGAGGACTTCCTCGATGCGTTCGGCGAGGGCGGCGACCTGGGCCTTCTCCAGCAGCACGCTGGTGATCCGGCCGCGCGAGGAGGCCTGCAGGTAGAACGCCCGGGCGCCGGGCTGGCCGACGGTGCCGGCCACGAACCGCTCGGGCTGGTCGTAGAAGTGGACCTGACGGGACACGCTGCTCGCTCCGGTACGGGGGTGTGCGGTCTTCTCGATCTCACCCTACGGCCAAACGGCCCTGCCGTGGGGCGTGAGTGGTGCGGATTCCCGGGGGACGGGGTGTGCGGGCCTGGACGGTGCCGGTGTCCCTGCTAGACGGTGCCGGTGTCGCCGCCGACCACCGCGTCGTCGCCGGCCGAGCGGCCGTGCGGACGCGGGGCGAGCGAGGCCAGCGAACCGGTGTCGCCCAGGCGCAGCAGGTAGGGGCGGTTCGGCGTGTAGCGGATCGCGGTGACCGAGCACGGCTCGACGGAGATCCGCTGGAAGTGGTCGAGGTGCAGGCCGAGGGCGTCCGCGACGATCGCCTTGATCACGTCGCCGTGGGTGGCGACCGCCCAGAGCGCGTCCTGGCCGTGCTCGACCGCGATCTTGTCGTTCCACTCGCGCACCGCGTCCACGGTGCGGTGGCTCAGCGTGCGCAGCGACTCGCCGCCGGGGAACGCCGCCGCGGAGGCGTGGTCCTGGACGGTGCGCCAGAGCGGCTCGTCGGCGAGCTCGGACAGCGGCCGGCCGGTCCACTCGCCGTAGTGGCACTCGCCGAGCCGCTCGTCGAGGTCGGGCGCGCCGAGTTCGGGGCGGGCGGCGACCAGCGGCTCCAGGGTCTGCCGGCAGCGCTCCAGCGGGCTGCTGACCAGCCGGGCGATCGGCAGGCCGGCCAGTCGCTCCGGCAGGGCGGCGGCCTGGGCGCGGCCGGTGTCGTCCAGGTCGACGCCGGGCGTCCAGCCGGCCAGGATTCCGGCCGAGTTGGCGGTGGACCGGCCGTGGCGCACGAGCAGCAGGGTGGGCATACGGCCAAGCCTACGGGGTGATCCCCTCCCGGTGGGCCGGGAGTTCGGGTCACAATGGCGGGCATGATCGTGGATTGCGGCACCTACCGGGCCGGGCGGCGCACCGAGGGACCCGAGGACTTCTCGGACGCCCTGGAGGCGGTCCGGGCGGCCGGCGACGGCTTCGTCTGGATCGGCCTGGCCGACCCGACGGAGGCCGAGTTCGACCACGCCGCCGAGGAGTTCGCCCTGCACCCGCTGGCGGTGGAGGACGCGGTGACGGCCCATCAGCGCCCGAAGCTGGACATCTACCAGGACTCGGTGTTCACCGTCCTGAAGACCGCCGCGTACCACCCCGAGGACGAGTCGGTGTCCATCGGCGAGCTGATGGTCTTCCTGGGCGACTCGTACGTGATGACCGTCCGGCACGGCGAGGAGAGCCCGCTCAAGGACCTGCGGGCCGAGCTGGAGAAGCAGCCCGAACTGCTCGCCCACGGGCCCGCCGCCGTGCTCTACGCGATCTGCGACCTGGTCGTCGACCAGTACCTCGACGTGGCCACCGAGCTCCAGACCGACCTGGACGAGCTGGAGGCCGAGATCTTCTCCCCCGGCCGGGTCCGCGGCGCCGCCGAGCGGATCTACGGCTTCAAGCGGCAGGTGGTCAACTTCCGCAAGGCCACCTTCCCGCTGATGGAGCCCGCGCTGCGGCTCACCCGGGCCGGCGCCGGCATCGCCCCCGGCTCCGGTGCCGGGTCCTGGACCGGCTCGGGCTCAGGCTCCGGCTCCGGCTCCGGCGAGGTCAGGGTGCCGTACGTGCCCGCCGAGCTGCGCCCCTACTTCCGGGACGTCGCCGACCACCTGGCCAAGGTCAACGAAGTGGTGGAGAGCCTGGACCGCCTGCTCTCCGACATCCTCTCCGCCAACCTCGCCCAGGTCAGCGTCCAGCAGAACGACGACATGCGGAAGATCTCCGCCTGGGCCGCGCTCGCCGCCGTCCCCACCATGATCGCCGGCATCTACGGCATGAACTTCGAGCACATGCCGGAACTCCGCCAGCCCTGGGGCTACCCCGCGGCACTGGCACTGATGGCCGGCGTCTGCTTCGGCCTCCACCGCCTGTTCAAACGCGCGGGCTGGCTGTAACGGCCGGCCCGCGCGTTCGACGGCTGCGCGTCAGGGCTGCTGGAGCCGACGACGACGGGCCGCCACCAGGGCGGCGCCCAGGGCCACCGAAGCCGCGCCCGCAGCGGCCAGGCTGCCGAGCGGGGCGTCGACGCCGGTGGAGGCGAGCACGCCCGAGACCCCTTTGGCTACGACCGACCGTTGTCCGGCAATGCCTCGGCCCGCAACGGTCCGGCACTCCCCCGGCGGCCGGGGCTCTCCCGTTCGACGCGGGCGCCCCGGCGGGAACGACCGCCACCGGCCCGCCGGTCGCCCGGCTCCGTCGGCCCCCGTTCCTGTGCTCGGCGGCCGGGCGAGGTCCGGCTGACCGTCCTGCCGAGCACCGTCCACGCGTCGGACGTCCCGGAACCGGTGCCGGTGTCCGGCCGGACGGACCTGCTGTTCACGCTCGCTGGCCACAGCGCGGCCCGGGCCCGGAACCGGCGGGTGGAACGGCTCGGGGCCGAACCGGAAGCGGCCCGCGCGGGGGCGGCTCGCGTCGCCGGGCGGGCGGGCACGGCCCCGGGGGTGCTTCGGCGTCAGGCGAGACCGGCCCGCTCCAGGGCGTCGACTCCCGTGCGGAGGGCGGCGATGCGCTCGTCGAGGGTCCAGCCGGCGGGGGCGAGGGTGAGGGTGGTGACGCCGGCGGCGGCGTACGCCTGCATGCGGTCGGCGATGCGGGCGGTGTCGCCGAGGAGGGCGGTGGCGTCGATGAAGTCGTGCGGGACGGCGGCGGCGGCGCCGGGCTTGTCGTGGGCGAGGTAGCGGGTCTGGACCTCGTCGGCGGCCTGCTCGAAGCCCATCCGGCGGGCGAGCTGGCTGTAGAAGTTCTTCTCCTTGCTGCCCATGCCGCCGAGGTAGAGGGCGGTGTAGTCGCGCAGGGTGTCGGCGGCGGCGTGGATGTCGTCGCCGACCGCGATGTTGACGGTGGGGCAGAGGTCGAAGCCGTCGAGGGTGAGTCCGGCCTTGGCGCGGCCGGCGGCGAGGGCGTCGACGGAGAGGGAGGCGTGTTCGGGGGAGAAGAACAGGCCGAGCCAGCCGTCGGCGATCTCGCCGGTGAGTTCGAGGTTCTTCGGGCCCATGGAGGCGATGTAGATCGGCAGGTGTTCGCGCACCGGGTGGACGGTCAGCTTGAGCGCCTTGCCGGGGCCGCCGGGCAGCGGCAGCGTCCAGTTGGCGCCGTCGTGGACCAGGCGCTCGCGGGACATCGCCTTGCGGATGATCTCCACGTACTCGCGGGTGCGGGCCAGCGGCTTGTCGAACTTGACGCCGTACCAGCCCTCGGAGACCTGCGGGCCGGAGACGCCGAGGCCCAGCCGGAACCGGCCGCCGGAGAGGGTGTCGAGGGTGGCGGCGGTCATCGCGGTCATCGCGGGGGTGCGGGCCGGGATCTGGAAGATCGCCGAGCCGACGTCGATCCGCTCGGTCTTCGCGGCGACGTAGGACAGCACGGTGGCGGCGTCCGAGCCGTAGGCCTCGGCGGCCCAGCAGACGGAGTAGCCGAGCCGGTCGGCCTCCTGGGCGACGGCGATGTTGTCGGCGTCCAGGCCGAGTCCCCAGTAGCCGAGGTTGATCCCGAGTCGCATGTGCCCACAGCCTTCCAGTCGGGTGGTGCGGCGAGGGCGGTCCCCCAGCCGGACGTCATGCTACTGACCGGTAGCCGCGTCGTCCCCCGCACCGCCGTGGCAATCTGCCCGGATGACCAGGAAGCAGCGCCGCGCCGCCGCCCTCGCCGATCTGCCGGCGGCCACGCCCGCACCGCCCGAGGACGAGTCCGGGGTTCGCTTCGACCCGATGCCCGTCCGCGACCGCGGCTTCACCGACGCCGACGGCTGCCGCTGGCGCCTGGTCCGCGGACCGCTCGACGTCCGCCGGGCCAAGCGGCTCGCCGTCACCGCCGACCGCATGACGATGGGCGTGGACTACGACGAGCGGCTCCGACTGTGGATGCCGCGCTTCCTCGCCCCCGAGGAGCGCCCGGCCGCCTGGCTGGAGGCGCGGGCCGGATTCGACGCCGACGCGCTGCCGTCCCACCGGGCGTACGAGTTCGCCGACGGCGACGGCCGCGTCCTGCTGTTCGTGGAGACCCACTGCTGAGCCCGACACCACGTCGGCCGAGCGGGTCGTCCCCGGTGACAAGGGGTTTCGCCGCTACTCTCGCTCCACGTGGGGGGCACCGCCCCCGACCTGCGCCGTCGTGCGGCGGCGCCGCGCGTGGACGGAGGGTGCGATGGAACAGCGACTGCTCGGACGCACCGGCCTGCGGGTCTCCCGGCTCGGCCTGGGCACCCTCACCTGGGGCCGGGACACCGACGAGCACGAGGCCGCCGAGCAG
The DNA here is from genome assembly GCF_042734615.1 of Kitasatospora sp. NPDC059646. Taxonomy (NCBI): domain Bacteria; kingdom Bacillati; phylum Actinomycetota; class Actinomycetes; order Kitasatosporales; family Streptomycetaceae; genus Kitasatospora; species Kitasatospora sp. NPDC059646. Next base: position 181,605 of record NZ_JBHWDS010000001.1, read on the forward strand.
TTGAAGGCGTTCGTGGACGCGGGCGGCACGCTGGTCGACACCGCGGACCTGTACGCCGACGGCGGCGCCGAGTACCTGCTGTCGCGCCTGACGGACAGTCTGATCCCGCGCTCCGAACTGGTCATCGCCACCAAGGCCGGCGCCCTGCCCGGCTCGCCCCGCGCCGACGCCTCCCGCGGCCACCTGCTGAACTCCCTGGACGCCTCGCTGCGCCGCCTCGGCACCGACCACGTCGACCTGTGGCAGGTGCACGCGTACGACCCGGCCACCCCCACCGAGGAGACCCTGCACGCGCTCGACCTGGCGGTCTCCTCCGGCCGGGCCCGGTACGTCGGGGTGTGCCAGTACAGCGGCTGGCAGCTCGCCAAGTCCGCTGCCCGGCAGCACGCTTCGCCCGGCCGCACCCCGCTGGCGGCCGTCCAGCTCGAGTACTCGCTGCTCCAGCGCGGCATCGAACGCGAGGCGCTGCCCGCCGCGATCGACGCCGGCGTGGGCCTGCTGGCCTGCTCGCCGCTGGGCCGGGGCGTGCTGACCGGCAAGTACCGGCACGGCGTGCCGCCGGAGTCGCGCGGCGCCGCGCAGCACCCGGCCGGCTCGGTCAAGCCGTACCTGGGCGAGGCGTCCCGGCGGATCGTGGACGCGCTGGCCACCGCCGCAGACGGCCTGGCGTCCAGCCCGCTGAAGGTCGCCCTCGCCTGGGTGCGCGACCGTCCGGGCGTGTCGGCCGCCCTGCTGGGGGCCCGCACCGCCGCCCAGCTGCAGTCCTCACTGTCGGTGGAGGCCCTTACGCTTCCGGGTGAGATCCGCGCTGCCCTGGACGACGTGTCGGCCCCGGTGCACCGCTACCCGGACCAGGGCTGGACGGAGCTGTAGCCGCCCACCCGTTGAAGGAGCCTTCCGCATGACCACCCCCGAGGAGAGCCCGGCCCCGGCCGCCGAGCAGCACGCCGGTACCGTCGCCGCCCTCGCCGAAGCGATCCGGGCCGTCGGCAAGAGCGGCGCCGACGGCCCGTCAGCCCCCGCGCCGCGGGCCGACGGCCCGGCCTCCGACGCCCAGCGGCAGGCCGCGCTGGGCGCCGTCGCCGAGGTGCTGGCGGCCGGCGGCGCGCCCGCGCAGCTCGCCCCGGCGGCGGTCGCCGAGCTCGGCGAGGGCGCCGCCGAGCTGCTGCGCGAGGACCCGTGGGCGGTGCTCGCGCTGCCCGGCGTCCGCCCCGAGCACGCCGACGGCTTCGCCCGCGGGCTGCTCGGCCCGGAGGCCCGGCCGGGAGACCCGCGCCGCGCCCAGGCGCTGGTGTCGTGGCTGCTGGAGCAGGCCGCGCTGCGCGGGCACTCCGCGCAGGAGCTCGGCGAGGTCTCCGAGGCGCTGCGCGCCCAGCACGTGCCGGATCCGGCGGGCGCTCTCCAGGCGGTGCTGGTCGACGGGCGGGTGATGCCGTTCCAGGAGGAGCTGCCGATGCCGCCCGGCAGCCACGACGAGGACGAGGAGCCGCCGGTCCGCACGCTGCTCGCGCTGGAGCGCCTCGCGCTCGCGGAGGAGAGCCTCGGCGAGGGCCTGGTCCGGCTGCTCTCCACCTTCGCCCCGGGCGAGGACGCCGAGGAGCCCGCGGACGAAGGCGCGGAGGAGCCGTCCGAGGGCGGGACGCCCGACGGGAGTCCGGCCGCCGACGGCCCGGCCGCGCCCGGGCAGCCCGGCCCGGCGGCGTGGGAGGCGGCGGCCGCGGCCGCGCCGTCCCGGTCCGCGCAGGAGCTGGTGCGCACCGCCGCCGCGTCCGGCCTGGTGCTGCACACCGGCGGCGAGGCGGCCCGCGCCGAGCCGGCCGCGCTGCTGCACGCCGCCGCCGGCCTCGGCCTGCGGGTGTGGGCCGCGACCTGGACCGGCCAGGGCCGGGACTCGCTGGCCGCGCTGCTGCCCGAGGGCTCCCCCGCCGCCGGCCGGATCGGCACGCTGGCCGAACTGCTGTACGGCGGCGGCGCGGAGCTGCCGCGCGCGGTGGACGGCACCCTGCCGCTGGACGTGCTGGTGGTGCTGGACGCGCCGCTGCTGGACGTGGAGACCGCGGCCACCCTGCTGGAGGCGCTCGCGGACGGCACCCGGCTGGTGCTCTCCGGCGACCCGGGCGGCCTGTGGTCGGCCGGCCCGGGCCGGTTCTTCGCCGACCTGCTGGCCGCGAAGGCGTGCCCGGCGGTGGCGTCGCGCACCCCGGACTTCGGGCCGATCGGCGAGCTGGTGTCGGGCATCGGCATCGGCGAGCTCCAGCCGGTGGACGCCCCCGACAAGGAGGTGGTGATCCTCACCGCCAAGGACGGCGGCGAGGCCGTGCACCGCGCGGTGCAGCTGCTCACCGACTCCATTCCGCGCGCCCTGTCGATCCCGTCCGAGCAGACCGTGCTGATCACCCCGGGTCACGGCGGCCCGGCCGGCACCCGGGCGCTGAACGCCGCCGCGAAGGCCCGGCTGAACCCCGGCCCGGGCCGGTTCGGCGGCTTCGACCCGGGCGACCGGGTGGTGCACTCCCCCGCGCTGGGCGTCAACCTGCCCGCGCGGGTGCTGGACGGCGACGCCGCCGGCCTGCACCTGGAGCTGGCCGACGGCGGGCGGCTCACGCTGTCCCCGCAGCAGGCCGCCAGGCTGCGCCACGGCTGGGCGGTGACGGCCCATCAGGCGGTCGGCCGGCGCTGGCCCGCGGTGGTCGTGGTGCTGCCGGAGGACGCGGCCGGGCAGCTGACCAGGCAGTGGGTGTACACGGCGTTCGGCCGGGCCGAGCGGCACCTGTCGGTGGTCCACGCGGCGGGCCCGGCGCTCGCCCAGGCGGTCGCCGAGCGGCCCGCCGCGCCCCGCACCACCCGGCTGCGGTCGGTCCTCACCGACCAGTAGCCGCCGCCCGCGGTGTGCCGCAGGGCCCGGGACGGCTCGCCGTCCCGGGCCCTGCGGCGGGTGCCCTGCGCGGGTCGTCCGTCAGTCGTCGAGTTCGTCGTCGTAGACCTCGCTGACGTCGAAGCGGCAGATCAGCAGCTCCGGGTCGGCGCCGTCGAACGGCTCGGGCAGCCACTCGCCGGGCTCGGCGGGCTCGGCGGCCGACACCCACAGCGTGGAGTCGCCCTCCTCCAGGCCGAACTCCTCGGCCCGGGCGGCGATCTCGTCCGGTTCGTACTCGCCGAACAGCACGCCGATCGCCGCGGTCACCTCGGCGTCGCCGCCCCCGCCGGGGGTGAGCGTGTCGTCGACGCGTTCGGCCTGGGCGCGCAGGCGCTTGGGGTCGGCGACCAGGTAGTCGCGGCGGATCAGCACGCTGATCGCCTCGGGCTGTTCGGGCCCCTGGTAGCCCGTCCCGGACTCGTCGCCCGGAATCTCGAACGGGGTGACCTCGTCGTAGACCTCGTACAGGATCTGGTCGTAGGCGATGGCGGCCGCCGCGAGCTCCTCGTACGCGTGGACGACGACCGGATCGCCGGGCTCGGTGGAGCTGGAAACCGCCTGCAGGTGGCGGTCGATGGCGGCCTTGACCGCCTCGGCGGCGGCCCGTACCTCGGTGATGGTCAGCTGCGCGGCATCAGACATGGTGCAGACGCTATCCCCACCTGGCGACGACACGCACAGCGGTTGTCACCTCCGGCCGTGAAAACCGGGCAAGTTCACCCTGGATGTCCGTTCCGCCCCTTTCTGTCACCGCACTTTCCACGGGCCCGGGGGCGGCGCTCCGCGCGCCGGTCGCACCCGCGCCGCCGGTCCGCGCCGGGTCGGCCGTACGCGCATCGGCGCGGCCCGGGGCGGGTATCCGTACCGGAAGGGAAAACTGATTGACGGTCAGCTCCGGGCGGGGCGAGGCTCGTCCCCGCCACCTGGGGCGGGTCGCACCCGCGCCGGCCGCCGGCCGGCGGCGCGCCGTAGGCTTGCAGGCAGCACAGCAGCGGAGGAGAGGTCTTGATCCCTACCAAACCGGTCCGGCTTCCGGAGTACGAGTACCAGTCGCTTCGGCTGCCGCGCGGCACCTCCCGCAACGCCGCGCGCCAACTCCTCACCGACCACGCCGAGTACGGGCAGTGGGAGCTCGACCGGCTCCGGCTGTACCCGGACGGCAGCCGGACGGTCCGACTGAAGCGGCGCATCATCCGGCAGGTCCGTTCCACCTGGTAGCGCGCAACGCCCGCGCCCGGGCCGCCCCGTCGCATCGCGTGACGGGGCGCCCGGGCGCGGGCGTTCCTGCTCCGTCGGGAGCCGCGGCCCGCGGGCTGCGGCCTCCTCGGGGGCCGGGGTCAGTGGCGGCCGACGGCCCGGGAGCGGCGGTACAGCACGCCGCCGGCGAGCAGCATCAGGAAGCCGGCCGGGGCGAGCACCTCCAGGCCGGACGCGCCGGTGGAGGCCAGCTGCTGCTCGCCGTGCACGCCCCGGACCTCGGCCGGCGGGGGCGGGACGACGACCTTGCCGGGCGGGGTGGTCGGCGGCGTCGTGGGCGGGGTGGTGGGCGGCGTGGTCGGCGGGCCGACCGGCGGGCACTCCTCGCCGGTGCACGGCGGCGTCGGGGGCTGCTCGGGCGCCGGGACGTTGGCGCACTCGTTGCCGAACGCCGGGTTGCCGATGCCCACCACGTTGACCGAGTTGCCGCAGGCGTTGACCGGGGCGGAGACCGGCACCTGCGCCTGGTTGCCCGAGAGCACGCCCGGCGAGTTGCCGGTGGTGCCGCTCGCCGTGGCGCCGGAACCGGCCGGGGAGCCGGACTTGGTGTCGTCCGAGCCCGTGGAGCCGGTCGGGCCGCCGGAGCCGCCGGAGCCGCCGGAGCCCGGGTGGCCCCAGCCGCCGGTGCCCGACCCGTCGGAGCCGGAGCCGGGGCCGCCGTGGCCGGAGCCCTCGGTGCCGGAGCCGCTGGTGCCCGAGCCGGCGGTGCTGCCGTGCTGGGCGGCCGGGCTGCTGTTCGAGCAGTCGTTGCCGTACGCCGGGTTGAGCAGGCCGATCACGTTGATGGTGTTGCCGCACGCGTTCACGGGGAGCTCCACGGGGACCTGCACCGCGTTCCCCGAGGCGACGCCCGGCGAGTTGGCGGCCACGCCCTGCGCATCGGCGGTGGCATAGGCGTAGCCCGCGGTCGAGGCCAGCACGCTGCCGGTGGCCATGGCCGTGAGGAGGCCTTTCCTGGCGACCTGTCGCATTGACTCCCCTTGTTTTCTTGTCCGGTGGACTGATGAACCGACATCCGGCGATTTCTGAATTCCATCCGCCGGAACCGCTCATCGGTCCGATAGTCGGAATTCAGTGCCGCATTTGCGGCAGCACTACCTTCAACGACGTTGAATGGTGAAGGTTGAGCCGGATGCAGTCAGTTCATCCGATCGGGTGAGCTTGGCGGTATGCCGGGAACCGCGACGTTCACCCGCACGGGGAAGCTGCCGGAAAACCACCGGGAGGCCCGTCCGGAATTCCTCCGGAAATGCCCCCGGACATGCGTCCGCCCCCGCGCGTCGACAGGGACGCGCGGGGGCGGGGGCCCGGGTTGATCAGGCGTTCGCGCAGCTGTTGCCGAAGGCCGGGTTCAGCAGGCCGATCACGTTGATGGTGTTGCCGCAGACGTTCACCGGGACGTGCACCGGGATCTGGATGACGTTGCCGGAGAGCACGCCCGGGGAGCCGGCCGCAGCGCCCTCCGCGGTCGCGTGCGCCGAGGCGGCACCCGCACCGGCGAGCAGCAGTCCACCGGTGGCGGCGGCAACGGCGGCGATCTTCTTGGCCTTCATCTGTCTGTTCCTCCTGGTCGCTTCCAGCCCGTTCCCCCGGGCTGCATCCGGATGAACGAAGGCCCGGCGCCGCGGATGCGGGGCCGGGCCGACATTCACCCGTTGAAGTGATCAAGCGAACAGATGATCGCCATCTCTCCAGCTGTCCAGCTTTGATGCTGGGCTGTTTCTCATACTCGCCCGGGCCGTCGCCGGGGCCGACCACCCGCCGCCGCAGCGCGGCGCCAGGGCGGGCCGATCCGGCGTCAGGACAGGTCGATGAAGCGGTCGAGCACCCGGACGCCGAACTTCAGGCCGTCCACCGGCACCCGCTCGTCCACGCCGTGGAACATGCCGGCGAAGTCCAGGTCCGGCGGGAGCTGGAGCGGGGCGAAGCCGAAGCAGCGGATGCCCAGGTCCTGGAAGGACTTGGCGTCGGTGCCGCCGGACAGGCAGTAGGGGACGGCCCGGGCGATCGGGTCCTCGGCGCGCAGCGCGGTCTGCATGGCCTCGACCAGGGCGCCGTCGAAGCTGGTCTCCAGCGCCTTGTCGTAGTGCAGGCTCTCGCGCTTGACGCGCGGGCCGAGCACGCTGTCCAGCTCGGCGAGGAACTCCTCCTCGTAGCCGGGCAGGAAGCGGCCGTCGACGTGCGCGGTGGCCTGGCCGGGGATCACGTTGACCTTGTAGCCGGCGCCGAGCATGGTCGGCTGGGCGGTGTTGCGCAGGGTGGTGCCGATCATCTTGGCGATGCCGCCGAGCACCCGGAGCGTCTCGTCCATGTCCTCCGGGTCGAGCCGGACGCCGAGGGCGTCGGAGAGCTCGTCGAGGAACGCCCGGACGGTCTTGGTGATCCGCAGCGGGAACTGGTGCCGGCCGAGCCGGGCCACCGCCTCGCACAGTTCGGTGATCGCGTTGTCGTCGTTCTCCATCGAGCCGTGGCCGGCCCGGCCCTCGACGGTCAGGCGCATCCAGTGCATGCCCTTCTCCGCCGTCTCGACCAGGTACAGCCGGGCCTGGTCGTTGACGGTGAAGGAGAAGCCGCCGACCTCGCCGATCGCCTCGGTGACGCCCTCGAACAGCTCGGGGTGACGGTCCACCAGGAACCGGGCGCCGTAGGTGCCGCCGGCCTCCTCGTCGGCGAGGAACGCCAGCACCAGGTCGCGCGGGGGCTTGCGGCCGGTGCGCAGCCGGTCGCGGACGACCGCGAGGGTCATCGCGTCCATGTCCTTCATGTCGACCGCGCCGCGGCCCCACACGCAGCCGTCGGTGATCTCCCCGGAGAACGGGTGCACCGTCCAGTCGTCGGCGTTGGCCGGCACCACGTCGGTGTGGCCGTGGATCAGCAGCCCGGGGCGGGAGCGGTCCTCGCCCTCGATCCGCACCACCGTGGAGGCGCGGCCCTTCGCCGATTCGAAGATCTGCGGTTCCAGCCCGAACTCGGCGAGCTGCTCGGCGACGTACTCGGCCGCCTTCCGCTCCCCCGGGCCCGAGCCGTCGCCGTAGTTGCTGGTGTCGATGCGGATCAGGTCGCGGCAGATCTCGGCGACCTCCGACTCGGCTGTCACCCGGTGCTCGGTGCCCACACTCATCGCTCCCACCTTGTCTCGGCCCGCCCGGCGCGGCTGCGGTCCGCGCCGCCCCGGCCGGCCGGGGGCCGCGGGCGCCATTCCGCCATCCTCCCCCAGCACCCGCCGCACCCCAAGGGCGCGGGTGCCCGACACCCCCCGCTTTCGAAGCCCCGTCCACCCCGCCGCCCCCGGTTTTGGGACTCGCAGGCGATCTTTGCTACTGTTGTCCATGTCAGCGCGGGACAACAGCCCGCGGAGACAACACCCGGTCCGGGTGGCGGAATGGCAGACGCGCTAGCTTGAGGTGCTAGTGCCCTTTATCGGGCGTGGGGGTTCAAGTCCCCCCTCGGACACCAGCCGGAAGACCCCAGGTTCCCCTGGGGTCTTCCGCTTTTTCCGCCGAGCTACCCGCCGGCCGGGGTGTCGGACAGGGCCCGGGTGACGAGGTCGTCCAGGAGGGCCGTGTAGCGGCCGGTCCAGGAGTCGATGGTCTCGGCGTCCCAGAGGTCGGTCGTGTACTCGAGGTAGCCGGCGTAGACGTCGCCCGCGGGGACGAGGCCGAGGTTGAACTCGCTGCGGGCCGCGGGGATGGTGAGGTCCTCGACCCGGACGGTGAGGCCGGGCAGGTCGATGTCGGTCTCCAGCGAGCTCTGGTACTGGAAGCCGTGGTCGAGCCGGTCGGGGACGTCGGACAGGCCGCGTTCGCGCAGGCGCGGGCCGATGACGGACAGCGGCATCAGGTGTTCCAGGGCCTCGGCCGCGGTGCGGGCGGTCTCGCGGACCTGGTCGGCGAACGGCGTGGAGGATGCGGTCCGCAGCCGCAGCAGCATCGAGCTGACGGTGCAGGCGAGCAGCGTCTCCTCCTCGCGGCGCGCGCGGTTGGCGTACGCGACCTGGACGAGGTGGTCGTCGCGGCCGTTGAGGGTTCCCATGAAGCGGCCGAGGGCGGTGACCGTGACGGCGAACGGGGTGGTGCCGAGCCGCCTGGCCAGTTCCTCGACCCGGTGCCGCGCGTCGGACGGCACCGTGAACTGGGCGACCTGGCCCAGGCCGCTGAGCTTCTCGGGGCGCGGCCGGTCCAGCGGGAGGTCGTGGGTGAAGGGCGGTGCGTCCTTCAACTGCCGTTCCCAGTAGGCGTAGTCGTCCTCGCGGTCGGCCTGGCCGCGGGCCTGCTCGGACCGGGCGTAGGCGGTCTGCTGGGTCGCCGGCGGCAGGCCGTGCGGCTCACCGGTCACCGCCGCCCGGTACAGGGCGGCGAGCTCCTTGAGCAGCAGGCTGACGGCCCAGCCGTCGCACATCGAGTGGTGCATGACGAACACCAGCGCCCAGGACTCCTCGCCGGTGCGCACCAGCCGGATCGCCGGGTGGGCGCCCGCCGCGATGTCGAACGGGTGCCTGGCCGCCTCGGTGCTGATCCGGGACAGCTCCGCCTCCCGTTCGGTCTCGGGCAGGCCCCTCAGGTCCTCGACGGGGGGCCGGACCGGTGCGGCGGGCAGGACGTCCTGCCACCAGTCCTCGGGCCGCTCGCCGCGCACGCACCGGGTGCGCAGGGACTCGTGGCGTTCCGTCAGTCCGGTGAGGGCGGTGTGGAGCGCGGCGACGTCCAGCGGGCCGGTGAGGAGGAGACGCAGCGCGACGTTGAACACCTCTGGCACCGGGAGCTTGCCGATCCGGTCGACGAACCGTGCCTGCGTGACGGTGAGCGGGGGGCGGTCGGGGGCGGCGGTCGGGAGCGGCGACGGTGCGGGTGCGCCGCCGGCGGCGTCCACGAAGGCGGCCATCGCGGCCGGGGTGGGCTGCTGGAAGAGCCGGGTGACGGGCACGTCCACTCCGAGGGCCTCCCGGACCCGGTTCACCAGCCGGATCGCGGTGATCGAGTGGCCGCCGAGGGCGAAGAACGAGGCGTGCGGGTCGACCGCCTGCGCGTCGAGGCCGAACTCGGCCGCCCACAGCTCGCGCACCCGCTCCAGGGTCCGCGTCGGGCGGGGGTCCACCGCCCCGGGCGCGGGGGGCGCCTGCGGGGCGGGCGTCGTCGGAACGGTGATGTCGGGTTCGGGCAGGGCGGCGCGGTCCAGCTTGCCGATGCCGGTGAGCGGCAGCCGCGGCAGGACCGCCCAGACGCGCGGCACCAGGTACTCCGGCACCCGGCGGCCGAGCGCCCCGGCGGTCAGCACCGCGAAGGCGGTGCGCTGGGCGGCGGCCGTCGCGTCGTCGCCGTCCAGCGGCTCGGCGGGGACGACGTAGCCGGCCAGGAAGGCGTCGCCGCGCGCGTCGCGGCGGGCGACGACGGCGGCGTCCCGCACGCCCCACACCTGGCGCAGCTGTGCGGTGGCCTCGCCCGGTTCGACCCGGAACCCGCGGATCTTCACCTGGTCGTCGACGCGTCCGCAGAACTCCAGCAGTCCGGTGGCGGGGTCGCGCCGCACCAGGTCGCCGGTGCGGTACGCGAGCGCTCCGGGGCCGCCCTCCGGGTCGGGCAGGAACCGGGCGGCGGTCTCCTCCGGCCGGTTCAGGTAGCCGAGCGCGACTCCGGCGCCCGCGACGTGCAGTTCGCCGGGCGTCCCGTCGGGCACCGGCCGGCCGTCGGGGTCCAGCAGCCGCACCCGGACGTTGTCCACGGGCAGGCCGATCGGGATCGGGCCGCTCTCGGCGCCCTCGGGTGCGACGGTCGCCACCGTGCACAGGACGGTGGCCTCCGTCGGCCCGTAGACGTTGGTGACCCGGTACGGCGCGGAGGCGTGCGGCCGGACCCGCAGCACGTCGCCGCCGACGGCCAGGTGGCGCAGCGGCGGCCGGTGCCGCTGGTCGAGGCCGATCAGCGCCTCGCCGAAGGCGGTGGTGAGGAAGGAGAAGGTGATGCCGTGCACGGTGTACCAGCGGGCCAGCGCCAGCGGGTCCTTGCGGGTCTCGTCGTCGGCGACGACGAGGGTGGCGCCCGCGGTGAGGGTCGGCCAGATCTCCATCAGCGATCCGTCGAAGGCGACGCTGGACAGCAGTGCCGTGCGGTCCTCGGAGGTGGTCGCGAAGTACCGGTGGTGCCACTGGCAGAACGCCACCAGGTTGCGGTGCGGGACGGCGACTCCCTTGGGGCGTCCGGTCGTTCCGGAGGTGTGCAGCGCGTAGCAGAGCGAGGACGGCGTCGCCGTGTCGTCGGCGGCGGTGAGGGCGGGGGCGCTGCCGGGGTCGTTGACGTCGAGCACGGTGGCCCCGGCGGGCAGGTCGAGGCCGGCCGCCGCGTCGCCGGTGGTCAGCAGCAGCGGCGAGGCGCAGTCGGCGAGGACGGCGTTGGCGCGGGCGAGCCCGAGGCCCGGGTCGATCGGAGCGTAGCCGTGGCCGGCCTTGAGGACGGCGAGCATCGCCACGACCAGGTCGGGCGAGCGGTCCAGCCAGAGCGGGACCGGCCGGTGCACCCCGGGCTCGGGCGGGCCGAGCCGGTGCCGGACGGCGGCGGCGAGCCGGGCCGCCCGTCGCTCCAACTCGCTGTAGGTGAGGACGGTTTCGCCGTCGACCACGGCCGCGCGGCCCGGGTGGCGGGCCGCCTGCCGGGCGACCCAGGCGTGCACGGTCGTGTCGGGCACCTCGCGGACCGGGCCGCGGAGGCCGTCGGCCGCCGCCGGGGCGGTGGTGGCGCCGAGGCGGGACAGCGGCGTCGCGGCGTCCGCCACGGCCTGCCGCAGGATGTCGGCGAAGGCGGTGAACCAGCGGTCGATCGTCGCGGGGTCGAACAGGTCGGTGTTGTACTCGAGGTGGCAGCGGATGCCCTCGGCCGGGCCGCCGTCGGTGAAGTACACGCACAGGTCGGTGAGGGCCTTGTCGGGCCCGGCGTCCAGGGCGGTGGCCCGCACGCCCGGCAGGTCGAGGCGGAACGGCTCGTCCCGTTCGAACTCGGCGAGCACCTGGAAGACCGGTGTGCGGTCGGTGGCGCGGCTCGGCGCCAGCTCCCGCACCACCGCCTCGAACGGGACGGCGGCGTGGTCGTAGGCGTCCAGCGCGGTGCGCCGCACCCGGTCGAGGAGGGTGGCGAAGTCGGGGTCGCCGGACAGGTCGACGCGCAGCGCCAGGGTGTTGACGAAGAATCCGACCAGGTCCTCCGAGCCCTCGGGGCGGTCGGAGATCGGCGTGCCGATCACCACGTCCCGGTCGCCGGTGAGGCGGTGCAGCAGCGCCGCGTAGCCCGCGATCAGGGTCATGAACAGCGTCGCCCGCCGACTGCGGCTCAGTTTCCGCAGCCCGTCCGAGAGTTCGGGGGCGAGGGTGCGGAACGCGGCCCTGCCCGCCGAGGTCATCACCGGGGGGCGGGGCCGGTCGGTGGGGAGGTCCAGTACCGGCAGGTCGCCGCCGAGGGCCTTCCGCCAGTACGCGAGGTCGGCCGACGTCCCGGGGCTGTCGGCGGCGGCCCGCTGCGCCCGGGCGTGGTCGGCGTACGACCGGGTGAGCGCGGGCAGTTCGCCGTCCGGGACGGTCCGGCCGGCCGTCGCGGCGCGGTAGAAGGCGGACAGGTCGCGGGTCATCACGGACGCCGACTCGGCGTCCACCACGATGTGGTGCAGCGAGAGGACCAGGACGTGGCGCTGCTCGGCGAGCCTCACCAGCCGGGTGACGAAGAGCGGGCCGTCCGCCAGGTCGAAGCGGCGGGCGCTCTCCGCGTCGAGCACGTCCTGCACGGCGGCGTGCGGGTCGGCCCCGGCCGGGGTGGCGGCCGATCGGTCGATCAGCTCGAAGTCCGGCTCGTGCGGGGGCAGGACGACCTGCACGGGCTCGCCCGGTCCGGCCTCGCGGAAGACGGTGCGCAGGCTCTCGTGGCGGGCCACCAGCGACCGCAGGGCGGACCGGAGCGCGGGGACGTCCAGCGGGCCGTCCAGCAGGAGGGCCTTGGACTCGTTGTAGGCGGTGCCGCCCGGCATGATCCGCTCCTGCGTCCAGATCCGCTGCTGGCCGGAGGAGAGCGGGTGCTGCCACGCCTCCGGCTCGCCCGCGCCGGTCCCCCCGGGCGGTGCCGGGACGGGCGCGGCGCGGCGGGCGGCGTAGCAGCGGCGCAGCGCGTCGAGGTGGGGCAGGCCGGCCCGCAGGGCGGTCTCCGGGACGCCGAAGTCGACCAGTGCGACGATCTCGTCGACGCCGGCCTCGGTGACGGCGTCCACCACGGGGGCCACGGTGTCGGGGGTGCCGATCAGCGCCCGGTCGTCGCAGTAGCGGCGGTAGGCGCGGGCGAACAGCACCTCCTGGTCGTCCTGGCTCAGCGACGACAGGTCGACGTTGTACCCGAGGCTGTTGGTCACCCCGCCGAACAGCGAGAGCGAGGCCCTCATGTACCGCGAGAGCGGTTCGAACGCCGCCTCCCGCGCCCGGTCGTGGTCGTCGCCGAGCAGGGTGTGCAGCAGGACGGCGACCCGTCCCGCGGCCGGGTCGAGGCCGTGGGCGGCGCGGGCGCGACGGTACCGGGCGATGTTGTCACGCAGCTGGTCGATGCTCTGGGACATCAGGTTGGTGACGACGCCCAGGTCGTGGCGGGCGGCCAGTTCGTAGGAGGCCGGATTGCCGACGACGGCCGTGAACATCGGCGGCAGGTCCTGCACCGGACGCGGGAACAGCCGGATCGCGGCCTCGCTGCCGTCCCCGACGGTGCGGCTGAGGGCCTCGCCGCGCCACAGCGCCCGGACGTCGGCGAGCTGCTCGAACATCGACTCCTTGTGGCGGCCGAACCGGTCCGGGAAGAAGACGAAGTCGTTGGCGTTCCAGCCGCTCGCGCAGCCGATGCCGACCCGGCCGCCGGAGAGGTTGTCCACCATCGACCACTCCTCGGCGACCCGGATCGGGTCGTGGAGCGGCAGGACGACCGAGCCGGCGTTGATCCGGACGCGTTCCGTCTCCCGGGCGAGGGCCGCCCCGAGCACGGCGGGGTTGGGGAACAGGCCGCCGAAGGAGTGGAAGTGGCGTTCGGGCATCCAGAGCGAATGGAAGCCGTGGGTGTCGGCGAAGCGGGCGGTCTCCAGGATCGTGGCGTACCTGTCCGGGCGGGGGGCCTCCTCCTCCGGGTAGTCGCCGAAGAAGTAGATGCCGAAGTCGGGGCCGGCCGGGCGGGCCCCGCCGGCGGCCGGGACAGGAGTGCTGACGGGAGCCGGGACGGCCGGGGCCGGGGTGGCGGGAGCCGGGGCCGGGGTGGCGGGAGCCGGGGCCGGGGTGGCGGCCGGGGCGGCCGGGGCGGCGGCCGGGGCGGAGAGCGGCATCGCGCCGACCGGTGCCGGAGTCCGGGCCGGCGCGGGGGTGGCCGGGGCGGCCGGGGTGGCCGCCGGGGTGCGGGTGCGGGTGGTCGGGAAGAATCCGGCGTCGCGCAGCTCGCGCAGCGAGCCCTGCACGGCGTCCGTGACCACGGCGAGGTCCTCGTCCGTGTGCGCGGTGGACAGGAAGAAGTTCCGCCACTCCCACACGAACACTCCGCGCAGCAGCAGGTGGTGGTACAGCAGTTCCATGTCCGCGCGGTGCTCGAAGCGGAACATCGAGCCGAAGTGCGCGAGCCGCAGCGGGAATTCCTCGGCCTCGAAGAAGCCGTTGAGCTCGGCGGCGAACCGGTCCGTCCGGCTGTTGAGCCGCTGCTGGAGCGAGGGCCCCTGCGCCTTGAGGTGGCTGAGGACGGCGCGGGCCGCGACCATCGACACCGGGTGCTGGATGTAGGTGCCGCCGAAGAAGGTGGTCTCGCCCGGCGGGTAGCTGGCGTCCCCGTAGCTCCAGTACCCGCCGTCGACGCCGTCCATGATGTCGGCCCGGCCGGCGATGGCGCCGATCGGGAAACCGCCGCCGAGCAGTTTGCCGTAGGTGGCCAGGTCCGGCGTCACGCCGTACAGCTCCTGCGCGCCGCGCAGCGCCGGGCGGAAGCCGGTGAGCATCTCGTCGAACATGAGCACGATCCCGTGGCGCCGGGTGAGCGCGCGCAACTCCCGGACGAACTCGACGGGTTGCAGGGACGGGTGGCGGCTCTGCACCGGCTCGATGATGCAGGCGGCGACGGACTGCGCCTGCTCCTCGATGATCCGCAGCGAGGCCGGGTCGCCGTAGTCGAGGACGAGCAGGTCGGCGACCGCGCTGTCCGGGATGCCGATCGACACGGGGGCGGTGGAGCGCTCCTCGCCCTTCCCCGCCGCGCGGCCGAGGACGTTGTCCGCGTGGCCGTGGTACGAGCCGTGGAACGTCACGATCTTCCGGCGCCCGGTGGCGGCGCGGGCGAGCCGGATCGCCGCCGAGTTGGCCTCCGTCCCGGAGTTGGCGAACGCCACCCGCTCCATGCCGGTGATCTCGGCGAGCAGTTCGGCGGCCTCACCCGTCTCGGCGTTGCGCGGCCCCAACTGCACGCCGCGCGACAGGTGTTCGCGCACCGCCTCGCGGACGAACGGCGGCTCGTGCCCGAACATCAGGACGCCGAAGCCCATGGTGATGTCGGTGTAGCGGTTGCCGTCGATGTCGGTGATCGACACGCCGGACGCGCCGCGTGCCGCGATCGGGTACAGCATCTCCTTGGTGCTGGAGCGGAAGCCGACCACGGCCCGGCTGTCGGCCAGCACCCGGCGGTGGCGCTGCGCCAGCTCCTTCGACGTGGGCGTCTTCGCGGTGTACCGGCGGACGAGGTCGTCCAGGTGCCGCTTGCGGGAGTCGGGCCCGGCGCCGCTGACCATGCCGGACGCGCGGTCGACGGCCACCCGCGGCCCGTGCATCCGCGGTGCGGCGCCGGACGGGGCCGCCGGGACCGTCCCGGCCAGTTGCGCGGAGATCCGCCGCGAGAGCTCCGCCATCGCGGCGAGGTCGCCGTCGGCGGCGGCGGTGACGGCCGCGAGGCCGTCCGGCTGCGGCGCGTTCATCGGCCACCGGCCGCGGGGAGGGAAGCCAGCTGACGGGACACCAGCTCGGCGAGCTGCGTCATCATCTGCAGCTGGATCTGGGTGAGTTGCTGGATCTGGCGGGCCAGGTCCTCGACCTCCTGGCGCGTCGCGTAGACCGGGGCCGCGGCCGGAGCGGCGGGGACGGGTGCGGCGGCCACGACGGCGGCGGGTGCGGGAGCGACGGGCGCGGCGACGACCGGCTCGACCGGCTCGGCGACGACCGGCTCGACGGGCGCGGGCGCGGCCACCGGGGTCTGCCCGGGAGCCGGGGCGCCCGGGAGCCGGCCCACGATCAGCTCGGCCAGCAGGCGCGGCGTTCCGGCCTCCTCGAAGAGTTCGCGCATCGCGACCTTCACCTGGTGCTCCTGCTCGATGAGCCGCAGCAGGTGGATCAGCTGCAGCGAGTCGGCGCCCAGGTCGAAGAAGGAGGTGTCGTCGGTCACCGCCCCCGGATCCGCGCCGAATTGCTCGACCGTCACTTCCACGATGCGGCGGCGTACGTCGTCGGCGGTGACCGTGCCCGTGCTGCTCAGTTCCACTGCGTCCTCGTCTTCCGTAGGTTCACCGAAGGTGCTGATCGTCTGTGCGGGGCCTGTCCAGTAGTGCCGGCGCTGGAAGCGGTAGGCGGGCAGCGGGATGCGGCCGCCGGGGGTGCCGTCCAGCAGGTGGTGCCAGTCCACGGGCGCGCCTGCGCAGTGCAGGGCGGCGGCCGCGGACCAGAGGGGGTCGGTGCCCGCGCCGCGGCGGGTCGCCGAGGCGACGGTGGCGTGCGGCAGGGCGCGCCCGGCGAGGCCGCCGAGCGTGTGGTGCGGGCCGAGGTCCAGCAGCACGGGCTCGCCGTCGGCGTGCGCCCCGAGCGTCGCGAGCACGGCGTCGAACCGGACCGGCTCGCGGGCGTGCCGCAGGAAGTAGTCGGCGTCGGGCACCCAGCCCACGGGGCGGATCCGGCCGTCCAGCCCGCTCACGAACGGGACGGTCAGCGGCCGGAAGGCGGTGCCTTCCAGGACGCTGCGGAACGCGTCGAGCGCCGGTTCGGTCAGCGCCGTGTGGAAGGCCCGGTCGACCGGGAGCCGGTCGCCGGGGATGCCGCGTTCGGCGAGCAGGGCGACCAGCTTCTCGGCCGCCTCGACCGGTCCGCCCAGGACGTGCGAGCGCTCGCCGTTGGCGACGGCGACCTCCAACCCCGGTACCTCGTCGGCGAGCCGGTCCGCGGTGGCGCGGTCGGCGGCGACGGCGACCATCGCCCCGGGCGGGCAGGCCTGCATGAGCCGGCCGCGTTCGGCGGTGAGCCGCAGCCCGTCGGGCACGGTGAGCGCCCCGGCAGCCGCCAGGGCCGCGTACTCCCCGGCGCTGTGTCCGGCGACGACCGCGGGCCGCACCCCGGCCTGCTCCCACAGGCGGGTGAGCGCCGCCTGGAGGGCGAACAGCGCGGGCTGCGCGGTGGCGGTCGGCCAGGTCTCGGTCCCGTCGGCTTCCGGGCCGGTGCGGAACGCGTCCAGCAGCGGCGTGCCGTACTCCCGGCGGTACTGCGCCTCGCAGGCGTCGAGGACGTCCGCGACCGCCGGGAACCTCCGGTCGAAGGGTGCGGCCATGCCGCGGAACGGGCTGCCCTGGCCCGCGAACAGGAAGCCGACCGGCCGCCCGCCCTCGCGCGGTGCGAGGCCGGACCACACCGGGCCGCGCCCGCCGGCGGCCGGGGCCGCTCCGGTCAGCCAGCGGTCGAGCGCGTCGGCGAGCGCCGCCGGACTCTCGCCGCGCACGGCGAGCCGGTGGCGTCCGTGGGTGCGGCCGAGCGCGGCGGTGGTGACCAGGTCGGGCATCGACGTGTCGGGGTGCCGGCGCAGGTGGGTGCGCAGGGCGCGGGCGTTCGCGGTGAGCGCCTGCGGGTCGCGTCCGGAGACCAGCAGCACGCCGGGAACGGGGTGGGCGCCGTCCTCGGGCGCGGGGGTCGGCGGCGGCTCCTCCAGCAGGACGTGGACGTTGGTGCCGCCGACGCCGAGGGAGGTGACGCCGGCGCGGCGCGGGCGTCCGTCGCGCGGCCAGGGCCGGGCCTCGCGGGGGATGTAGAAGGGGCTGGCGGCGAGGTCGATCCCCGGGTTGGGGCTCCGGAAGTTGGCCATCGGCGGGATCACCCCGTGGCGCACCGCGAGCATCGCCTTGATCAGGCCGACCAGGCCCGAAGCCACGTCCAGGTGGCCGATGTTGGACTTGGTCGAGCCGATCGCGCAGTAGCCGGTGCGGTCGGTGTCGACGCGGAACGCCGCGGTGGCGCCGTCGAACTCGATCGGGTCGCCCTTGAGCGTGCCGGTGCCGTGGGTCTCCAGCAGGCCGATCTCGTCCGCGCCGATCCCGGCCGTCTCCAGCGCCCTGCGGATCGCGGTCTGCTGGCCGGCCGCACTGGGCGCGGTGTAGGTGTGTTTGGCAGCGCCGTCGTTGCTGACGCCCCATCCGCTGATGACGCCGTGGACGGTGTCCCGGTCGGCGAGGGCGCGGTCGAGCCGCTTGAGGACGACCGCCACCACGCCGTTGCCGCCGACCGTGCCGTCCGCCGCCGCGTCGAACGCCCGTACCCGGCCGGTCTTCGACAGGATCGAGCCCTTGACGTACTGGTAGCCCAGCACCTGCGGTGTGTGGATGGCCGCGGCTCCGACGAGCGCGAGGTCGGTCTCGCCGGACAGCACGGCCTGTGCGGCGGTCTGCACGGCGACGAGCGAACTGGAGCACCCCGTCTGGATGTTGAAGGCGGGGCCGGTCAGGTCCAGCCGGAAGGAGGCGCGGGTGGCGGTGAAGTCGGGGTAGTTGCCGATCAGCACCTGCAGGCGCGAGAGCCAGTCCTCGGCGAGCGCTCCGCGCAGCACGTTGTTGATCAGGTAGGTCTGCAGCGAGTACAGCTCGTAGCCGGTGCTGGCGTAGACGCCGATCCGGGTGCCCGGGCGTTCCCGCGGGTAGCCTGCGTTCTCCAGGGCGTGGTAGGCGACTTCGAGGAAGAGGCGGTGCTGCGGGTCGGTGCAGGCGGCCTCCCGGCCGCTCATGCCGAAGAACGCGGCGTCGAACTGGGAGATGTCGCCGTCCAGGACGGCGCTGGCGCCCACGAAGTCCGGTGCCCGGTACTTCTCGGGCGGGATCCCGGCGGCGGCGAGTTCGTCGTCCGTGAAGTGCCGGACGCGGTCCTCGCCGTCGCGCACCACCCGCCAGAAGGCGTCGGGGGTGGTGGCGCCGGGGAGGCGCAGCGCGACGCCGATGACGGCGACCCGGCGGTCGGCGGGGGTGGTCATACCCGTTCTCCTTCGGACGCGGGGACCGGGTCGCCGGCCGGCGCCGGGGCGGCCCGTCGGGTGGCCGCGCCCCGCACCAGCAGGAGCAGGAATCCGACGCAGAGCACGATGGCGAGGCCGTGGAAGCCGCCGACCACCCGCAGGGGGGAGAAGTGCTCCAGCAGTACGCCGCTGAGGATCATGCCGAGGCCGAAGCCGAGGTTCTCCACCGACGCCGACAGGCCGAACACGCGGGCCCGTTGCGCGTCCGGGACGGTCTGCAGCCGGGAGACGTAGGCGACTTCGGTCAGCCCGTCGGCCATGCCGGCCAGCAGGGCGACGACGACCGCCAGGGCGGTCGGCAGGCCGGCGAAGACCAGGATGAACGCGGCCGACATCACGCAGGCGCCCAGGGCGAAGACCCGCTCCCCCGGGCTGCGGCCGGTGCGGGACGTCCAGCGGGAGAGGATCTGCTGCACGGCGATGTTGCCGATCGCCCAGGTCGCCCAGAACTGGCTGATGAACGCGGCCGGGTGGGCGTGGTCGAGGGCGTCGGAGTAGATCGGCAGGGCGACGTTGTGGGACGAGGAGCCGAGGCCGTCGACCGCCCGGACCAGGACCATCACGGCGACGACGGGCATCGACCGCAGCAGCACCACGGTGGCCCACCGTCCGCCGCCGTCCTTCGCCTTGGCGGCGGGTGCCGGCGGGTCGTCGGCCCGCGCGGCCTCGGTGCGGATCGGCAGCGACAGCAGCACGCTCGCCGAGACCAGGAACGTCAGTGCGTCGAGGGCGAAGGCCCAGCGGTAGCCGAGTTGGGCGACGATGACGCTCGCGGAGCCGAACCCGGCCACCATCGCCAGCGAACGGCCGGTCGCCAGCAGGCTGTTGGCCCTGGTCCGCAGGTCGGCGCCGACGATCTCGGGGACCGCGCTGCGCAGCGACACCCCGGAGACGGTCGAGCAGGCGCCGGCCACGACCGCGAGTCCGAACAGCAGCGCGACCCGCGCGCCCGACGGTGCCAGCAGCAGCAGGACCAGTGCGGTCGCCTGGGTGAGGTCTGCCCCCACCATCAGGCGTTTGCGCGGAATCCGTGAAGCGAGTGCGCCCGCGACGACTCCGGACGCCACGCTGGTGAGCAGCCGCACCGCCATGTACAGGCCGGCCGTCAGGGCACTGCCCGTCAGGTGGTACACGAAGACGTTGAGCGCGACCATGTTGAGATAACTGCCGTACGCGGAAACCGCGTTACCCGCGACGAGCAGGCGGAAACGTTTCACCTCGACCCCCACTCCGAGCCTGTGGCATGGACGCGACCAGCCATGGCTGCCGCAGTCTAGGAAGGCCAAGATCCTCATGGCAAGACCTTCACAAAGCGGCCTGGATTCCAGAACGGAAGTAATCGGGGAGTAAAGGAGAATCATCCGGCGGCGCAGCGCGGCGGGTCCGCCCGTGCGCGGCCGCGAAGTCCCGGGCCGGGTGGGGCCGGCCCGGGGGTCTCCGGGTGGGGTCAGGACACGTTGAGGGTGATGTCGTCCAGGACGAACGAGGTCTGCTTGGTGTAGTCCTCGGTGCCGGTGAACTTCAGGGTGACGGTCTGGCCGGCGTAGGCGGCGAGGTTGAAGGTGCGCTGCTGGTAGCCGCTGGCCGCGTTGGTGTTGCTGTAGGTGGCGAGGGTGGTCCCGTTGGCCGTCACGGCGAGGGTGTCGAACACCGTGGTGGCCGAGGAGGCGCTGTCGATGTGCAGCCAGAAGCTGAGGTTGTAGCTGCTGCAGCCGGTCGGCAGGGTGACGGTCTGGGCGAGGGTGTCGGTGTTGGCGGCGCCGTAGCCGTCCAGCCAGGCGTCGTAGCTGCCGCTGTGGGCGGGCTCGCTGCTGCTGCTGTTGATGGTGCTGGAGCCGCCGCTGTTGGTCTCGGTCCAGCCGGAGGTGGAGCCGGTCTCGAAGCCGGGGTTGGTGATCAGCTGGGCGGCGGTGCAGGTGCTGCCGCCGCTCGCGGCGACCGTCCAGGTGAAGGTGGCGGTGGCGGACGGCCCGGTGGAGTCGGTGGCGGTGACGGTCACCGTGGAGGTGCCCGCGGTGGTGGGCGTGCCGCTGATCAGGCCGGTGGCGGAGTTGACGGTCAGTCCGGCGGGCAGGCCGGTGGCCGCGTAGCCCAGGGTGCCGCCGGCGGTGTCGGTGGCGGACAGCTGGAGGCTGGTCGCGGTGCCGACGGTGGCGGTGCGGGCGCCCGGGTTGGTGAGCGAGACCGAGCCGGTGTTGCCGGTGGAGCCGCCCTGGGCGAGCCAGGCGGTGGCGTTGAGGGCGAGCGCGGCGTCGGTGCCGGCCGGGTCGTTCCAGCCGTTGTACAGGGTGTTGCCGGACTGGCCGGTGCCGTCGTCGATCGGCGAGGAGTCGCCCCAGATCGCGACCCGGCCGTTGCCGAAGGTCGAGGTGGCGAACGCCGCGCCGGTGTTGCCGCTGTACCCGGTGCGGTAGACCAGGCCCTTGACGTTGGGGTTGTCGGCGGGCTTGAGGGTGAAGGTGGTGCCGTTGCGGATGATCGAGCCGGTGACCTTGCCGAAGGAGCCGTTCAGCACCGGGTCGGTGGCGTCGGTGATCGCCCGCGGGTTGTCGGTGGTGATGTTCAGCAGGTCGACGGAGAAGCCGAACGGGTCGGTGTTGTCGACGCTGTTGGTGGTCAGCAGGTCGTTGATGATGGCCGGGGAGTCCCAGCCGTCGTTGTTGCGGTCGCTGACGGTGTGGTCGGAGATCAGGAACAGGCCGCCGCCGTTCTGGACGAACTTCATCACGGCGGTCTTCTCGGCGTCGCTGAGCCGCACGTTGGGCTCGGGCAGCACGAACTCGTCGAAGTTGGCGAGGTCGAGCGCGCCACCGGTGCCGTAGGTGATGGTGTTGCCGGCCGGCAGGGTCTTCAGGCTGTAGTTGCCGGTCTTCTGCAGGGCCACGCCCCAGGCGGAGATGGCGCCGGTCCAGCTGGTCTCGCCGGTGGGGTTGGCGTTCTGCGCCAGCGGGTCGGGCTGGCTGGTGGAGATGATCCAGTCCGCGTTGCCCGCGGTCTCCGCCTTGGAGTTGTCGAAGAGCACCCGCTTGGGGGTGGCGGCGGCGGCCGCGGCGGTGGTGGTCTTGGGGGTGGCGGCGGTGGCGTGCTGCGGGACGGCGCTCGCTCCGGCTGCGGCCACCAGGGCGGCGGCGGTGAGGGCCAGCGGGCGGGCGGCCTTCCACGTTCTGATCATCTGTCAATCTCCTCGAACCACAGGAACCATGGGGTGCGCTACGCGCGTAGGCGGGCACACGCTGCCATGGTGGGGTAAGCGGAGCTTGAACGGAACATGTCGATCTCACGCCGCCGCAAATGCGGCGGTTTGTTCGACGTGAGAGTGATCACGTAGACCGCAGGCCCCGGAGCACCGAAGGGGATCGGCGCTCCGGGGCCCGGACGGTGACAGGACGTCAGGCGGTCGCGGCAGGCTCCGCCGGGAGCAGCGCCGGGACCGGCCGCGGGCGGCTGTCGGCGTCGACGGCGACGAAGGTGAGCCGCGCGGTGGCGACCTCGGTGACCGGGCCGGCGGCGGCGTTCCAGCGCTGCGCGGTGACGCTGACCCGGACGGTCATCGAGGTACGGCCGGCCCGTTCGAGCTCGGCGTGCGCGGTGAGCAGGTCGCCGGCCCGGACGGGGGCGAGGAAGGACATGCCGTCCACCGCGGCCGTGACGGCCGGGCCCTCGGCGTGCCGGGCGGCGGCCGCGCCGGCGGCGTCGTCGATGAGCTTCATCACCACGCCGCCGTGGATGGTGCCGTACAGGTTGGTGTCGTGCTCGCTCATGATGTGCGCGAGCGTGACCTCGGACGCCTCCGCGGGCTTGGCGGCGGTCATCACGGGTGTCGCGGTCTGGTCTGCCACGTCAACTCTCCTTCGCGAGTTGCGACTCGGGCCGCGGCGCCGGTGGGCGCTGCGGGCGGCGGCAGGTCTTCGGACTCGCGGGCCCTCTCCCGTGGGGGGCTTCCTACTGGCCGTCGCTTCCCGGGCCGGTCGGGCCCAGTGCGTGTGACGGCGGTCGTTCCCGCTCACCGCTGCGAGGCAGTCCTGGACTCGCACCAGGTTCCCTCTTGCGACGCGCCCGGCCTGGTCGGACGGGGGCGAACCGCTGCCCGACCAGCCTATATCCCGTTCCGAGGTGCTCCTGACGGCGGTCGGCGGGGCGGGTCGGCGACGCTCCGGCGGCGGGGCGCGCGGGTCGTCCCGGCCGAGGACGCCGACGCGGCGCCGCCGGAGGCGACGGCCGCGGCCGTCGCCTCCGGGAGCTGCGGCGCGGACCGGTCCGCCGCCCGGGGCGGCCTCGGGCGGCGGGACCGCCGGCCACCACCCGCGTGGACCTCAACTCCCGCTTCCACGGCCCCAGTTCGCTCCCGATGTCTTGTCAGCCCCGGCCCACCTCCCTACTGTCGAGTAACGCCCGCGCCACGGCGCGTCCCGGCGCCGGTCTCCGGGCGTTCCCCCTTGGCCTGTCCGCGTGAAGGAGCCGTGATGTCCCGTTCCCCGTTCCGGCGCTCTCGACGTGCGAGTCGCCTCGCAGGCGTCGCGGCGGTGTGTGTCCTGGCGGTGTCCGGTCCGGGCGCGGTGGCCCGGGCGGGTGCGGCCGCCCCGGACGCGGCGGCCGCGTCGACCCCCGCGGCCGACGGTCTGCGGGAGGTGCTGTTCGTCGGCAACAACTGGGACGGCACGGCGGACGCGGTGACCTCGCGCGGGGCGCTGGCGCGGGTGGGCCGGGTCAACGTCGTCCCGGACAAGGACCAGCGGCTGGCCGAGATCGCCCTGAACCCGGTGAAGCTGGCCTACTTCCTGGGCGTGCGGCTGGGCCCCGGGGAGGGCCACGACCAGTTCGTCGACGACATGTACACCACGCCGGACGGCTCCGCGCTGGTGGTCTCGCGGCCGAGCTTCGCCGACGTGGTCTCGGTCGATCTGGCCACGGGTCGGATCAACTGGCGTTTCCCGGTGGACGGCTACCGCTCCGACCACATGGCGCTGTCGCCGGACGGCACCCGGGTGGTGGTCTCCGCGTCCACCGCGAACACCGTGCAGGTGCTGGACATCGCCACCGGCCGGCTGCTCGGCTCGTTCGCCGCCGGCGACAAGCCGCACGAGAACCTGTACACGGACGGCGGCCGGCAGATCTGGAACATGTCGATCGGCGAGGTCACCACCGCCCTGGACGCGCCGTGGCTGGACTGGACGAAGGGCGACCGGCACATCACGGTCGTCGACGCCGACACCTTCCGGACGGTGCGCACCATCGACATGCGCCAGCGGCTGGACGCCGTCGGCCGCTCCGACCTGTCCAACGCGGTGCGGCCGGCGGTGTTCGCCCCGGACGGCGGGACGCTGTACTTCCAGGTCTCCTTCTTCAACGGGTTCGTGGAGTACGACGTGGCGAGCGACCGGATCACCCGCGTCAAGACGCTGCCGAAGAATCCCGCGACCAGCGAGGACCGCACCACCTGGGTCAACGACTCGCGCCACCACGGCCTGTCGATGAGCCCGGACGGCGGCCGGCTCTGCGTCGCGGGCACGATGGACGACTACGCCACGGTGGTGGACCGGGCGACCCTCCAGGAGGGGCCGCTGGTGCCGGCGTCCAAGCCGTACTGGGCGACGGTCAGCGGCGACGGGAAGTCCTGCATCATCTCGGAGAGCGGCGCCGACCGGGTCACCGTCATCGACTTCGCCACCGGGCTGCCCACGTCGGGGGTCGACGTCGGCGACCACCCGCAGCGGGTCCGCCTCGGCCACGTCCCGGCGGGCTGGAGCGGCCCCGCCGCGGGCTGACCCGTCAGCCGTCCGCGCGGTGCCAGGGGGCGTCGGCGCGGGTGGGGGCCGGGTCGGCGGCCAGGCGCAGCGCGTAGGTCTGGTCGTCGACCGGGCCGAGGTACCGGTGGCCGGTGAGGTGGCACCAGGCGGGGAGGTCGAGCGGCGCGGCGGGGTCGGTGGCCAGCACGTGCACCAGGGTGTCGGCGGGGGCGTCGGCGACGGCCGCGCGCAGGCGCAGCAGCAGGGCGACGCAGAGCAGTCCGCGGCCGTCGACGGTGAGTCCGGGCGTCCCGGGGCACTGAGGGGCCGTCACCGCCGGCTCCGGGTGGCAGCGGTGGCGAGGGCGGGCAGGACCAGCAGGGCGAGCAGGCCGGCGCCGAGGGCGAGGACGGAGTAGCCGGCCCGGTCGGCGACGACGCCGGAGGCCAGGCCGCCGGTGGCGCCGGCGATCGCGATGGCGACGTCCACGCTGCCCTGGGTCCTGGCGCGGCGGTCCAGCGGGACGGCATCGGTGAGGAGTGCGGTGCCGGCGACCAGGCCGAAGTTCCAGCCGAGGCCGAGCAGGACGAGCGCGAGGGCGAGCAGCGGGACGGAGCGGGCGGGGGCAGCGGCGGCGAGCAGGCCGGCGGCGAGCAGGGTGAGTCCGGCGGCGGTGCCGACGGTCAGCGGGCCGTGCCGGTCGACCAGCCGTCCGGTGAGCGGGGAGGGCAGGTACATCGCGGCGACGTGCAGGGCGATGACGAGTCCGGACGCGGCGGTGCCCCGACCCGCGTCGTGCAGGTGGACGGGCGTCATGGTCATCACGCCGACCATCACCACCTGGGTGACCACCATCACCTGGGCGCCGAGCAGGACGCGGTTGCGGGTGCGGGCGGTTGACGCGGCGTCGGTCGGCTGCGGGTCGCTCCCGGCCGTGGGGGCGGCAGCGGCGGCGCGGGCGAGCAGCAGCGGGTCGGGGTGCAGCCGGGTGGCGAGGACGAGCGCGGCGGCGGCGTAGGCGAGTCCGGCCAGCAGGAACGGCCCGGCCAGGCGCGGCAGGTGGAGGGCGTGGGCGAGGACGCCGGTGGGCGCGGCCAGGTTGGGGCCGAGGACGCCGCCGAGGGTGGTGGCGACCAGCACGGTGGAGACGGCGCGGGCCCGGTGCCCGGGGGCGGCGAGGTCCGCTCCGGCGTACCGGGCCTGGAGGTTGGTGGCGGTGCCGGCGCCGTAGACGAACAGCGCGAGGAACAGCAGGACGGGGCTGTCGAGCGCGGCGGCGGCGATCACGCCGACGCTGCCGAGGGCGCCGGTCGCGTAGCCGGCGGCGAGTCCGGCCCGGCGCCCACGGGTGCCGGACAATCGGCTGACCACGATCGCGGCGAGGGCGCTGCCGGCGGTGAACAGCGCGCTGGGCAGGCCGGCGAGTCCGGTGCTGCCGAGCATGTCCTGGGCGAGCAGCGCGCCGACGGTGATGCCGGCGGCGAGCCCGGCGCCGCTGAGGATCTGGGAGGTGACCAGGGTCCGCAGGATGTGCCGCTGGACGGCGGGGTCGACGGCCAGTTCGGCGGGCGGCGGGGCGGTGGCGGTGCTGGTCACGGATTCTCCTGATTCTCCATGTTTCTATGGAATACGATAGGCCCCGGCCGACCCGGCCCCGCGCCCGGCGTGCGTTCGGAAGCGGTGCGCGCCCCCGTTCACCGCAAGTGCCCACCGGGCGGGTGACGGGCGGGTCGTTCGTGAGCCGAGCTCGCGTGTCGAGGGGTGCGGCGCTGCCACCCTGGGCCGGTGATCTCTCGACGCGGACTGCTCTTTGCCTCCGGCGGCGCGGTGACGGCTGCCGCCCTGGCCGGCCCCGGGGCCGGTACTTCTCGCGCGGCGGGCGCTGCGCCGCCGGACCCGGCGCGGCAGGAGGCGGCGCTGATCATGGCGCGCCGGATCCTGCTGACCGACGCCGACCACAACGACCTGACGCTGGAGTACCTGAAGCTGCTGACGGGCCGTCAGCGCCTGCGGCAGACCGCGACCCGCGACGTGCTGGTGGTCGGCGCGGGCGTGGCCGGCATGGTGTGCGCCCGGCTGCTCCAGGCGGCCGGCCACAACGTGCGGCTGCTGGAGGCCAACCGCAGCCGGGTCGGCGGCCGGGTGAAGACCTTCCGCGGCGACGTCTGGCAGGACTCCCGGCTGCACGCCGAGGCGGGCGCGATGCGCTTCCCGTCAAGCCACGTGCTGACCCTCGCGCTGGCCGACCACCTGAACGTGCCGCGCCGCCCGTTCCACCTGGTGGACGTCCCGCCGGTGCCGGACGTCGTCTCGAACGACGCCCGGGTGGTCTACACCTCGTGGACGGGCGAGCAGTTCGCCACCGGCAACGCCCCCGAGTACAAGGCGCCGGCGGGCCTCGGCGAGCGCTTCGTCCACGTCAACGGACAGACCGTCAGCAAGAAGGCGTACGCGGCCGACCCGGGCCCGGTCAACAAGAGCTTCGGCTGGGACAGCGGCCAGACCACCGGGCAGGCCTTCGACAGGGCACTGGACACCGCCCGCGCCTACACCATGGTCAAGAACGACGACGGCACCTGGACCGACAAGCCGATCGAGCAGCGGGTCACCGGCATGGCGAACCTGCTGTACGACATGGACGGCTACTCGCTGCTGCGCTACCTGGAGGAGAGCGAGGGCTGGAAGGACGCCCAGATCCAGGCGGTCGGCACCCTGGAGAACCTGACCAGCCGGCTGTCCTACGGCTTCCTGCACTCGGTGTTCGACGCCGGCGACATCAACCCGTCCGTCACCTACTTCGAGTTCAGCGCGGGCACCGACGCCCTCACCGAGGCGCTCTCCCAGGGCCTGGCCATCGAACGCGGCCAGGTCGTCACCCGGGTCCGGACGGACGACAGCGGCGTGACGGTCTTCGCCGAGCCGGAGACCGGCCCGGAGGACGAGGCCTGCGACGGCGCGATCGGCGGCCCCCGCACCGAGTACCGGGCCGACGCGGTGGTGCTGGCGGTGCCGTTCGCGGCGCTGCGGCACGTCGACTTCGAACCGCTGCTCCCCTACGGCAAGCGGCGGGCGATCAACGAACTCAAGCACGACACCGCGCACAAGGTGCTGCTGGAGTTCACCGAGCGCTGGTGGGAGTGGGACGAGGACGCCTGGCGGGAGAAGCTCGGCGACGACTACCGGCCCGCCCCGCACGGCCCGGCGGTGGGCGCGGTCGGCGGCGGCTGCGTCTCCGACGAGGCCGGCCGGTTCGTCTACTTCCCCTCCCACCCCAGCGACGGCGGCGCACCCGGCGGCGTCGTGCTGGCCGCCTACAACTGGGCCGAGGACGCGCTGCGCTTCGACGCCCTCACCCCCGCCGACCGGCACACCGAGGCGCTGGACCACCTGGCCGGCCTGTTCGGCGAGCGGATCCGCCGCTACGTCACCGACCGGCACGTCTCGCAGTCCTGGCTGCGCAACCGCTGGGCGCTGGGCGAGGCCGTCATCGAGACGCCCGGCCAACTGCTCAGCCTCGGCCCGCACGTGGCCACCCCCGTGGACAACCGGCTGTTCTTCGCCGGCGACCACTGCATGCCGCGCTACCACGCCTGGGTGTCCGGCGCGATCGCCTCCGGCGTGGAGGCCGCGATCCAGGTTGCCGCCGGCTCCTGACCGCCCCGCCCGCGCCCATCGCCCCGCCGCCCCGTCAATCCGGCGGGGCGGCGGGCGCGTTCGGCGTTCCGCCGTCGTCCGGCGTCCCGTCGGCCGTCCGGCCGTCCGGGCGACGGAGCCGGGCCCGCCGGCGGCCGTGTCCCGACGGACGCCGGGGCGGCGGCGCGGATACCATCGGCGCATGCGCGACACCGGCGGGGACCAGCGGCGCTCGGTGCTGCTGGCGTTCCGCTCGGCGGTGGCGCTGCACCGACTGCTGGACATCCTGCCGGTGTTCGAGGGCGACGGCCGGATCTCCCGCTGGTTCACCCTGGTCCCCGGCTCCCGCTTCGACCTGGAGGCGCTGGCCGCGCTGGACCGCTCCGGCGCCCGGGTGATCGACTTCGAGCAGGCCGTCGGCCGGCCCTTCGACCTGATCCTGACCACCAGTCCCAAGGGCGCCCTGGCGGGCCTGTCCGGCCGCGCCCGGGCCCTGCTGCCGCACGGTGCGGGCTTCAACAAGGCGCTCCGGGACGAGGGTTCGGCCGAGCTGCCGTCCGGGCTCGACCCGGCGTTCCTGCTCTCCGACGGCGTGCCCTGGGCCGACCTGCACGGCCTCGGCCACGCCGAACAGCTGTCCCGGCTGGCCGAGTTCTGCCCGCCGGCGGCCACCCGGGCGGTCGTCGTGGGCGACCCCACGCTGGACCGGATACTGGAGTCCGACGCCCGCCGCGAGACCTACCGGGCGGCGCTCGGCCTCGGCGACCGGACGCTGCTGGCGCTGCTGTCCACCTGGGGCCCGGAGAGCCTGCTGTCCCGACGCCCGGACCTGCCGGGCGAGTTGGTGCACCGCCTGCCGGTGGACCGCTACCGGGTCGCGCTGCTCGTCCACCCCAACGAGGTCGGCGGGCGCAGCCGCCTCGACCTGACGGAGCAGCTCCGCCCGGCGCTCCGGGCCGGCCTGCTGCTGCCCTCCCCGCACCAGGACTGGGCGGCCGTCCTGGTCGCCGCCGACGCGGTGGTCACCGACCACGGCTCGACCGCGCTGTACGCGGCGGCGCTCGGCCGCCCGATGCTCGACGCGTACGACGGCGGACGGGAGTTGATCGCCGGCACGCCGATGGCCCGGCTGCTCGCCGCCGCCCCGCGCTTCACCGGCCCGGAGACCGTCCGCGCCCTCGACCTACGGCCCGCGGAGCGGGCCGCCGCGCCGCCCGGGGCCGGGGCGGCGGCGGAGGCGTTCGGGCGGCCCGGGGAGGCGCTGGGCCTGCTGCGCGGCGAGCTGTACCGGCTGCTCGACCTGACGCCCCCTCGGCACGCCGTCCCCGCCGAGCCGCTGCCGGTTCCGGCGGTGCCCCGGTCGGAGGCCGCGGCGCTGGCGGTGCGCGCCGAGGTGGCCGGGCAGCAGGTCCGGGTGGAGCGCTTCCCGGCCGCCACCGACCTGCCGGTCCACCACCTGTCGGCCGAGCACCCGGTGGCCGCCCTCGCCCAGCTCCGGAGCGCCGCCGTCCTCTGGCGCCGCGCGGGCTCGGGCCGCTGGACGGTCGACGGCTGGACGGCGCACGTCCTCGCCGAACTCCCCGCCTGCCGGACGGCCGCCGCCGTTCTCTCCCCCGAGCACTGCGTCCTGCTGCACCGCGGCCACGGCCCGCTGGCCGTCCGCCTCGCCGCGACCCGCGCGGACGGGCGCGTCCACCGCCTCGACCCCACGGTCGCCGTGTCCGCCGTCCACGCCTGGCTCGGCGCACACCCCGGCGCCGAACCGCCCGGCGAACTCACCTGCACCACAGGCCCGTTCACCCACCGCCTGGCGCTCCGCCCGGCCCGTCCGGAGGAGCTGGCTGCCGAGCTCTGACCCGGCCCTCCCCCAACTCCCGCCGGGCTACGCCAGGCTGCCTTCCGCTCCGGTCTCCGCCCCGTGCGCGGCGCGGAGCTCGGCGGCGCGGGCGCGGTGACGGGCGGCTTCCTCAGGCCGGGCGGTGCGGTCAGCGAGGTCGGCGAGGTCGAGGCGGACGCGGGCCTCGTCGAAGCTGGAGCGGCGGGTCTCGGCGTCGGCGAGCGCGGCAGCCAAGTGCGCCTCGGCATCGGCGAGTCGGCCACCGCCGAGCAGCGCCCGGCCGAGGCCGTGACGGGCGCGGGCGGTCATCCGCCGACGGTCCGCCAGGCCCGCGAACGCCTCGTGCGCCTGCGCGAACAGATCGGCGGCGGCGGTCTGTTCGCCCGCGGCGGCGGCCGCCTTCGCGCTCTGGTAGGTCTGCAGCGCCGCACCGTACGCGTTGCCGATCGCCAGGTGGATCGCGCGGGCCGCGTCGAACGCCGCGCGGGCGGCTGCGAAGCACTCCCCGGCGGTGCCGGGGTCGCCGTGCGCGGCGGACCATTCGCCTTCGGCCAGGGCGAGTTGGCCGCGGAAGTCGACGGCGGAGGCGGCCAGCCGGCGGTCCGCGAAGTCCTCGCCGAGCAGGTCGGCGAGGGCGCGGGCCCGGTCGAGGGCGGCGGCGGCCTCCTCGAACCGGGCGGTCTCCCACAGCGGCCGGGCCAGCAGGCAGCGGGTGCGCACCCGGGCGCGGAGGTTCTCGGCGCGGTCGGCGGCGGACACGGCGGCCGTGAAGGCGTCGATCGCGTCGGCGTGCCGGGGGTGGTCGAGGAAGTGCGTCCACAGCGATTCGGCGAGGGCCACGGCGTCGTCGTCGCGGCCGGCGTCGTGGGCGAGCGAGACGGCGCCGTACAGGGCCTGCCGGTTGGCCTCCATCCAGTGCAGCGCACCGGACTTGGCGGTGCCGAGGTCCGCGTCGGGAACGCCCGGCAGGGCCGGGACCTCCGGCTCGACGGTGAGCCGGCGGCCGGCGATCGCCAGGTCGGCGCGGGCGGCCTGGCGGCGCAGCCAGTGCAGCACGCGGGCCCGCGCCCCGGCGCGTTCGACGCCGGTGGGGTCGGCCTGTTCGGCACGGCGGTGGGCGTGACCGCGGACCAGGGCGTGCCGGCGGTAGCCGCCGGCCCGGTAGTCGAGCAGACCGGCGGTGACGAGTTCGGCGAGGGCGTCCTCGGCGGCCGTGAGGCCGGTGCCGAGCAGCGCGGCGGCGGTGTGCTCGGTGGCGCACGGGCCCGGGCACTGCGCAAGGGTGCGGTACAACTGGGCGGCGCTGGGAGAGAGTTCGGCGTACGCGGCGTCCCAGACGGCTTCCACGGGGGCACTCCCCTGCTGGTGGAGTTCGGCGGTGAGGCGTTCGGCGAGCGCGGCGAGGCTGCGGTGCGGGAGGCGGCGGGCGAGTTCGCCCGCCACTTCGGCGGCCTTCGGCAGTCCGGCGCAGGCGGTGGCGAGGGCGTGCACGGCGGCGGGTTCGGCGGCGGCCCAGCGCTGCTCGCCGAGGAGCAGGCGCAGCAGTTCGGCGGTCCGGTCGGTGCCGAGCGGGGCGAGGGCGAGTTCCAGCGGGGCGGTGTCGCCGAGGTCGTACAGCGGGCCGTGGCTGGTGACCAGCACCAGGCCGGCGGCGGACGCGGGCAGCAGCGGCTGGATCTCGGCGCCGGTGCGGGCGTTGTCGAGCACCAGGAGCCGGCGGCCGCCGCGGGTGCGGGCCCAGTACTGGCGGACCAGGGAGCGGAAGTCCCGTCCCAGCCATGCCCGTTCGACGCCGAGGCCGGGCAGCAGGTCGGCGAGGACCTCGGCGGGGTCGATCGCGCCGTCGCGGCGGTAGTCGTCGAGGTCGATGTAGTGCGCGCCGTCGGGGTGGCGGTCGGCCAGGCGGTGGCCGACGCGCAGGCACAGGGCGGTCTTGCCGATGCCGCCGAGTCCGCTGATCGCGACCAGCCGCGGTCGGCTGCCGCGGTCGTCGGCGGCCGGACCGCCGACCGGATCGGCGGCGGGACCGTCGGCCGGATCGGCGGCCGGTTCGGCGAGGGCGGCGATCCGGCGCTGCTCCTCGGCCCGGTCGACGAAGTGGGCGCGCTCGGGCGGCAGTTCGAAGGCCGGGAGGTGGACGACGGCGGCGGCCTGATGGACGTTCACGGTGCCGACGTGGTGCGCCTGCACCACGGTGTCCAGCCGGGCGTGATCGCCCACCACGTTGCGCGTCTGTTCGCTCACGCGTCAACCCTACGCGGTGCGGGGGTCGCCGACCGGGAGACCGGCGATCCGGGCCCGCCGGGGCGGGTCGGAGCGGTCGGCGCGAGTCGGAGCGGTCAGGCGTAGAACCAGTGCCAGGTGGTGCTCTCCGCGACGCCGCGCCAGATGTCGAGCGGGACCGGCGGTGTGGTGCGCAGGTGCGTCGACTGCGCCCCGCCCTCCTGGGCGCGGTCGCGGAGCCCGCTGAACTCGGTGAACTCCATCACCGTGCCGTCCGGCCGCCACAGCCTGACCCGGTTGCTGAACACGCCGGGCACCAGCGCGTCGTTGCTCTCCACCATCTCCCAGCTGCCGTCCGGCAGGAAGCCGTAGTGACAGCCCACGACGCTGTGGGTGCCGTCGCCCCGGACGGTCTCCTCGCACTGGAACGGCAGGTCGGTCGGTTCGGGCGCCCGCCCGTCCTTCGGGAACGGGAGTCGGGAGTGGCGCATCGTCACCTCGATGGCGGCGGGCTCGCCGCTGCCGTCGACGTACTGCATCGCCACGCCGACGGTGCCGGACGGGAGCGGGAGCGGGTACGGCTGGGGGGTTTCGAGGTACTGCATGCTCTTCGGCAGCAGGCCGCTGACCGTGAAATACACCTGCTTGGGCGTGAACTTGACCGTCATCGCGCCGCTCGGGGACCTGCTGGGCCCCGGTTCGCCGAGCACCGGGGCCTTCGGCAGGTCCAGCAGCGGGCTGTAGAAGGGCGAGGGGAGCGGGCCGGCGCCGTCCTCCGCGCCGGTGGCGGACGGGCTCGGCGAGGCGGCGAGCGAGGACGCGCCGGGCCCGGCCGGGCCGGTGCTCCCGCTGGGCGCCTGCGCGGCCAGCGTGGACAGTCCGGCGTTCGCGCCGACGCCCGCCAGCACGACGACGGTCAGCACGGTGGCGGCCGTCCGCAGCCGACGCGCCAGCCGGCGCCGGCGTCCCCGGCGGCTGCTCTCGGCGACGATCACGGCAACCGGGACGCTCAGCTCCTTGACGCTCCTCTCCATCATGCGGGAGAGCTCCTGGTCCAGGTCCAATGTCCGATGCCTTCCGTACTGGCAGGTGTGTCACGGGTGTCGGGGATGGTGCGGGCGGTGGGCCGAGGTCGGACGGCGGGCGGCGTCGGACGGTGGCGCGGCGTCGGGCGGCGGGCCGATCCCGGGCGGCGGCGGGTCAGTCCTGGAGCAGCAGGGCGCGGTCCGGGCCGAGGATGGCGCGCAGGCGGGTCATCGAACGGGAGTTGAGGCTCTTCACGGCACTGATGGTGATGCCCATCGCCTCGGCGGTCTCCTCCAGGCTGTAGTCCTCCAGGTAGCGCAGCACCACGGCGGCCCGGTTGCGGGGCGGCAGTTGGCGCAGTGCGGCGACCAGGGTGATCCGCAGCGCGGCGGAGCTGCCCTCGCGGGCGCCGACGGCCGGCTCCTCGGGGAACTCGGCGACCGCGAGTTCGCTGGACCGGCGCAGCCGACGGTGCGACAGGTAGCAGCGCAGCAGCACCTTCCGGGCGTACGCGTCGACGCCGGCGTCGCCGTCGGACCGCCGCAGCCTGCCCCAGACCGGGTACATCTTGGACAGTGCGGTCTGCACGAGGTCCTGCGCCTGGTGCCAGTCCCCGCACATCAGGTAGGCGAGCTGGAACAGGCGGCGTGCCCGACTGGCCGCGAACTCGTCGAAGCCGAGCCCCTCGGTCATGTGGTCCCCCGGATGGAAAGTGTTCGTCGACGTTCTCCATACACGCCGCACCCCGGGCCGTTCGTCGCGCCGCGAAGATCAAGATTGGGTAACGCCGGGCGGGCCGGTGCCCGCTGTCACTTCTCGCGGTGCTGGACGGTGCGCTCCAGCACGCCGGTGATCTCCGCGGCCCGGGCCTCCAGGGCGTCGGAGTCGTACTCGACCACCAGCACGGCCGTCGCGCCGTTCGCCCACACGCACGCGGCCTCCCTGCCGTAGTCCGCGGTGCAGTACATGGCGCCGCCCAGGGTCGTGGTCGGCATCCGGGTGAGCGTGCCGTCCGCCACGCCGGCGGCCGTCCGGGCTTCGAAGTCGCCGTTCCTCCGACCCACTTGGACGAGCCAGTCGACGTCCCGCCGCTGTCCGGTGCGGCCGCCCGGGTCGGTCGAGTAGGCGGCGGCCTTCGTCCACACCATCCCGAACCGCTCGGCGGCGCCGTCGTCGAACCCGGGGTTCCGCCCCGGCGTGCCGGCGTGCGTCCGCTGCGCGCCCTCCACCGTGTCGGGCAGCGGGATCGCCTCCCGCTCCGGGCTCACCACCGCGTGCAGGCCGATCGCCCAGCCGAGCAGCACCACCAGCGCGCCCGCCACCAGCCCGGCCTTGACTCCCCCGGGCAGCCCGAGGAACCGATCCGTCCAACTACCGGGCGCCGCCTCACCGCGGTACTCCGCCCCGGCCCCACCGTTCACGCGCACGCCCCCCGGCCGTACCGATGATCGTTCACGGAGCGACCGTAGGCCCCGGACGCGCACCGTGGCAAACTCCCAACTCACCGTCGCCGCACGCGCGGTGGGACTGCGGCAGACTGGACCGCATGGAACACGTCGAGAGCGGGGGCGGCGAGCCCGCCTGCTGGCTGAACCTGGTCTGCGAGGAGTGCGGCAAGGTCCGCGAACGCGGACGCTGTCCGGCGTGCGACCCCGAGCCCCCCGACACCGAATCCGACCACGACCCGGCCCCACCACAAGGCGGTTGACCGACCGCCGGCCCGCCGACACGACGGTCGGACCGAAGCAGTGGCGCCCCCTCTGCTCGACGGTGGGCACGCCGGTGACGGAGCAGACGGCCGCCGGCCCACGCCCCGGCCGGGAAGGCACACCGCCACGGCCCAGCGCCGGGTCACCCGCCGATCACCCGAGGCCCGCCCACGGGCTCCCACCCCTGCTGCCATGCTCCAACCCGCAGGCACCCAGCGCCAGTTCGGCCGGGGCAGTGGCGGCGCAGCCGCTCGACGAGGGACTCCCACCCGCCGCACGGCCGGCCCCGGGCAGGAACGGCACACCGCCACAGCCACAGCCGGTCACCGACCACCGGATGCCGCACCCCTCGGATCCCACCCCTGCGGATCTCGCCCCGGCTGGACGCACTCCAACCCGGCGGCGCCCCGCACCAGTTCGGCCGGGGCAGTGGCGGCGCAGCCGCTCGACGAGGGACTCCCACCCGCCGCACGGCCGGCCCCCGGGCAGGAACGGCACACCGCCACAGCCACAGCCGGTCACCGACCACCGGATGCCGCACCCCTCGGATCCCACCCCTGCGGATCTCGCCCCGGC
>NZ_JBHWDS010000001.1:216894-287714 GCF_042734615.1 Kitasatospora sp. NPDC059646
GCTGGACGCGCTCCAACCGGCAGGTACCCCGCACCAGTTCGGCCGGGACAGTGGCGGCGCAGCCGTTGCACGACCAGGACGACCGCCGACCCGTCGGTCGGCACGAACACCGGCCCCAGCACGGCGAGGCACAGCTGGAAGACCGGCAGGCGCAGGGCCGTCCGGTCCTCGGATCACGCGTTCTCCGCCCGGTTCGCGCCCTGACTGTGCTCCGCCGGCGGCCGGTGGACCGGAGGGCTCAGCGCAGCAGCCCGTGCAGCAGCAGTTCGGCCAGGTGCCCGTACGCCTCGGCGTCGGCGAGGCCGGTGGCCTCGGCGACCTGGCGCTGCTGGATGCGGACCATCACCGAGCTGATGACGTCCGCCGCGAACGCGACGTGGGTCTCCCGGAAAGCGCCTTCCGCGACGCCGTCGTCGATCAGCCGCTGGATCTGCCGGGCGGCCGCGCGGGTGTTGCGGCCGTAGACCTCGGCGGCGGGTTCGAAGGCCGCCAGGTCGTCGAAGAACCGGGCCGATCCGGGGGCGAGTTCGGCGGAGACGGCCCGCAGGTAGGCGGCCAGCCGGGCGGCGGGGTCGGTCTCGGCGGCCAGCGCGGCCTCCACCCGGGCGGTGGCGCTGCGGAAGAAGTGCACCACCGCCGCCCGGACCAGCTGCTCCTTCGAGCCGGCCAGCCCGTACAGGGTGCGCTTCGAGCAGTGCAGCCGGGCGGCGAGGTCGTCCAGGGTGAACTGGGCGAAGCCCTCGGCGACGAAGAGTGCGACGAGTTCCTCGAACAGGGCGCTGCGGCGGGCGGCGCCCCGTCCGCTGGGCTGGAGTGCGGCGGCGCTGTCGATCACCCGGCCAGTATGACAGTCGGCCTCCCCGGGGCCGCCGATCCGCCCGGCCCGACCGCCGCTCCCCACCCGTCCCACGCCCACCATCTGCCACTTTCCGGGAGACTTCCGAGTTCGCCGCCTCCGCGGTCCCCCACGGCGGGCCCCGCTGCGCTACGCTAACCGGTACTGACGTACCGCTTTGCGTACCGCTTGGAGCCGGAACATGGCCGTGGATCGCCTGCTTCCCACTGAGGAAGCCGCGGACCTGATCGCGCTGACCCGTGATCTCGCCGACAAGGAACTCGCCCCGAAGGTGGAGTCCCACGAGAAGCAGGAGCTGTACCCGGAGGGCCTGTTCGCGCTCCTCGGCCGGGCCGGCCTGCTCGGCCTGCCGTACGCGGAGGAGTTCGGCGGCGGCGGGCAGCCGTACGAGGTGTACCTCCAGGTGCTGGAGGAGCTGGCCTCGCGCTGGGCGGCCGTCGCGGTCGCCACCAGCGTGCACACCCTGGCCTGCCACCCGCTGAACGCCTTCGGCACGCCGGAGCAGAAGGAGAAGTGGCTGCCCCGGATGCTGGCCGGTGAACTGGTCGGCGGCTACAGCCTGTCCGAGCCGAACGCGGGCTCCGACGCGGCGGCGCTGACCTGCAAGGCGGAGCCGGTGGACGGCGGGTACCGGGTCACCGGCACCAAGGCGTGGATCACGCACGGCGGCAAGGCCGACTTCTACGCCCTGTTCGCCCGGACGGCGCCCGGACCGCACGGCGTGTCGTGCTTCCTGGCGCCCGGTCAGGTCGAGGGGCTGACCTTCGGCGCGCCCGAGGAGAAGATGGGCCTGAACGGCGTGCCGACCACGGCCGCGTACTGGGACGGCGCGCTGCTCGAGTCGGAGCGCCTGATCGGTTCGGAGGGCCAGGGCCTGCCGATCGCCTTCTCCGCCCTGGATTCGGGCCGGCTCGGCATCGCGGCCTGCGCGACCGGTCTCGCCCAGGCCGCACTGGACACCGCCGTGGCGTACGCCAACGAGCGCACCACGTTCGGCCGCCGGATCGTCGACCACCAGGGTCTGGGCTTCCTGCTGGCCGACATGGCCGCCGCCGTGGACTCGGCCCGCGCCACCTACCTGGACGCGGCCCGCCGCCGCGACCTCGGCCGCCCGTTCAGCCGCCAGGCCAGCGTGGCCAAGCTGATCGCCACCGACGCCGCGATGAAGGTGACCACCGACGCGGTGCAGGTGCTCGGCGGCTACGGCTACACCCGGGACTTCCCGGTCGAGCGGTACATGCGCGAGGCGAAGATCATGCAGATCTTCGAGGGCACCAACCAGATCCAGCGCCTGGTGATCAGCCGTCAGTTCGCCGCCCGCTGACCCGACCGCCCGCCGTTCCTGACGGCACGTCACCCCATGTCCGCGGGCCCCGCAGCGACCCCCGGATCCCACTCGGAAAGGGCTTTCCACCATGCAGCTCACCGGTACCGCCGCCCTGGTCACGGGTGCCGCCTCCGGCCTCGGCGCGGCCACCGCCGCCCACCTGGCGGGCCTCGGCGCCCACGTCTACGGCCTGGACCTGCCGA
The DNA here is from genome assembly GCF_042734615.1 of Kitasatospora sp. NPDC059646. Taxonomy (NCBI): domain Bacteria; kingdom Bacillati; phylum Actinomycetota; class Actinomycetes; order Kitasatosporales; family Streptomycetaceae; genus Kitasatospora; species Kitasatospora sp. NPDC059646. Next base: position 219,281 of record NZ_JBHWDS010000001.1, read on the forward strand.
AGGCCGTGGAGTCCGCGCCCGCCGCGCCCGAGGGCGTCACCCTGCTCGGCGCGGACGTCACCGAGGAACAGCCGGTCCGCGACGCGCTGGCCCGGATCGCCGCCGACGGCCGCCCGCTGCGGCTGGCCGTCAACTGCGCGGGCATCGCCCCGTCCGCCCGGATCGTCGGCCGCCGCGGCCCGCACGACCTGGACCTGTTCCGCACCGTGCTGAACGTCAACCTGATCGGCACCTTCAACGTCATGCGGCTGGCCGCCGAGGCGATGTCCGGCCAGGAGCCGGACGAGGCCGGCCAGCGCGGACTGGTCGTCAACACCGCGTCCATCGCCGCCTTCGAGGGCCAGGTCGGGCAGATCGCCTACGCCGCGTCCAAGGCCGGCGTCGCCGGGATGACCATCACCGCCGCCCGCGACCTCGCCCAGTTCGGCATCCGGGTCGTCACCATCGCCCCCGGCATCGTCGACACCCCGATGATGGCGAGCTTCTCCGACGAGATCCGGGCCGGCCTCGCCGCCACCGTCACCTTCCCGCAGCGCCTCGCCCACCCCGAGGAGTACGCCCGCCTGGTGGCCATGGTCGCCGACCACGACTACCTCAACGGCGAGACGATCCGGATGGACGGCGCACTGCGGATGTCCGCCCGCTGACCGTCGCCCGACACCCCGCAGGGCCGCCCGGTCGGGCGGCCCCGCGGCGTTCTCCGGGCTCGCGGAACCCGACCAGCGGCGGGGTGCAACGGTCTGCACGGTGCCGGACGTTTCCCGGGGGACGGTCGTTTCACAGGAAGGGCGCGCCTGCCGGGTCAGGAAGGACCGCAGGAGCGGCACGGCGGCCGGAGGCGCTCTGCGGCGCCCACGCCGACCGGGTGCTCGGCCGCCTGCTGCACCGCACGGATCGTGAGTCCGCGCAGGAGACCGTGCCGGAGACGTCCCTGCTGGCCCGGCGCAAGGAGCGGCGGTGCCGGACGACGCGCTGCCGTGGCTGCTCGCGGCGGCCCGCCGGCTGCTGGCCGACCGGGTCCGCTCCGAACCTGCGCCGGCGGGCGCCCGCCGACCGCCTCCGGGCCGTGGTGGACGCTGCCCCGCCCGCCGCGTTCGAGGACCGCGTCGGCGACCGCGAGCACGTCTTCCGGGTGCTGACGCTGCTCTCCGAGACCGACCGCGAGGTCCTGCTGCTCACCGGCCGGCTCGGCCTCGTCCGGGGCGGGAGTGGCGTCCGGGGCGGGCGTGCCGCCCGGGCCGTGCGGGCCGTGCAGGCCGTCCGGCTCGGGCGTGCTCGTCGGGGTTCCTCCGGGTGACGGTGCGTCAACGGCGTCGGGCCCGACCGGATTCGAACCGGCGTGATCCGCTCTGTTAAAGCGGCGCGTCTGCCTCTGCGCTACGGACCCGTCGCCGGGACCTCGCGGGGGCCGGATTCGAACCGGCGTACGCGCGTTGTCCACACGCTGCGCCTGCCACTGCGCTACGCCCGGGAGATGAGGGAGATGCTACCGGTACCCGCGGGGAGGCCGGCAAGCGCTTTCCGTCCCTGCTCCCGGGCGGCGGGAAACCGCTTTCCGCGCACCACTCGCCGCGCACCTCTCCCGCCCGGGGCTCCGAGCGGGCTCCGAGCGGGGAGGGCGCGGGGGGCGGTGCGCGGAAAGCGGTTTCCGGTTCCGTCCGCCTGCGGGGAGGCGGCGGTTCAGCCCTGGCGGAGCTCCGGGAAGTCGCTGTCCAGGTACTCGTTCGGGTTGCGGTCGCCGGCGCGCTCCGCCTCGTGGGCGCGGAGTTCGACCCGGCGGATCTTGCCGGAGATGGTCTTCGGCAGTTCGCCGAATTCGAGGCGGCGGATCCGCTTGTAGGCGCTGAGCTTCTGGCGGGTGAACGCCAGGATGTCGCGGGCGAGTTCGGGCCCGGGGGTGCGGCCCTCGACCAGCACCACGTACGCCTTCGGGACGGCCAGTCGCAGCGGGTCGGGCGAGGGGACGACGGCGGCCTCGGCCACGGCGGGGTGTTCGATCAGGACGCTCTCCAGCTCGAACGGGGAGATCCGGTAGTCGCTGGCCTTGAACACGTCGTCGGCGCGGCCGACGTAGGTGATGTATCCGTCCTCGTCCCGGGCGGCGACGTCGCCGGTGCGGTAGTAGCCGTCGCGCATGGCGTCGGCGGTGCGTTCCGGGTCGCCCCGGTAGCCGCGCATCAGGCCGAGCGGGCGGCGGGCCAGGTCGAGGCTCAATTCGCCTTCGCTGCCGGGCTTTCCGTCCGGGTCGAGGAGGGCGACGTGGTAGCCGGGCAGCGGCCGTCCCATCGAGCCGGGCCGGACGGGCTGGCCGGGGCTGTTGCCGATCTGGCAGGTGGTCTCGGTCTGCCCGAAGCCGTCCCGGATGGTCAGGCCCCAGGCGGCGCGGACCTGTTCGATCACCTCGGGGTTCAACGGCTCGCCGGCGCCGACGAGTTCGCGCAGTTCGGTGCGGTGCGCGCCCAGGTCGGCCTGGATCAGCATCCGCCAGACGGTCGGCGGGGCGCACAGCGTGGTGACCCGGCAGCGGGCGATCACGTCGAGCAGTTGCTGGGCGTCGAACCGGCCGTAGTTGAACACCAGGACGGTAGCCTCGGCGTTCCACGGCGCGAACAGGTTGCTCCAGGCGTGCTTGGCCCAGCCCGGCGAGGAGATGTTGAGGTGGACGTCGCCGGGGCGCAGTCCGACCCAGTACATGGTGGACAGGTGGCCGACCGGGTACGAGGCGTGGGTGTGCTCGACCAGCTTGGGCTTGGAGGTGGTGCCGGAGGTGAAGTACAGCAGCAGCGGGTCGTCGGCGAGGGTGAGGCCGTCGGGGGTGAAGGTTTCGGCGGCGGAGTCGACCTGCGCGTAGTCGTGCCAGCCCTCGGGCGCGGCGCCGGCGGTGCCGGCTTCGCGGACGGCGATCCGCAGCGGGGCGCCGTCGAGGCCTTCGAAGCGGTCGGCGACCTCGGCGGCGGCGATCACGGCACGGACCTCGCCGCGGTCCAGGCGGTCGGCGAGGTCCTCGGCGGACAGCAGCAGGGTGGCGGGGATCAGCACCACGCCGAGCTTGATCGCGCCGAGCATCACCTCCCACAGTTCGCTGACGTTGCCGAGCATCACCAGCACCCGGTCGCCGCGGCCGAGGCCGAGTTCGCGCAGGTGGTTGGCGACCTGGTCGGAGCGGCGGGCGAGCTGGTCGAAGGTGTGGACGCGCTCGCGGCCGTCGGGTTCGACCACCCACAGCGCGGGGCGGTCGTTGCCGCGCGCCATCGGGTCGAAGTGGTCCAACGCCCAGTTGAACTCGCCCAAGTCCGGCCATTCGAAGGTGCGGTAGGCGGTGTCGTAGTCGGTGGCGTGCTGCCAGAGCACTTCGCGGGCGGCGCGGAAGTTCGCGGCGGACTCGGCCCGGCCCGGTCGCGGCCGACCGTCCCCGGCGCCGGCCCCTGCCCGGTCCGCCGCGCCGGTGCCCGGCCGGGACGGCGAGTGCTCATTGTTATGGACGTTCTCGGCTGAGCCCATGGCCTGACCCCTCTGCGTTCAGTTACCGTCGCACCCAATATTTCCGCTGGCCGCAACCCTGCGGTCCCCCCACCTGGAGAGGAGAGTTCGCTCGGATGGCGGATGGCTCCACTGGTCGTACCGTACGGGTCCTGGTCGTCGACGACCATCCTGTGGTGTGCGACGGCGTGTCCGCGTTGATCCGGCGGGCCGAGGACGTGTCCGTGGTCGGCTCGGCGCGGACGGCGCGCGAGGGCGTCGAGCTGGCCGCGGCGCTGCGTCCGGACGTGGTGCTGCTCGACCTGCGGTTGCCGGACCTGCCGGGTTCGCAGACGGTTCCGCTGCTGCGGGCCGCCGCGCCGGACGCCCGGGTGGTGCTGTTCACCGCTTTCGAGGACCGGAATGCGCTGTCCGCGGCCCTCGCGGCCGGGGCGCACGGCTGCCTGCTGAAGGACGTCACCGACACCGACCTGGTCGCCCAGTTGCGGCTGGCCGCCGCCGGGCGGCGGGTGCTCGATCCGCGGCTGAGCGGATCGGCCCCGGCGCAGTTGCAGGCCCGGCTGTTCCGGCTGTCGCTCAGCCGGCGCGAGTACGACGTGATCCGCTCGGCGGCGACCGGCCGCACCAACCCGGAGATCGCCGAGGAGCTGGGTCTGACCCGGAACACCGTCAAGACGTACTTGCAGACCGCGATGCACAAGCTCGGCGCGCGCAACCGGGTGGAGGCGATCCGCCGGGCGCAGCAGGAGCAACTGCTCTGACTCCGGCGGCATCCCGGCGCGCCGCCGCCCGGACCTGCCGACGCCCCCGGGGCTGGGGCCCCGACGCACCGTCAGGTCACCGGGCGGGCGGGCCGGGGGCAGGTGCGGGCGGGGCGGGGAGCGGGAGTTCGCCGCGCAGCGTGGTGCCGTCCTCGTCGCTGTGCAGGTGGAGGCTGCCGCCGAGGCTCTCGTAGCGGGCGCGCAGGCCCGGCAGGCCGGCGCCGGTGGCCGTGGCGGCCGTGGCCCCCGTGGTGGAAGGGGTGGCGCGGATGCCGAGGGGGTCCGGACCGGTACCGGAAAGCGGTTTCCCGTTGGGGTCCGGGCCCGGGCCGTCGTCGATGACGGCGAGGTCGAGGCGGTGCCGGTCGTGGGTGAGGGTGACGGCGACGGAGTCGGCCGAGGCGTGCTTCTCGACGTTCAGCAGGCCTTCGGCGAGGGTGCGGCGCAGCAGTGCGGCGCGTTCGGCATCCAGCTGCGGGGCGGGCCCGATGGGGACGAAGGTGGCGGGGATGCCGGTGCGTTGCTCGAACCGGCGGAGGGTGTCGGCGAGGTCGGCGGTGAGGCGGCCGCCGGGGCTGCCGCTGTCCGGATCGGCGGGCCGGTCCCGGTGCAGGCGGGCGACGGCGGCGCGCAGGGTGGCGGCGGCGTCGCCGAGTTCGCGTTCGAGGCGGTGCAGGCGGTCGGCGAGTTCGGGGTTCCGGGCGCTGTCGGCGCGCAGGTCGCGGACGGAGCTGCCGAGGCCGAACAGCATGGCGCCGACGCCGTCGTGCAGTTCGGCGGCGATCCTGCGGCGTTCGCCGGTGACGGCCGCGTCGGCGAGGGTGGCGGCTCCGTCGGCGACGTCGACGGCGAGGGTGGCGAGGCGGGCGAGGCGGGTCAGGCCGTCGATCGCGCTGTCGCCGATCTGTCCGCCGCCGCGGGTGGCGCCGTAGAGGACGCCGCGGGCGGGGCCGGTGCCGATCGGGAGGCCGACCATGCCGGTGACGGCTTCGCGGCCGACCTGCGGGTCGAAGTCGTGGGTGATCCGGCTGGAACGGTAGTAGTCGCGGACCACGACGGCGCTGCCGACGGCCACCACCCGCCCGCCGAGGCCGAGTCCGAGCGGGATCCGCAGGTCGTGCAGGCTCTCGTGGCGCGTTCCCGACCAGGCGCGCAGCACCAGGTCGGGGCCCTCCACCAGTCCGCCGAGGCTCAGTTCGAAGCCGTGCTCGGCGCGGACCCGTTCGGCGACGGCGCGGAGCGTGCGCCGGGTGTCCAGCAGGCCGGTCCGCCGGGCCCGCTCGCGGTCGATGCGGTCCAGTTCGGCGAGCGCGGCCAGTACCGCGGTCTCCCGCTCGTCTCCGCCGCCGCCGATCATGCGCGGCAGCGTACCCGCTCTTCACACCGGCCCGGCCCGCCACCGGCCGCTGTCCGTCCCCCGCCGTTGCCGGGCCGCTGCGCCGCCAGTTCCCACCGTCCCCCACCGGTCCCGACCGTTCCCCGGCCAGCCGCTGGCCGCCGTCCGCCCCCACCGGTCCCGACCGTTCCCCGGCCAGCCGCTGGCCGCCGTCCGCCCCCCACCGGTCCCAACCGTCCCCCGCCGGTCTCGCCCGCTCCCCCGCCGCCCCGGGGCGCTGTCCCACGTCTCGGCTGCTGGTCCCCGCGGCGGTGTCTGCTTTCGCCGAGCCCGCGGGCGCTCGGCGTGGCGGTTTGAGGCGTTCGCGTCGCCGGGTGATGCTGAGGGCATGGCCTGGGGGTTGCTGCTCCGAAGGGGATGTAACGGACATGGCGACACGGGTTCCGGGCCGTGCGGCGACCGCGACGGTGGACGGCGGCGGCTCGGTCACGGGCTGGTCGGAGGCTGCTGAGCGGATGTCGGGGTTCCCGGCCGCCCGGGTGCTGGGCCGTTCCGCGTTCGACCTGCTGGCCGGGGATGCGCCGATCTCCTTGCTGCGTGCGGTGGTTCGGCGCAGGCCGTTCACCGGGATGGTGCGGCTCGCCCGGTCGGAGGACGGGCCGGTGGCGGTGGAGTTGGGCGTGGTCCCGGTGCGGACGGCCGGTGCCGGGCCGACCTGGGTGGTGTCCGCGCAGCCGTTGCAGCCGTTGGCGGCGGAAGCGCCGCTCCCGGTCGGCGAGGTCTCGAACCGCTCGGGCCGCCCGGAGGATCTCGCCCGACGGCGGCTGGCGATGCTCGGCGCGGCCGGCCTGCGGATCGGTTCGACGCTCGAAGTGGAGCGCACCGCACAGGAGTTGGCGGACGTCGCCACGGAGGGGTTCGCGGACTTCGTGGCCGTGGACCTGCTGGACTCGGTGTTCGGCGGCGCGCCGCCGACCGGTGCGGGCCTGGTGTTCTACCGGGTGGCGCAGCAGTCGGTGCTGTCGGGTTGTCCGGAGTCGGCGGTGTCGAAGGGCGCCCGCGACGTGATCGTTCCGGAGTCGCCGATGGCGGAGGTACTGGCCTCGGGCCGACCTCTGCGGACGGATGTGCGCGATCCGCGCCTGCGCGGCTGGATCGACCAGGAGCCCCGGCGTGAGGAGATCGCTTCCGCGTTCGGCATCCACTCCTCCATGCTGGTGCCGTTGACGGCGCGTGGGGTGACGCTCGGGGTGGCGATCTTCCTGCGGCACCGTTCGCCCGCCCCGTTCGACGAGGACGACCTGGTGCTGGCCACCGAGTTGACGGCCCGCGCGGCGCTGTCGATGGACAACGCCCGCCAGTACACCCTGCAGCGCGACACGGCGCTCGCGTTGCAGCGTTCGCTGCTGCCGTCGCGGACGCCGCGCCAGGCGGCGGTGGAGGTGGCGTTCCGCTACCTGCCGGTGAGCGGCCGGGACGGGGTGGGCGGCGACTGGTTCGACGTGATCCCGCTGTCGGGCGCCCGGGTGGCGCTGGTGGTGGGCGACGTGGTGGGCCACGGGGTGCCTGCGGCGGCGGCGATGGGACGGCTGCGGACGGCGGTCCGCACGCTGGCCGACATCGACATGCCGCCGGACGAACTCCTCACCCACCTGGACGACTTGGTGCTCCGGGTGGATCTGGACGAGCAGCCTGACGGGGGCACGGCCTGGGCGGGCGGCAGCGTCGGCGCGACCTGCCTGTACGCGGTGTACGACCCGGTGGCGCGGTCCTGCGCGATGGCCCGGGCCGGCCATCCGGGGCCGGTGCTGGTCGGCCCGGACGGCAAGCCGACCTTCCCGGTGCTGCCGCCGGGCCCGCCGCTCGGCCTGGGCGGACTGCCGTTCGAGGCGGCGGAGGTGGCCGTCCCCGAGGGCAGCATGCTGGCTCTGTTCACGGACGGGCTGCTGCGCACCTCGGAGTTGCGCGGCGACCCGGAACTCGGCCTGGACCGGCTGGGTTCGGCGCTCACGGAGCCCGCGGGTTCGCTGGAGGAGCTGTGCGAGCGGGCCCTGTCCGCGACGCTCGGCTCGGCGGCGCCGAGTGACGACGTGGCGCTGCTGCTGGCCCGTACCCGGGTGCTGCCCGAACGGGACGTCGCGGGCTGCGAGTTGCGGCGCGACCCGTCCGAGGTGGCGCGGGCCCGCAAGCTCGTGGCGGCGACGCTCACCGAGTGGGGGCTCGAAGAGGCGGCGTTCGTCACCGAGTTGGTGGTCAGCGAACTGGTCACGAACGCGGTCCGCTACGGCCGGCCGCCGATCGGCCTGCGGCTGATCCGGGACGGCGGGGTGCTGATCTGCGAGGTGTCGGACGGCAGCAGCACGGCCCCGCACCTGCGCCGGGCCCGCACCTTCGACGAGGGCGGCCGGGGCCTGCTGCTGGTCGCCCAGCTGTGCCGCAACTGGGGCACCCGGCACACGGCGCGCGGCAAGACGATCTGGGCCGAGCAGCAACTCTGACTGCCGGCGGACGCCTTGACGGCCCGTCAGTCCTTCGCCGCCGCCTGCACGGCGTCGCGCAGCCGCCCGTGGTGCCGGTCGAGCAGTTCGGCAGCGGTGGCGGCGTCGATGTCGGCGAGCAGCATCAGGACGGCGTTCTTGACCTGCCCGCCGGTGGCGTCGAGTGCGGCGGTGACCTCGTCGGGTTCGGCGTCGGTGGCGAGGGCGACGATGCGGCGGCTGCGGTCGCGGAGCTTCTCGTTGGTCGCCCGCAGGTCGACCATCAGGTTCCCGTAGGTCTTCCCGAGCCGGATCATGGTGATCGTCGAGATCATGTTGAGCACCAGCTTCTGTGCGGTGCCGGCCTTCAACCGGGTGGATCCGGTGAGCAGTTCGGGCCCGGTGACGACCTCGATGCCGTGCTCGGCGGCGGCGCCCAGCGAGGATCCCCGGTTGCCGGACAGGCCCACGGTGAGCGCGCCGAGCGCCCGGGCGTGTTCGACGGCGGCGACGGCGTACGGGGTGCGGCCGGAGGCGGAGATGCCGACCACGGTGTCGTCGGCGGTCAGGTGCAGTGCGTCGAGGTCGCCGACCGCGGCCGCCCGGTCGTCCTCGGCGTTCTCCACGGCCTCGGTGAACGCGGCCGGGCCGCCGGCGATCAGCGCGACGATCCGGCCGGGCTCGGTGTTGAAGGTCGGCGGGCATTCGGCGGCGTCGAGCACGCCGAGCCGTCCGGCGGTTCCGGCCCCGGCGTGGATCAACCGGCCGCCCCGGCCCATCCGTTCGGCGATCGCGTCGATCGCGGCGGCGATCGCGGGCAGCTCGGCGGCGACGGCCTCGGGCACCGTCCGGTCCTCGGCGTTCATCAGCCGGGCGATCTCGGCCGTCGGCAGCAGGTCGATCCCCGCGTGCTCGGCCCGCCGCGTCTCGGTGGCCAGGCCGGCGAGCAGCGTCAGATCCCCACCGCCCGGCGGAGTCGGACCCTGCGGGGCCGGTACGGGCAGGTCACTGGAGTGCGCGGAGCCGTTCACAGCCCCGACCCTAACGGCGCACCCGCCCCCGAACAATCGCCCCCGGGCACCCACCTCCGCCCGGTTCGCCGCAGCCGCGCCCGCCGGCGGCTCCAGCCCCGGTGGCCCTCATTGCACCCCTTCCGCCAAGGTGTCACGGGGTCACGGGGCGGGCGGCGTCCGCAGGGTGGTGTCGGTGATCCCGCCCGGGCATTCGCGCTTGCGCTCCCAGCCGGCCAGGTCGGCGCCGGCCCGGTAGGCGGACTCCAGGAAGTCGAGCGCGGTCGCCCACGGGTCGTCGGCGGCCCGGACGTCCTCGTACATCAGCAGCGCGAGGTGGCTGCCGCGGCTCGCCGTCCAGGAGGCGGCGGCGGGGTGCAGCGGGCGGTCGGCGAGGCCGTCGGGCTCGGGGGCCGTGTAGGAGTAGAAGGCGGGCGCGGGGACGTTGCTGTCGCCGAACCAGAAGCCCGCGCTGATCACTTCGCGGGAGTAGGCCTCGCGGGTGACGGGGTCGGCGGCGGGCTGGGCGATCTCGCGGTCGGAGAAGCGGGTGACGGCGAGGTCGAAGGTGTGCCAGAAGTGGTGCACGGGGCTGGTCTTGCCGGCGTAGCCGGTGGCGTACTGCTCCAGCAGCAGGGCGACCTGGCTGAGGATGTGCCAGTAGGTGGTGACGGCGACCGGGTCGTAGCTGCGGTGTTCGTCGTCGTCGGCGAACGGGCGGTGCGAGTCGGGCAGGTCGAACGGGTAGGGGTGTTCGGGGACGATGTCGATGTCCAGGTGGATGAGGGCGCGCAGGGTGTCGCGGTAGAAGTCGCCGACGGAGCGGCCGGCCAGCGGGAAGGAGTCCTCGCCGCCGTCCAGGGTGCGGACGTACAGGCGGTGGTCGGTGAAGTCGAAGTCGATGGTGAAGGCGTCGCCGCCGCGGGTCGGTCCGGTGGGGCGGGTGGTGATGCCCCGTCCGGTGAGGTGGAAGGGGACGTTCCACCAGTGGTTGCGGCGGGCACTGCCGGCCATCCGGATCTTGCCGATGACCTGGGCGAATCGGTGCAGGGTCTCCTTGGTGTCCCGCCAGGACTCCAGGGGCAGGGGCGGGAACAGCTCCATGGTGCGCTCCGGCTGAGGGTGGGTCGGGAGGGTGTCCGCTCCATCCTCGCCGGGCGCGCCGCACCGTCCGGCCGCGACGCGCCCGGGCGGTGGGGAGACTGCTCCGCCCGGGTGTGTCGCACCGGAGGTCCGGATCGGTCGGGAACGGTCAGGGCAGGTCGGGCCGGCCGCTGCCGGTGCCGCCGTTGAGGACGTAGCGGTGCGGGGCCATCGCGGTGTCGTGCCCGGGTAGTGCGGCCATCACTGCCGCGTGTGCCTGCTCCGGCGTCCAGGACGTCTCCCCGGTGTCGGCCATGGCCGTCAACTCGCCGTTGTTCCAATGCACTTCGGCGTTCCGGGCGCCGAGCGCGCTGCGCAGCAGGTCGGTGACGGCGTCCAGGTCGATCCAGTTGGTGCCGATCTGCTGCCAGCGGGCCTTGTCGCGTCGGGCGACGGGGAGGCCGGTCAGGGCGGCGAGTTCGCCGTCGGGGCCGAGGCGGACGGCGCGCCGGCCGGCCAGGTCGAGCAGGCGGAGCAGGGCGTGGGCGAAGAGTTCGGTCTCTTCGTCGTCGAGCACGTCGGGGTGGGTGTGCAGGGTGAATTCGAGGCAGCCGGTGGTGCGCCAGATGTTGAGCATCAGCCGGGTGGGGGTGGGTTCGGCGGGGTACCGGACGAGGTCGGGGTCGGTCGGCGGGTGCGGTCGGGCGGCGGCGACGCTGTCGGGGACGGTGCTGCTGAGGTCGTTGACGACGACGTGCCGGGCGAACCGGGCGCCGCGGCGGTGGGCGACGTCCTCGATGAGCTGCCAGATGCGTTCGGCGTCGAAGGTGGCGTGCCAGTAGCCGGACAGGGCCTGGGCCTGGGTGCGGCCGATCAGGGTGTCGAGGTCGGGGCAGTCGGTGTCGACGGCGAGCAGGGCGTCCTGGGCGAGGGTGCCGATGTGGTCGGCGAGGCCGGGGCGGTGGCGGTTGGCGGAGAGTGCGGCCATCACGACGGTGCCGCGGTCGGCGCGGTGGGCGGCGAGGGCGGCGTAACAGGCGAGCAGCACGGCGGAGTTGGAGGCTCCGGTGCGGGCGGCGGCGCGGGCGAGGGAGGCGGCGCCGGCGGTGGAGCGGACGCCGAGGGTGGGCAGCAGGGTGTCGTTCGGGCCGATCCGGTCGTCGGCGAAAACGGCGGACGGCTGGTCGGCGAGGATGTGTTCCCAGTGCCGGAGGGCGGCGCGGGTGCGGCGCTGCCCGGAGGGGGACCGTTCCTGTTCGGCGACCTCGATGGGGGTGGGCGCGGCGGGTGCGGGCAGGGTGTCGCCGGCGGCCAGGGTGAGCCATTCCTGGAAGAGCAGTCCGGTGGAGACGCCGTCGAGTTGGGCGTGGCAGATGACGACGGCCAGCCGTACGGGGGCGCCGTGGCGGGTGAGCAGGGCGAACCGCAGCGGGAAGTCCGCGGCGAGGTCGAAGGCCTGCCGGCGGCCGTCCCAGCAGAAGCGCTCGGCGGCCTCGTCGGGGTCCTCGTCGTCCGCGAGCGCGATCACGGCGACGGTGAACTCGCCTTCGGCGCGGACGCGTTGGCGGTCGGGCTGGCGGTCGGCGGGCCCGGGGAAGACGGTCCGCAGGGCGGCGTGCCGTTCGGCGAGGGTGCGCAGGGCTGCGAGGGCGAGCGGCAGGTCGGTGGCCGGGGGGACGGTCCAGGTGGCCTGCTTGTTCATGTGCGAGGGCTCGTCGTGGCGCAGGCAGCGGATCATGTTGTCCTGGCCGAGGGTGAGCGGCCCCTCGGCCTCGGGGGTGTCGACCCGGAACCGCACCACGACGTCTTGCTGTTCGGACACTCCGTCAATCTCCGTTCAGGGCGGTGCCGATGGCGTCGGGCCAGTCGGCGGGCCGGGGGCCGTGGGTGTGCAGCAGGGCGAGGGCGATCCGGTCGAGGCCGAACGCGGTGCAGGCGGTGTGGCCGGGGCCGCCGTCGGCGGTGAAGCCGAAGGCCTCGCCGAAGTGGTCCTTGTGGATGTTGGCGGAGGCGATCGCCTGCACCAGCCCGTCGGCCACCGGGACGCGCAGTTCGAACTTCAACTCCTGGGCTCGCTGGGCTGCTTGGTAGACCCGGCGGCCGCCGCCGAAGAACGGGTCGTCGGCCAGCTCGACGGACGGCTTCAGGCCGAGCGTCTCCAGCCAGTCGGCGACCCGCCGGAGCCACCCTTCGCGCCAGCCGAGGCAGTGCTCGGGGGTTCCGGCGGTGACCAGTTCGGCCATCCGGAAGGACCGCAGCCGGCCGGCCTCGGCTGTGGCCTCCTGCCGGAAGCACTGCGCCTCGACGCTGAACCTGGCGGGGTGTTCGCCGAGGTCCCGGCCGGTGAGGGTGGCGTACACGGGGTAGCAGGCGGCGGGCAGCAGGACCAGGTCCGACACCTCCTGCCGGGTGTGCCACGGCCCGGATTCGGCGACCAGCGGGGCGAGTCGGCGCCAGTCGGCGGCGCTGCCGGTGTAGCTGTGCACGGTGCCGAGCAGGTGCGGGAAGGATGCGACGTAGCCGGCCCGTTCGATGGTGGCGCGGGAGATCACGGGCGGCACGACCAGTCGCTCGAACGGCTCGTCGGCGGCGAGCCGGGCGATGGCGCCGCGCAGGGCGGTGTGCAGCTTCTCGTAGGCGGCGGGCTGGAGTTGGACGCCGGGCGCGGCGGTGGGCAGCGGGGTGGCATCGTCGGGGTCGCGGGTCATGGTCTGCCTCTGTGGTCGGGGCCGGGGGCGGCGGGGGTGCGGTGGACGCCGAACTGCCGGGCCGGGTCCGCCGGGCAGGACAGCAACGTCGGTCGGATCGGCCGGACGCCGGTACGGGCGACGGCGGCCCGGTGTCCGGGCGGTGCGGGCAGGTCGTGCAGGGTGCACGGGCCGAGCGGCCCGTCGACCCGGTGCGGCCCGGGTCCGCCCGGCGCCCCGACCGGGGTGCGCAGACCGTCGGCGAGCCGCCCTCCGTACGCCTTGGTGCACGCCTCCTTGCGGGTCCACCGGCGGGTGAACTCGTCGGCCCCGCCGTCGGTTTCGGACGCCGGGCAGGAGCGGCGGGCGACCCGGGCGGCGGCCCGGTCGGCCGGGACGGGTTCCAGGTCCACGCCGACCTGCCCTTCCCCTCCGGTGCCGAGCCGCTGGACGGCGAACAGCGCCCACCGACCGGCGGCGCTCAGGTCCACGCTCAACTCGCCTTCCAGGCCAGCAGGTTCGGGCCGCCGATGCGGTCCGCGCCGCCACCGGACGCGTTCCGGCGGTACGCCCGCGGCGGCGGCGGTGAGCCGGCGGGTGGCGGCGTGGGCGGTGAGGTAACGGTGACGCCGCGGGCCGTCGGGGATCCGGTCGGCCCGGGCGCGCTCGTCCGGGTCGATCAACTCCTGCAGTTCACTGTCCTGTTCGGCCACGGTGTCGGTGTCGGTCAGCCAGATCTCGATCACCCGGCCGGCTCCTCCGGTCCCCAGCAGGCCAGGTCGAGCCGACCGGTCTCGGGCTCCCGGTCGGCAAGCGCGAGCGGTCGCCGGGCGAGGCCCCGGTCGGCGAGGGCGTCACCGAGCGCGGCCCAGCCCCCGGTGTACGGACTGCCCGAGCGGGCCCGCCGGCTGTCCACTCCGCCGGGCGCGGCCGTCCCGGCCAGCCCGGGGCCGAGCACCAGCAACGCACCCGCCGGCAGCTTCGCGCACAACTCCTGTAGCGCTTGCGCGACATGATGTCCCGTCACCGCACTGATGCTGGCCAATAGTTGCAGCGGCCGTCCCCCACTGTCCGCCTCCCAGAGCAGGGCGGCGGCCGAGTGCCGGTCGGGCAGTCGGGCGGCCCGGTGCGGCCGGTGGTGCAGGTCGGCCTGTTCGACGGCGATCAGCAGGGCGCGCCGGGCACCGCCGGTGCGGGCGTAGGCGTCGGCGACGGCGAGCGCGCTGAAGGTGCCGCCCGCGCCCTCGTCGCAGACGGCGAAGGACAGCGGCTCGCCGGGGCACACCCCGCTGAGCTGGGTGGCGACCGCCTGCCCGGGCCGGACGTCGGGGCTCGCGTAGACCAGGATCAGCAGGTCCACCGGGCGTGCCGGGTCCACGAGTCCGCGCACGGCGAGTTCGCCGAGCGCGGTGTAGGACTGGCCGCGGGCCCCGGTCAGCGCATCCTCGTCGAGGGCCAGGCCGTAGGGGCGGACCAGGTCGGCGGTGAAGGTGCGCAGGTCGGGGTCGGCGGCGAGCGGGGAGTCGCCCGCGAGGTCGAGGGCGTGGGCGACGGTCAGGCGCAGCGGGGAGGCGGCGCGCGGGAGGGTGGTGGCGGGGAGCGGTCCGCGGACGCGCACGCTCAGTCCTCGGCGATGACGTGTCCGGCGACGAAGCCGGCGAGGGTGCCGACCGACTGGAGGTCGTCCTGGTCGATGCCTTCGACGTCGATCTGCACGTCGAGGTGGTCCTCGAGTTCCAGGATGAGTTCCAGGGTGGCGGCCGAGGTCAGTCCGACCTCGTCGAACAGGCAGGCGTTCTCGGTGACGTCGGGCAGTTCGCGTTTGAGCACCCGGGGCAGCAGCAGGAGGATGCCGTCGAGGGCGCGGCCGCGGAGTTCGGGATCGACGGAGGCTTCGGCGGGGTGTGCCGCGGAGGTGGACTGGTCGGTGGCGGGGTCGGTCATGGCGATTCCCTGTCGGCGGGGCCCGGGGGGCGGGCCGGGTGCGGCGGCGGTCGCACGGCGGGCGCGGCGACTTCGCGCGGCCGTGGCGGATCCGATCCGGGGGCGGTTGGCACTCCCGGGCCGGTGGCGCACGGCGCCTCAGTGCTGGAGCACCATGGCGGCGAAGGTCGCGCCGAGTCCGGACGCGGCGACCAGGTAGCGGTCGCCGCGGCGGAGCAGGCCGCGGCCGGTGGCGGTGTGGTGGTTGAGCAGGATGTCGGCGGCGAAGCTGTGTCCCACGGCCGGGACGTTGTCCAGCACCACCTGCTCGGGCGGGTACCCGATCCGGCGGCAGATCCGTTGCCAGGAGATCTGGTTGACGTTGTGCGGAAGCAGCAGCCGAATCGACTCCCAGCTCTCGCCGGCTTCGTTCAGCGCGGCTTCCATCACCGCGATCACCAGCTCCGGGTAGCTGCGCTGGTAGCGCGCCAGCAGCTCCGGATCGTCGGCGAGTCGCCCGTCGAACTCGCCGTGCTGGTCGACCGCGTAGGACAGCACGCGGTCGTGTTCGCCTTCGGCCCGCACCAGGCAGGCTGCCGCCCCTTCGCCGAAGAGGGCGGTGTCCGGGACGATGCGGGCGTCCCGGGTGAAGGTCTTCTCGCCCGCCAGGATCAACGCCAGCGCCTCGGGGTCGGGATCTGCCGCCAGCAGCCGACCGGCCACGTCCAGCGCCAGCAGGGAGCCGGCGCAGGCGTGGTGGGTGATGGTGAAGGCACGGGCGTGCGTCAGCCCCAGACGGCCGAGCACGTCGTGCAGCGGGTTGTGCGGGTAGGGCGCCGCGATCGGCAGGCTGCGCGCGTGCAGCACGTACTTCACGCGGTGTTCGTTCCCGCGCAGCGGGGCCAGGGCCGTCGCGGCGGCGGTGAGCAGATCGGTCAGGTCTCCGTCGTGGTCCACCCTGACCTGGTCGAGGCCGTGGAACCGGCGGAAGAGCCTGATCTGACGGTCCGTCAGTCCGAGGCCTTCCCCGACCAGTTCGATCGGCTCGGCGACGGGCGGAAGGTGGACGGCGACTGCTTCCAGAGCGGTCACGCGGGCTAGTATTCCCACGCCTCACCGGCCCGCACAAGGGATCTCCGGCGCTTCCTTCCCGACTCCCCCTTGTGGTCTGTACCAGTTCTCCGTCGTTTGCACACGACACGTACGAATTCCTCCGGCCGACCCGCCGATCGCCGCCGATCGCCGCCGCTCGCGCCGCCGGCCGCCGCCCCGTCCCCTCCTGTCCCCTCCTGTCCCGCCCCGTCCCGTCCCCCAGAGCCTCTGCCTCCACCCGAAGGACTCCGCCATGCCCTCCGACACCCCCGCCACCGCCACAGCCCCCGCCTCCGATCGGCCCGTCCCCGCCGGTTCCGCGCTGCGTCTGCTGATCGTGGTTCCGCCGCTGGCCGGCCACCTGCTGCCGGCCCGTGCGCTGGCCCTCGCCTGGGCCGCACGCGGTCACCAAGTGGCCTGGGTGGGGCCGGAGTCGGCGCTGCGCCCGCTGCTCGGGCCGGAGGCACTGGTGCATCCCACGGGGGCGCGGCTGTTCCGGGAGCAGGCGGTCGGCGGCGCGGAGGCCGTGCGCTCGCTCTGGGACGGCTTCGTGGTCCCGCACACCCGGTTCACGCTGGCGGCGGTGCGCCGCGCCGTGGAGCGCTGGCGGCCGGACGTGGTGCTGGCCGACCAGCACAGCCCGGCGGGCGCGCTGGCCGCGCACGGCGCGGGCGTGCGGTGGGCGACGTTCGCGCCGTCCTCGCTGGAGATCGGCGATCCGCTGGGCGGCGACGGCGAGTTGACGTCCTGGCGGGACGGGGTGCTGCGCGGCCTGTGGGAGCGGGCCGGGCTGCCGGCCGGGGAGTTCGCCGATCCGCGCTTCTCCCCCGGCCTGGTGATCGCACCGACCTGCCGCGAGCTCGCCGGACTCGACCCGGTGCCCGCCGAGTACGCCCTGGTCGGCCCCCTGCTCGCGGACCGGCCCGAACCCCCGTTCCCCTGGGACCGGTTGGCGCCCGGCCGCCGCCGGGTGCTGGTCACCATGGGCACCCTGTCCGCCGAGGTCGCGGGCGGCTTCCTGCACCGGGCGGCCGCCGCACTGGCCGAACTCCCGGACGTCCAGGCGGTGGTGGCGGACCCGTCCGGTGTCCGGCTGCCGCCGGACGCGGTGGCCCGCGAGCGCGTCCCGGTGCTGGAACTGCTTGAGCGCGGGGCGGTGGACGCCGTACTGTGCCACGGCGGGATGAACACCGTGGGCGAGACCCTCGCCCACGGGCGGCCGTTGGTGGTCGCGCCGATCCGCCACGACCAGCCGGTGACGGCCGGGCGGCTGGCCGCGCTGGGTGCGGCCGTCCGGGTCGACTTCGCCACCGCCACCTCCGAGCAGTTGCGTGCGGCGCTGCGCCGTGTCCTCGACGACCCGTCGTACCGTGCCGCCGCCCGGCGACTGGGACGTCAACTGCGTGCGGGCGGTGGAACGGTGGCGGCTGTGGAGCGGCTGGAGCGGTTCGCGCGCGCACCGCACTGAACCCGGCACCGCCATCTGGTACAGACCATTGTCGGCGGGTGGGGCGGGGCCCTAAGGTCTGGCCCGTCCGTCCCCCGTCTTGACGACCCGTCACTGTTCCACCGCGTCCGAACCCACCTATCGAGCACAGGAGTCCGGGTTGATCGAGACCAAGGGGCTGCGCAAGTCCTTCCGGCCCCGCCGCGGCGCCGACACCGTCGACGCGGTGCGCGGCATCGACCTCGACGTCGCGGAGGGCGAGATCTACGGCCTCCTCGGCCCGAACGGGGCAGGCAAGACCACCACGCTGCGCATGCTCGCCACGCTCCTCGCGCCCGACGGCGGAGCCGCCACCGTGGCCGGCGCCGATCTGCGCGCCGAGCCCGGGGAGGTCCGCCGCCGGATCGGCTACGTCGCCCAGGGCGGCGGCACCACCGACCACGCCACCGCCCGCGAGGAACTCGTCCTGCAGGCCCGGATGTACGGCATCCGCAAGGCCGAGGCGCAGCAGCGCGCGGCGGAGGGCCTGGCGGCCTTCGACCTCGGCGAGTTCGGCGACCGCCCCTGCAAGACCTACTCGGGCGGCCAGCGCCGCCGCCTCGACCTCGCCCTCGGCGTGGTCCACCGACCCAGGGTGCTGTTCCTGGACGAGCCCACCGTCGGACTCGACCCGCGCAGTCGGGCCCAGGTCTGGTCAGAGGTCCGTCGCCTGCGCGAGCAGGGCATGACGGTCCTGCTCACCACCCACTACCTGGACGAGGCCGACGCCCTGTGCGACCGGATCGGCATCGTCGACCACGGCGGCATCGTCACCGAGGGCACCCCCGAGCAGCTCAAGAAGGAGATCTCGGGCGACGCCGTCACCGTCGCCCTGCCCGCCGCCGGGGACACCGCCCGCGCGGCCCGGGCGCTCGCCGAACTCCCCTGCGTGCAGCGCCTGGAGGCCCTCCCCGAGCAGGACGGCCTGCGGCTGCACGTGGACTCCGCGGCGACCGCGATCCCGCAGCTGCTGCGCACGCTGGCCGCGGCCGGCCTGGAGCCGGACCACGTCCAGCTCCAACGGCCCAGCCTGGACGACGTGTTCCTCGCCCTCACCGGGCGTCCGCCGGTCAGCGCCTGACGTCCCGTCGGCCCAGGTCGGCCCGCTCCCCGATGTCCTGCTGCCCTGCCGTCCTGCCGCCCTGCCGCCCTGCTCTCCTGCTCTCCTGCTGCCCTGCTGTCCCGCTGTCCTGCTGTCCTGCCGACCCGCCGACCTGCTGTCCTGCACTCCTGCTGCCCTGCCTCCCCGCCGACCCGCCGACCCGCCGACCTGCTGTCCTGCGGTGCTGCCGCTCTGCTGCCTTCCCCTGCCATCTCGACGCCCTGCCACACCGACGCCCCGACGCCCCACGAGGTCCCCGTGAAGCTCGCCCGCGACACCTGGCTGGTCTACCAGCGCCAACTGCTCCTGATGGCCCGCTCCCCCGCGTGGCTGGCCGTCGGACTGCTCCAACCCCTTTGCTACCTGCTGCTGTTCGCCCCGCTGCTGACCTCCGCGCTGGCCGCGTCCGGTGCGCACAGCACCGCCGACGCCTACCGGATCTACGTGCCCGGCCTGCTGTCGGCGCTCGCCGTCATGGGCGGCCTGTTCACCGGCTTCACGCTGCTCGGCGAACTGCACGCCGGCATCGTCGAACGCTCCCGGGTGACACCCGTCAGCCGGGTCGCCCTGCTGCTCGGCCGGGCCCTGCGGGAGACCACCGCGCTGCTCGTGCAGTCCCTGCTGATCGCCGTACTGGCCATCCCGTTCGGCCTGACCGTCGGGTTCACCGACCTGCTGCTCGCCATGGCCCTGCTCGCCCTGATGGCCCTGATGGCGTCCTCGGTGTCGTACGGCCTCGCCCTGCTGGTGCCCACCGACGCCGCGCTCGGCCCGATCGTCAACACCATCGCCCAGCCCCTGGCCCTGCTCTCCGGCACCCTGCTCCCGATCGCCCTCGCGCCGGCGTGGCTGCGCACCGCCGCCTCCTGGAATCCCTGCTACTGGGGCGTGGAGGGCATGCGTGCCCTGTTCGCCGGCCATCTGGACGCCCCCGAAGTCTGGCGCGGCCTGCTGCTCACCGGGCTGATGACGGTCCTCGCGGTCGCTTGGGCCGCCCGCCTGTTCGCCCGTCGCATCCGCTGAACCCGCCCCGGTTGCCCGGCCGGGCCCCCGGCTGCTCCCGCCGCCCCCGGTCGCTCTGCCGACCCGGCGCCGCCCACGGCCGAGGGCCCGGCCGCGGCTGCGGTCGGGCCCTCCACGCGCACCGGCCCTGCCGGTGATGCGCCGTCAGCTCTGCTCCGCCCCCGCCCGGTCCGACACGAAGCGGGCCAGTCGGCGGACGCCCTCGGCGATCTGCTCGGGCGCCAGGTAGGAGCAGGACAGCCGGAGCTGGTGCTCGCCGCCGCCTCCGGGGTGAAAACCGTCCATCGGGGTCCACAGCACGCCGTAGCCGCGGGCGCAGGCGTCCAGGGCGCGGGCGTCGGCCCGGAAGGGGACGGTGACGACGGCGAAGAAGCCGCCCTCGGGGCTGTTCCAGGAGACGCCGGGAACCAGCCGGAAAGCGTTTTCCAGTTCCGTCAGCAGGGTGTCCATGCTGCGGGCGTAGAACTGCCGGGCCGACTCGTTGGCCTCGCGCAGGCGCAGCCCGCCGGCCAGCAGCATGCCGCCGATCACGGCCTGACTGAGTGCCGAGGTGTTGACGGTCGTCATGCTCTTCAGCTTGGCGAGTTCGTCGGCGAGCAGGCCGGATCGCCCGTCCTCGCCCGCCACCCGCTGGTCGGCGAGCACGTAGCCGACCCGGGCGCCGGGGAAGCAGGTCTTGGCGAACGACCCGAGATGGACCACGTTGCGCCGGTCACCGTCCAGGGCCTTGAGGGTGGGCCGCACGAGCCGGGTGCGGCCGAAGAAGCCGTACGGGTTGTCCTCGATCAGCAGGACGCCCGTCGACTCGGCGACGTCCAGCAGCCGGCGGCGGGACGTCTCGTTCATGCTGGCGCCGCTCGGGTTGGCGAAGTCGGGGACGACGTAGCAGGCCCGGGGCCGCTTCCCGGCGGCCCGCAACTCCCGGACGGCGTCGGCGAGCGCGGCCGGGTCGAGCCCGCCGTCGGGTCCGGATTCGGGCACCGGACGGACCGTCAGGTCGAGCAGCCGGGCCGCGCCCGTCACCCCGACGTAGCAGGGTGAGGAGACCAGCAGGACGTCGTCCGGTCCGGCGCACAGGGCGCGCAGGACGAGCAGCATGCCCTCCTGAGCGCCGACGGTGACCACCAGCGCCTCCGGATCGACCTCGATCCCCTCGTCGGCGGCCAGCGCGCGGGCGATCAGCGGCGCGATGATGCCCTTCGTCCGCCCGTACTGGTACACCTCCTGGCGGACCTGGCTGTCCGTCAGGCCCCGGTCCTCCCGCAGGTGGCGCAGGTAGGTGTCCAGGTAGCCGGGGATGTCGGCCGGGTCGAAGAACTCCTCGCGGGGCCGGCCGGGCGCGAACGAGATCGCCTCCGGGTAGCGCCCGGTCACCTCGTTCAGGAAGGTCATCGCGTCCAGCAGCGGGTCGGAGAGCGAGCCGTGCAGCTCCCGGAGCTTCAGCACCCCGCTCACCGGTCGGCCGCCGACCCGGCACCGTACGCCGCCATCAGTCGCTGGGCGGCGAAGAGTTGGGCGTCCCGGCCGTCGTACAGGACGCCGGCCATGGCGAAGAACCCGTGCGGCATGCCGGCGTAGCGGCGCAGCGTGACGGGGACGCCTGCGGCGTGCAGGGCGGCGGCGTACTGCTCGCCCTCCTCGCACAGCGGGTCGTACTCGGCGGTGATGACGGTGGCGGGCGGCAGGCCCGCGTGGTCGCGGGCGCGCAGCGGGCTGGCCAGGGGGTCGGCGGCGTCGGCCGGGTCGGCGAGGTAGTGCGACCAGTACCAGGCGACCGAGTGCCGGTTGAACAGCGCCGGATCCTCGGCTGCACCGCTCCCCGCCGCTCCCCCGCCGGCCGTCGCGGACCCTTCGCCGGTCCCCGCCGCTCCCCCGCCGGCCACGGACGGTACCCCACCGGTGGGTGCCGGTGCGTCACCGGTCGGTTCCGGCCCCTCGCTGCCCGCTCGCGGCCCGTCGTCGGGGACGCGGTGGTCGGTGTTGGGATAGATCAGCAGCTGGTGGACGATGGCGGGCCCGCCGCGTTCGCGGGCGAGCAGGGTGAGGGCGGCGGCCAGGTTGCCGCCGGCGCTGTCGCCGCCGACGGCGATCCGGTCGGGATCCAGGCCGAGGCGCGGGGCGTTGCGGGCGATCCAGTCGAGTGCGGCGTAGCAGTCGTGGACGGCGGCGGGGAAGCGGTGTTCGGGGGCGTGCCGGTAGCCGACGGCGAGCACGGCGGCGCCGGTGGCGTTGGCGAGGGTGCGGCAGATCGGGTCGCCGTTGTCCAGCGATCCGAGCACCCAGCCGCCGCCGTACAGGTAGAGCAGCGCGGGTCCTGGCGGGACGGCTTCGGACGCCGGCCGGTAGTGCCGCAGGGTGAGTGGGCCGCCGGGTCCGTCGATGGTGAACTCCTCGACGGCGGCGATGGGTTCGCCCGTTCCGGCGGTGGCGCGCAGGTCGGCGAGGTCGGCGGCGCGGGCCCGGTCGAGGGTGAGGGTGTACAGCGGCGGGGTGCCGGCGGCGGCGCGGCGGGCGCGCACGGCCTCGGCCTGCGGGTGCAGTGGCATCAGCGCGGCCCTCCGGGGGCGACGGCCTCCAGGTAGATCGACTCGTCCTTGCGGAAGGCGGTGTCGAGCGCGGCCACGTCGGGGCGTGCGCCGCTCTGGAACTCCCGTCGCTCGATGGCGAATTCGTGGTAGCCGGCGCGGTCCAGGACGTGCCTCAGCTCGGCCTCGTCGTAGATCCACCGGTGTCCGAAGTGGTAGAAGATCTGGTTCAGCATGAAGGCGCGGCGCTCCGGCATCGGCGGGCCGACCCGCATGGTGCGCAGCCGGCGGCGGTGCCGGCGGAAGAACTGCTCGTCGCCGTCGAGGTAGCCGTCGATGTAGCGGGCCAGGTCGGGGGTGGTGAGGCGGAGGAGTCCGCCGGGGCGCAGGACGCGGCGGACCTCGCCGAGCCAGTGCACGGCGGTGCCGAGCGGGACGTGCTCGATCAGGTGCTCGGCGTACACCCAGTCCACGCTGCGGTCGGCGAACGGGAGCGGTCGGGCGATGTCGAGCTGGGTGAACAGGTGCGTGCCGTCGATCCGGTAGACCGGGCCGGGGCGGGTCGCTCCGGTGTCGGCGTGCAGGGCGACCAGGTCGGTGCCGAGTCCGTGCGGGTGCCGGGTCCGGAACGCGGCGAACTCGATTCCGGTGGCGCCGAGTTCCTGGAAGTCCTGGTGGGTGCGCGGCAGTTCGGGCCGGACGAGGTCGATCGAGGCGCATCGGGCGAGGTTCTCGGTGAACGCGTCGGTGCGGGCTTCGAGCCCTTCGGGGTCTTCCCAGTCCCAGTCCGCGAACGGGTCGTCGCCGGGTCCGGTGCCCCGGCGTTCGGCGGGCTCGGGTTGTGCGGTGGTCGCCACGGGGTCCTCTCGTACGTGCGGTGGGTGGTGCCAAACGCTGCTTGTCGGTGTCTTGTCACACTCCCCTATATATAAGGAGAGTGGTGCGGCCTCAGGACGGCGCGGCGGCGGCCGCCCGGCCAGGGCGCGAGCGCTCCGCGGTCGAGGTCCGCGAGGGTGGGCCGGCCGGCCAGCACCATGGTGTCGAGCAGTTCTTCGCGGAGCAGGTCGAGCACCGCCCGGGCGCCGTCCGCGCCGCCGTGGGCCAGGCCCCAGAGCACGGGGCGGCCGACCAGCGCGGCGCGGGCGCCGAGCGCGAGGGCCTTCGCCAGGTCGCTGCCGTGCCGCAGGCCGCCGTCCACCAGGACGGGGTGCTCGGCGGGGACGGCGTCCACGATCTCGGGGAGCACGGCGGGTGCGGGCGGCGCGCCGTCCAACTGGCGGCCGCCGTGGTTGGAGACGATCAGCCCGTCCACGCCGTGTTCGACGGCCAGTCGCGCGTCCTCGGCGGTGAGCACGCCCTTGAGCAGCAGCGGCAGGCGGGTGCGCTGCCGCAGCCAGGCCAGGTCGGCCCAGGTGACCGCGGGGTCGAACTGCTGCCGGGAGTGCTCCTCGATGCCGGACCGTCCGCTCGCGGACTGCCGCGCGCTGCTGGTGAGTTCGGCGTCCAGGTTGGCGGCGGCCAGGCCGGCCGGCAGCGCGAACGCGTTGCGCAGGTCGCGCAGTCGGCGGCCCACCTTGGGCGCGTCCACGGTGAGCACCAGGGCCCGGTAGTCGGCCTGCTCGGCGCGCCGGACCAGCGCGGTGAGCGCTTCGCGGTCGCGCAGCCAGTACAGCTGGAGCCAGCGGGCCGCGCCGGGTGCGGCGGCGGCGATCTGCTCCAGGGTACGGCTGGCGAAGATGCTGACGACCAGCAGCGCGCCGGCCTCGGCGGCGGCCCGGGCGGTGGCGCACTCCCCTTCGGGGTGGGCGAGTTGGTGGTAGGCCATCGGTGCGACCCCGAACGGGGCGGCCAGCCGGGCGCCGAACAGCTGGGTGCCGCAGTCGGGGGCCGACACGTCCACCAGGACGCGCGGGCGCAGCACGTAACGGCGCCAGGCGGCGAGGTTGGCGCGCCGGCTCCACTCGGCTCCGGCTCCGCCTTCGAAGAAGTCCCAGATCACGGCGGGGAGCCGGCCCTTCGCCAGCTCGCCGTGCTCCGCCAGAGTGAGCGGAACCATCGTCTCCGAACCTCCTGATGATCCGTCAACCGGTGCGAGAGCGAGGGACAGCGTAGGGGTCCGGTCCGCCACTGGTATAGACCTTGACCCTTGATGCGCTCCCGTGCAAAGGTCGGCACCGACGGGGGATCCACACTGAAGCATCACAACTTCCGACCCATGCTTCCCATACGAGCGCGTGGAGTTGCGTTGACGCTGATCCCAACCCCGGTGCGCGGCCGCACGGTTGCCGCGGACTGGGTGGACGAGCAGTTACTCGCCGGACCGGACGGCGAACCGTGCCTGCGCTTCGGCGCTCCGGTGAGCAGGGGGACGCTCCGGGCCCTGGTGGCCGAGCGGCAGCGGCAGTTGGCCGCCGCCGGCCTCGGCGAACGCGGTACGGTCGCGCTGCGGATGCCGCCCTCGGCGGAGTTCGTCGCGGTGCTGCTGGCCACCTGGCGGGCCGGCAGCCGGGCCGTCCTGCTGGACCACCGGCTGACCGCGGTCGAGGTGGACCGCGCGGTGGACCGGCTGCAACCCGGAGTCCTGGTCGAACTCGCCGACGGGCGGCCGCAGTTCAGGCCGCTACCGGGTGGCGGGGTCGCGGCCGACGACGACCGCGTCCTGGTCCAGCTCAGCTCGGGCTCGACCGGCCCGTCCAAGGTGATCGGCCGCACGGCCGGCGACCTGCTGCGCGAACTCGACTGCTACGCACGGCTTCCGGAGTTCCCGGCCCGGGGCGAGCGGACCGTGCTGCTGTCCTCGACGGTGCACGTGCTCGGCCTGGTCGGCGGACTGCTGCATGCCCTGCACGCGGGCGTGGAGCTGGTGGTGACGCAGCGGATGACCCCCGCGGGCATCCTCACCGCGATCGCCGACGGCACCGCCCCCACCACCGTGATCGGGGTGCCGTTCCACGCGGAGCTGCTGGCCGCGGCGGCCGCGCCGCCCCAGCTGCCGCAGCTGCGGCGGATGATCGTGGCCGGCGAACTGGTCCGGCCCCAGCTGCCCGCGGCGTTCCGCGACCGCTACGGCGTGCCGCTGGGCACCATGTACGGGATGACCGAGACCGGCGTCGTCGCCACCGATCTGACGGGCCGCCACCATCCGGCCCTTCAGCCGGTGCACGGAGTGCAACTGTCGCTGACCGGCGGCGAGTTGCACATTGCCCGCCCGCGCTCCCCGTACCTGGGACCGACCGATCCGACCCGCTGGTCGGACGGCCTGCTGCACACCAGGGACGCCGCCCTGCTCGACGCCGACACCGGCCGGATCACCGTCCTGGGGCGGCGCGACTCACAGATTTCCATCGGCGGCCTCAAGGTCGACCTGAACGAGGTCGAGCAGACCCTGACCGGGCTTCCCGGCGTGGTCGAGGCCGTGGTGGTCTTCGCCGACGGCGCGATCGAGGCGTACGCCGCGACCGCCGACGGCATCTCCTCCCGGCCGTCCGAACGGGGCGGCGCGGCCGAGCAGTTGCGCGAACTGCTGGGCCGGGAACTGGCGGGGTACAAGCTGCCCCGCCGACTGCACCTGATGCCGCAGCTCCCCCGGACCGCCACCGGGAAGCTGCTGCGGGACGCCGCCGCCCTGCGCCGACAGGCCGACGCCGCCCACTGATCCGCTCCTCCCCTTTCCCGTTCCGGTGCGGTGCGCCCGGCCGGGCCGACGGCTCCAGACACCGTCCGCCCGTCCGTCGGTGCGCCCTGCCCCGGAGCACCCGTGAACCCCGAGCACCCGACCCCGACGCGCTGGAGAAACCGGTCCCATGCAGGAACAGATCCGCTCGTTCGTCCTCACCACCCTGGCGGCGATGAACTACGACGTCTCGCAGGTCACTTCGGAGACCGACCTCGGCCCGGCCGGTCTCGACCTGGAGTCACTGGCGCTGGCCGACCTGGCGGTGCAGGTCGAGGAGGAGTTCGGCATCCGCTTCGAGCTGGACGACATGGAGTCCACCGCGCTGATGACCATCGACGAGTTCAGCGCCGAGGTCGCCTCCCGGATCGCCAAGTCCGCGGTGGGCACCGCCCGATGAGCACCGGCTCCGAACCGCGCTTCGGCCGGCCCGAGGCGATGGCGATGCTCGCCCGCTACGGCGACCGCTCCCCCGACCAGGTCGACGACCAGATCGGCTCGCTCGAACTCACCTGGCTGATCGCCGAGGCCGAGCAGACGTACGGCGTTCAACTCGACCTGGACGACGACCGTTTGGACACGATCCGCACGGTGGACGACGCGGTGGCCGCGCTCGGCGCCCAGCTCGACCGCGCACTCCGGCCCGACGACCCGCCCCGATCCGAGACTCCGCTCCGACCCGACGCCCCGACCCGGTCCGAGGGCACGTTCCGGCTGGACGCGGGGGCCGCCGCGCCATGACCGTGACCGCTCTCCGGAACGGTCCGCCGCGGCGCGCCGTCCTGGTCGGCGGCCTCGGGGTGCGTTCGGCGTTCGGCGCGGGGCTGCCCGCGCTGCTGGACGGGGTGCTGGCCGGCCGCCCGGCGTTCGTCCCCGTGGACCGCTTCCCCGCGGCCGGGTACCGCACCGACCGGGCCGCCACGGCGGCCGGATCGCCACGGCTGGCCGACCAGTTGGTGGCCGTGCTCGCCGAGGCGGGCGCGGTCGCTCGCCAACCGGAAGCCGGGCCGCCGGAGTTGCTGCTCGCCCTGCACGGCGACCGGCGGGCCGGACCGGTCGCCGCCGAGGTCGCCGACCGCACCGGGCTGCGGCCCAAGGTGTACACCGGCGCGTGCGTGGCCGCCGCCACGGCCGTCGCCGACGCCGCCGCGCTGATCGCCTCCGGCCGCCGGGAGCGGGTGGTGGTCGCCGCCGGCTACCTGGTCGAGCCGGACACCTTCGCGGTGTTCGACGCCGGCCGGGCCCTGGCCGGGGACGGCGCGGTCCGCCCGTTCAGCCTCGGCCGGCAGGGCATGCTGCTCGGCGACGCCGTCACCGCCGTGGTCCTGGAGTCCGCTCCGGCACTGCGTCGACGCGGTGTCAACGCCCTTGCACGGATCGCCGGCTGGAGCCGCACCGGGGACGCCCACCACGTCTGCCGGCCGCACCCGGACGGCACCGGACTGGCCCGGGCGGTGCGCGACGCCCTCGCCCGGGCCGGCGCCGGGCTCGACGGGATCGGCTACGTCAACGCCAACGGTGCGGGCTCCAAGCTCGGCGACCTCGCAGAATCGGCCGCCCTGGTCTCGCTGTTCCCGACCGGGACCCCTCCGGTCAGCTCCACCAAGTCCGTGCACGGCCACGCCCTGGAGGCCTCCGCGCTGCTCGAACTCGCCGTTACCGTCGGCACGTTGAGCGCCGGGCTGCTGCCCGTCAACGCGGGCTGGCAGCGTCCGGACCCGGGCTGCCCGCTCGACCTGGTGCTCGACCGTCCCCGCCCGGCCGCGCCCGGACTGGCCCTCACCCTGAACGCCGCGTTCGGCGGCGCCAACACCGCACTCCTGGTGGCTCCCGCATGACCCTCACCACCGCCCCCGACGCCGCTCCGCTCGTTCCCGGGGAACTGCCCGGCCCGCTCCGGGTGCTCGCCGCCGCGGCCTGGCCGGACCGTCCGGACGACCGGCTCCCGTCCATCGCGGGCTTCGTGGAGTCCAGCTTCAGCCCCCTGGTGGCCGAGACCGCCGAACGCTGCCTGCGCGCGCACTACGGCCCGCCGCCCGCCGTCGCGGCCCCGCGCACGGCCCTGCTGCTGGTCAGCCCGACCGGCGACACCGGCACCGCGGACGCGCTCCGCCACGCCACCGCCGCCGGACGGCGCGTCCCGCCCCTGCTGTTCTTCCAGTCCAACCCGAACGCGGTCCTCGGCCACCTCGCCGCCCGCTGGCAGCTCGACGGGCCGGTGGTCGCGCTCGGCCCCGGCTTCGACACCGAGGCCGAACTCCCCGACCGGGCACGCCTGTTGATCGAGGACGGCGACGCCGAACAGGTCCTGCTGATCACCGCCGTCCAGGGCCCGCCCGACCACGCCACAGCCGCCCTGCTCGCCCCCTGACCGCGCCCGGCCCGGCCACCGCACCGGGCCGCAACGCCCCGCACCACCGCGCCCCGACACCGCACGCACCGACACCCCCGCACCACCGCGCCCCGACGCACCGCAACTCCAGCACCCCGCGCCCGACACCCCGCACGCCGACGTCCCGCACCACGAGAAGAACGGGATCCATGAGTCTCCGCACCCTGCGCGCCGTGCTGTCCGAGGACAGCTCAGTCGGCGCCGGCAACGTCCTGACCACCCGGGTCGAACAGGGGCTCGGCCTCGACTCGCCGACGCTGACCTTCGACACCCCCGTCGACGGCCACCCCGCCCGCACCGCGCTGACGCTCCGCCAACTCGACACCGCCGTGCGCGCCCGCGCCGCCGCTCTGCACGCACGCGGGGTGCGCCGACGCGACCCGGTCGCGGTGCAGGCGTCCGCGGCGGCCGACCAGGTCCTCGCCTTCCTCGCCCTGTCCCGGCTCGGTGCGATCCCGGCGCTGCTCAACCCGGCGCTGGACGCCGACACTTCGGCCCGCTACCTGCGCCGCCTGAACGCGGCCGGGCTGCTCGCCGACACCGAGCACGCCAAGTCCCTGGCCGGCCTGGACCTCGGCACCGAGCTGCTCGCCGACACCGCCGAACTCGGCTCCGGCGACCCGGACACGGCGCCCGAACCGTACCGGCACTGGCCGACCGACCCGGTGGCGATCACCCACTCGTCCGGGACCACCGGCCTGCCGAAGGCCGTCCTGCACTCGCACGCCGGCCTGTACGCGGCGATCCGGCACCGGCTGCTGCTGCCCCGCCCGCAGGGCATCGACCGGGTGCTCAGCGCGCTGCCCGCCGCGCACGCCGCCACCCTGATCGCGGTCAACCTGGCGCTCAGCTTCGACGCCCAACTGCACCTGCTGTCGGGCCAGTCGGGCCCGGAAGTGCTGGACGCGATCGAGCACTGGCGGCCGCTCGCCGTCTACGGCTTCGCCACCACCTGGGCCGACCTGGCCCGGCACGACCTCGCCGCCCGCGACCTGTCCTCGGTCGGCCTGTGGTGGAACACCGGCGACTGCGCGCACGAGGCGCACATCCGCCGCCTGATCGCCCGGGGCTCGCGCGAGACCGTCACCCGCCAGGGCCGGGCCCGCACCGCCGGCTCGGTGTTCATCGACGGCCTCGGCTCCTCCGAGATGGGCCACTCGCACTTCTTCATCACCCACACCGCGGACTCCGACCGCTACGGCCGCTGCGTGGGACGCCCGCACGCGTTCGTCGACTGCGCGATCCTCGACCCGGACGGCAACGAGCTCGGCCCGGGCGAGGTCGGCGAGTTGGGCACCCGCTCCCCCACCCTGGCGGTCGGCTACTGGAACGACTCCGTCACCACGCACCGCACCCGGCTGCGCGACTACTTCCTCACCGGCGACCTGATGTACCGCGACGAGGACGGCTACTACTACCACGTCGACCGACTGGTCGACACCGTCGACCTCGGCGACGGCCGCCGCCTGCACACCGCCGCCAGCGAGGAACGCGTCCTCGTCGCCTGCCCGGACGTACTCGACTGCACGGTGGTGGCGTTCCGCGACGGCGACCGCGTCGTCACCGACGTGCTGCTGCAACTCGCCTCCGCCGACAGCGGGTCGGGCGACCTCACCGGCCGGGTGCTGGCCGCGCTGGAGCCGCACGTCGCCGCCACCGTCCGCGCGGTCCTCGCCGTGCCCGACGAGCGGATCCCGCTCGGGCCGACCGGCAAGGTCCGCAAGGGCCTGCTGCGGCAGCAGCACCTCGCCGAGGCCGGCGCCCGGTGACCGCCCCCGTGCACCCCGCCACCGCCCCGGCGCACCTCACCGCCCCCACCCCGCAGCCCGCCGGCGTCGGCGCGCAGATCACCGGAATCGGCTGGGTGACACCGCTCGGCCGGGGCGTCCCCGAGGTGTTCCGCGCGCTCGCGGCCGGCCGCTCCGGTCTGACCGCACCGCCCGACGGCCACCCGGCGGCCGGCTGGCTGCGGGTCGCCGGAATCGCCCCGGACGTGCCGGCGGCCGAGGTGCTGCCACCGACCGAGACCCGCTGTGCCGACCGGTTCCTGCTGCTGGCCCTGGCCGCCGCGGACGACGCCCTCGCCGACGCGAAGCTGACTGTCCGTCAGGACACCGACCCGGAACGGGTCGCGGTGGTGCTGGCCACCGGCGGAGGCGGACTGGAGAGCTACGAACAGCAGGCGGCGGGGCGACGCGAGCGCGGCCGGGCCGCGGTCAGCCCGTACCTGCTGCCCGGCATGCTGTCCAACATGGCGGCCGCCCGGATCGCCATCACGCACGGCATCCGCGGCTACAGCTCGGCGGTGATCACGGCCTGCGCGGCCGGCGCGCAGGCCGTCGCCGAGGGCCTGCGGCTGATCCGCGGCGGCGAGGCCGACGTGGTGGTGTGCGGGGGCGCGGAGGCCCCGCTGCACCCGACCATCGCCGCCGCCTTCGACAACTCACGTGCCCTGGCCGTAGGTTGGGACGACCCGACGAAGGCCTCCCGGCCGTTCGACGCCCGCCGCAACGGCTTCGTGCTCGGCGAGGGCAGCGCCGTCCTGGTCCTGGAGCGGGCCGAGCACGCGGCCGCGCGCGGCGCCGCCGCGTACGCGCAACTGTCCGGCTGGGGCGCGGCCACCGACGCCCACCACCCGACCGTGCCGCGTCCCGACGGGGCCGGCGCGGCCGCCGCGATGCGGGCGGCGCTGCGCTCGGCGGGCCTGGACGCCTCGGCCGTGGACTACGTCAACGCCCACGGCACCGGCACCAAGTTGGGCGACCGGGCCGAGGCTTCGGCGCTGCGCGAGGTGTTCGGCGGGCCCGGCCCCCTGGTCGGCTCCACCAAGGGAGCGACGGGCCATCTGCTGGGCGCGGCCGGCGCGGTGGAGGCGGCGGTGTCCGCGCTGGCCGTCGCCGAGGGCCTGCTGCCGCCCACCCTGAACCTCGAACAGCCCGACGCCGACTGCGAGTTGCAGCACATTCGCGGCGCCGCGCTGCGCCGTCCGGTGCGGCACGCCCTGTCCAACTCGTTCGCGTTCGGCGGCCACAACCTGAGCCTGGTGTTCGGCCCGCCGAGCATCACCGCGAAGCACGTCGGCGTCGCGGCCGACCACCTCGGCACCGCAGCCGGCCATCTCGGCATCACGGCCAAGCACCTCGGCGTCGCGGCCGAGCATCTCGGAGGGGACTCATGACCGTGGCGGGCATCGCCTATCTCGAACTGTACGCGGAGGACGCCCACAAGTACGCCGCGCAGCTGCGCGACGAGTGGGGCTTCACGCTGAGCCGGCCGTCCCGGACCGCGCCGGGGACGGCGCAGGTGCTGGCCCACCAGGGCTCGATCCGGCTGCTGGTGACCTCGGCGGTGGAGGCCGAGCACCAGGTGGCGGAGTGGGTGCGGCGGCACGGCGACGGCGTGGCGGTGGTCGCGCTGCGGCACGCCGACGGGGTGGCGGCGGCCGCGGCGGCCGAGCGGGCGCTGAACGCCGGCGGCGGCTGCCTGGACGGGGCGGGCACGGTCTCCGGGTTCGGCGACCTCGCGGTGCGGTTCGCGGACGCGCGGGACCTGCTGCCAGATGGTGAACTCCCCGGGGCCGGTGCGCTGTTGGAGTTGGACCACGTGGCGATCGCGGTGCCGGGCGGGCAGTTGGACGCCTCGGTGGAGTGGGCGGTGCGCGGCCTGGGATTCCGGGAGATCTTCCGGGAGTACATCGAGGTCGGCGCGCAGGCGATGGACTCGCGGGTGGTGCAGAGCCCGTGCGGCACCGTCACGTTCACCCTGCTGGAGCCGGACACCTCGCGGGCGTCCGGCCAGATCGACGGGTTCCTGGAGGCGCACGGCGGCGCGGGCGCCCAGCACGTGGCGTTCACCACGGCGTCGATCACCGCTGCGGTGCGGGAGTTGAACGCCCGCGGCGTGGCGTTCCTCAGTACGCCGGGTGCGTACTACCGTGCTCTGGAGGCGCGCCTCGGTCCGACCGGCATTCCGGTGGACGAGCTGCGCGACACCAACGTGCTGGTGGACCGGGACCACGGCGGCGAGCTGTTCCAGATCTTCGCCCGCTCCACCCATCCGCGCCGGACGTTCTTCCTGGAGCTGGTCGAGCGGCGCGGCGCCGGCTCGTTCGGCACCGCCAACATCAAGGCCCTGTACGAGGCGGTGGAGCGCGAGCGCGCCGCCACCGCGGACCACTGAACCGAAGGGGAGCCCTCACGTGACCACCGCCATCGACCCGTTCGGCCTGTCGGAGGAGGAGTCGGCGCTGCTGCCGACGGCCGAGGAGGTGCTGGAGTACGCGGAGCGCGGCTGGTACCTGTCGCGTCGACTGTTCAGCGACCAGGAGCTGGATGCGCTGCAGGCCGCCACCGAGCGCTACTACGCGGGCGAGCGGGACCGCGAACTCCCGGCCCGTCCGCCGCACTTGGCGAACTGGACGCCGGCCGACGGGCCGGTGCAGCGGCACAACGACTACGTGCACTACCAGCACGCCGAGATCGGCCGGATCCTGCGCAAGCCGCTGCTGGGCGCGGTGGCGGCGCGCCTGGCACAGGTGGAGGAGATCCGGGTGTTCCAGGCGACGCTGATCTACAAGCCGCCGGTGCCGGGCGAGCCGAGCAACGTGGTGCCGTGGCACTTCGACAAGCACTACTGGCAGACGTCGACCTCGCAGCGGATGCTGACGGCGTTCCTGCCGTTCCACGACTGCACGGAGGAGATGGGCACCATCACCATGGTGGACGGCAGCCACCGGTGGGAGGAGCGGCCCGGCGGCGACGACTCGACCCGGCACTTCGCCGCCCGCGACCGCTCCGAACTGGAACAACTGCTGCACGAGAACGCCGAGTTCAACGGCGCGGAGGTGCGGACGGTGCCGGTGGAGATCCCGCGCGGGCACGTCTCGTTCCACCACTGCCGCACGTACCACGGCTCGGGCCCGAACCGGTCCGCGCAGCCGCGCCGGGCGGTCTCGCTGCACCTTCAGGACGGCTCGAACCGCTACCGCTCGTTCCTGAGGCCGGACGGCACGCCGGTGGTGTACAACCACGACGCGGTGGTGCGGCGCACGGCCGACGGGCAACCGGACTACGCGGACCCGGAGTTCTGCCCGGTGCTGTGGCGGTCGGGCCGGTGAGCCTGCCACAGTTGGCGGACCCGGCGGGGCGGTACCGGATGATGCGGCTGATCCGCTCGTTCGAGGAACTGGCCCTGGAGTGGGTGCGGTCGGGGCTGATCGTCGGCGGAACCCACCCGTACATCGGCCAGGAGGCGGTGGCGGTCGGGGTGTGCGCGGCGCTCGGCGCGAAGGACCGGTTGACGTCCACCCACCGCGGCCACGGCCACGTGCTCGCCAAGGGCGCCGACCCGGGCCGGCTGCTGGCCGAACTGGCGGGCCGGGTCGACGGGTTGAACCGGGGCCGGGGCGGGTCGATGCACGCCGCGGACCTCTCGCTGGGCATCCTCGGTGCGAACGGCATCGTCGGCGCGGGCGCGCCGATCGCGGTCGGCGCGGCCTGGGCGGCGCAGCGGCAGGGCCGACCCCGGGTGGTGGCCTCGTTCTTCGGCGACGGCGCACTCAACCAGGGCGTGCTGCTGGAGGCGTTGAACCTGGCGTCGATCTGGCGGGCTCCGGTGCTGTTCGTGTGCGAGAACAACGGCTACGCGACGACGCTGCCGGCCGGTGCGGCGGTCGGCGGTTCGGCGTGCGGCCGGGCCGAGGCGTTCGGCATCCCGGCGCAGACGGTGGACGGCATGGACGTGGAGGCGGTCCGTGCGGCCGCGGAGCGGGCGGTGGCGGCGGCCCGTGCGGGCGGCGGGCCGGCCTTCCTGGAGTGCCTGACGTACCGCTTCGAGGCGCACCACACCATGGAGCGCCGCTTCCGGCTGTCCTACCGGACCGCGCAGGAGGTGGCGGCCTGGCGCGAGCGCGACCCGCTGGCCTCCGCCGCCGCGGCCCTGCCGGCCGGCACGGTCGCCGCGATCGACGCCGAGGTGTCGGAACTCCTGGCCGCCGCCGCCGAGTTCGCGCTCGGTTCGGCGGAGCCGGATCCGGCGACGGCGGCCGACCACCTGTATGCGAGCGGGCTGCGGCCCCGGGCGGGAGCGATGCCGTGACCCTGCTGTCGTACGCGAAGGCGATGAACCGGGCGCTGGCGGACGCGTTGGAGGCGGACCCGGCGGTGTGCGTGTTCGGCGAGGACGTGGGCGCGGGCCTGGCGGGCCTGACGCCGGGTCTGCAGCAGCGCTTCGGCGCGCAGCGGGTGGTGGACACGCCGCTGTCGGAGCAGGCGTTCACGTCGGCGGGGATCGGTGCGGCGCTGGCCGGGATGCGCCCGGTGATCGAGCTGCAGATCCCGTCGCTGCTGTTCCTGGTGTTCGAGCAACTCGCGAACCAGGCGCACAAGTTCTCGTTGATGACGGGTGGTCAGGCGGGGGTTCCGCTGACCGTGGTGGTGCCGGGTTCGGGTTCCCGCAGCGGCTGGGCGGGCCAGCACTCGGACCACCCGTACGGCCTGTTCGCGCACGTCGGCATCAAGACACTGGTGCCGGCGACGCCCACCGACGCGTACGGGCTGCTGAGTTCGGCGATCGCGGACGACGATCCGGTAGTGCTGTTCGCCCCGGCGGGCGCGCTGGGCGTCCGGGAGGACGTGACGGCGCCGCTGTCGCCGGTGCCGCTGGGCGCCGCGCGCACGCACCGGTCGGGCACGGACGTCACGGTGGTCGCCGTCGGCCATCTGGTGCACCAAGCACTGGCGGTGGCAGCGGAGTTGGCGGGCGAGGTGTCGGTGGAGGTGCTCGATCCGCGGACCCTGTACCCGTTCGACCGGGCGGCGCTGCTGGCCTCGCTGGGGCGCACCGGGCGGCTGGTGGTGCTGGACGACTCCAACCGGTTCGCCGGGTTCGCCGCCGAGGTGCTGGCGATCGCCTGCGAGGAGGGCCGGCTGCTCGCGCCGCCGCGGCGGGTGACCCGGCCGGACGGCGCGGTGCTGCCGTTCGCCCTGGGCCTGGACCGGGCGTTGCAGCCGGACGGCGAGCAGCTCCGGGAGGCGATCCGCGCCGTCCTGAAGTGACTCCCCGCCCGGCCCGCACCGCGCGTCGGCGAACCGCCCCGGCTTTCGCCGACGCGTGCCGCCGTCCGCCTTCGGGCCGGTCCGTTCGTCCGTCCCGTTCGGCCACCGCTTCCCGGGCGGTGGCCGAACGGACCGGACCGGGCGGCGTTACCGGCCGAGCCACATGTCCGGGCCGAAGACCTCGTAGTGGATGTCGGCGGCGGGTACGCCGGCCTCCAGCAGTTGGGTGCGCACGGCGCGCATGAACGGCAGCGGGCCGCACAGGTAGGCGACGGCGTCGGCGGGGACGGCCAGGCCGGTCAGGTCGACGCGGCCGGTGCGGTCGACGGGCCACTCGCCCTCCGGGTGCTCGTACCAGACGTGAGCCTCGGCGTCCGGCAGCTTCGCCACCAGTCGGCCGAACTCCTCGCGGAAGGCGTGCGCGGACTCCTGCCGGTCGCCGTGGACCGCGATCACCTTGCGGGGAGCGCCGGTCCCGGCGAGGTGGGCGAGCATCCCGATGATCGGGGTGCAGCCGATGCCGGCCGAGGCGAGCACGACCGGGCGGTCCTCGTCGGCCAGTTGCACGTCCCCGAACGGGGCGCTGACGAGCAGGACGGTGCCCTCGTCGGCGTGCCGGTGCAGGTGGGTGGAGACTTCGCCGGCCGGGTCGCCGGCGACCCGCTTGACGGTGATCTGCAGGCCGCCCTCCGGCCGGCCGGACAGGCTGTACTGGCGGATCTGGTGGGCGCCGTCGGCGAGTTCGACCTGCACGGAGACGTACTGGCCGGGCCGGTGGGACGGGACGGGGCCGCCGTCGGCCGGGCGCAGCAGGAAGGTGGCGACGTCCGCGGTCTCGGCGGTGCGGGAGACCACGGTGTAGGGGCGGCGCTCGCCGCGGGTGCCGCTCTCCTCGTACAGCCGCTGTTCGAGGGCGATCAGGGCGTTGGCCATCAGCCAGTACACCTCTTCCCAGGCCTCGGCGACCTCGGGGGTGACGGCCTCTCCGAGCACCTCGACGATGGCGGCGAACAGGTGGTCGTGGACGACCTGGTACTGCGGGCCGGTGACGCCGAGCGAGGCGTGCTTGTGGGCGATGCGGGCGAGCATGGCGTCCGGCCGCTCGTCGGGGTGGTTCACCAGGGCGCTCGCGAACGCGGCTATGGAGCCGGCCAGCGCCTGCTTCTGGCTGCCGTCGGCCTGGTTGCCCCGGTTGAACAGGTCGCGCAGCAGTTCGGGGTGGGCGGCGAAGAGCCGGCTGTAGAACGAGCCGGTGATCTGCTCGATGGCCGCGCCCACCACGGGCAGGGTGGCACGCACGGTCTGCGCGGACTTCTCGGAGAGCATCCGAAGCTCCAAACTCGCATCTGAGATGCGCATTTTACGGTGTGGGAATGCCTGGAAGGGGAATGCCTGGAACGCGTACTGCTGAGAACACTTGGTACCACTGCTTACGCCCGCGCCGCCGGAGCCTCCGCCCACTCCCGGCACCGCCCGGCGCAGCCGGAAACGGCTGGTGAGGCTGGATCCGCCCGGTGCCGGAAAGCGCTTTCCGAGCATGTCCGGACCGACCGCGGACGGCCCCGTGCAGCTACCCGGCGGAGAGCTGACGGCGGATCAGCCGCCGGGCGGCGCACCACCGTCGCGGGGCTCCGCTCCCACCCCCGAAGTCCAGCCGGACCGGCCCCGGCTAGCCACGGCCGGGGAGTCCGAGCAGGACCGGACCGGTCGGCGGACCGACCAGATCGGCCACGGTCAACGGGTCGAGCGTCGCGAAGAACGCCTCCTGCGCCCGGCGGAGCGCCCCGCGCAGTCGACAGGCGTGCCGCAGCGGACAGGGCGGCTCGTCCTCGCAGCCGACCACGTCCCCGGCGCCCTCCAGTTCCCGGACGATCCGGCCGAGCGAGCCGGTGCGGCCGGCGGCGGTCAGGGCGAGCCCGCCACCGCGTCCGCGCCGGGCCTCGACCACGCCCAGGTGCTGGAGACGGCTGACCACCTTCGCCGCGTGGTTGTAGGGGACGTCGACCGCCTCGGCCACTTCGCGGGTGGTCGGACTCTGGTCCTCGTCCAGCACCGCCAGGCGCATCGCGATGCGCAGTGCGATGTCGGTGCTCTTGGTCAGCCTCACGGCGCCGACTCTAGCCAATTCGGCATCTCGGATACCAATTAGCCCCGTGTCTGGTGCATCACGTTCCACCGCCCCGCCCGGCGGCCCATCACGTTCCACCGCCCCGCCCGGCGACCCGTCCCTCCCGGACACCGTCCTGCTGCTGCCCGACCGCCGCCCTGCCCCTGCGCGGTGCGGGCCGGCCCCGGTGATCCCGGTCACCACTGTGCGGCGCGCCCGCCGCCGGGCCGCGTCCGCCCGTAGGCTCGCACCGCGAAGCCCCCTTCGCCGCTCCCCGCTCCCGTTCTCCCTGATGGAGGCCCCAGGTGACGGCACGCCAGCTCCTCGATCTGCTGGTCGATCCCGGCAGCTTCACGTCCTGGGACGAGCCCATCACCGCGGAGCCCGCCGACCCCGGCTACCGGGACGCCCTCGCCCGGGCCCGGGCCCGCACCGGCATGGACGAGGCGGTGCTCACCGGCCGCGCCCTGCTGGACGGGCAGCCGCTGGCCCTGGTCGCCTGCGAGTTCGGCTTCCTGGGCGGATCGATCGGCGTCGCCACGGCCGAACGGATCACCCGGGCCGTGGAGCGCGCCACCGCCGAACGCCTGCCGCTGCTCGCCCTGCCGGTCTCCGGCGGCACCCGCATGCAGGAGGGCTCCGCGGCGTTCCTGTGCATGGTCCGCGTCACCGCCGCGGTCCACGCCCACCGCGCCGCCGGCCTGCCCTACCTGACCTACCTGCGCAACCCCACCATGGGCGGCGTGTTCGCCTCCTGGGGCACCCTGGGCCACCTGGTCCTCGCCGAACCGAACGCCCGCCTCGGCTTCCTCGGCCCGCGCGTCTACGAGGAGTTGCGGGGCGAGCCGCTGCCGCCGACCGTCCAGCGCGCCGAAACCCTCGCCACCCACGGCCGCCTGGACGCCATCGTCCCGCCCGAGCGGCTGCGCACCTTCCTCTCCCGCGCCCTCACCGTCCTCACCACCCGCCCGCCCGCCGCGGGTTCGCCCTCCCCCGCTGCGCCCTCGCCGTCCCCCGCCGCCGGGGACGCCTGGGAGTCGGTGCTCCGCAGCCGCCGTCCCGAGCGGCTCTCGGCGCGCGAACTGCTGCACCACACCGCCGAGTTGTTCGTCCCCCTGGACGGCGACAGTTCGCTCGTCCGGGCCCTCGCCCTGATCGGCGGACGCCCGGTGATGGTCGTCGCCCAGCAGCGCTCCGGCCCCGACCTGCCCGAACTGCCCTTCACCGCCGCCGACCTGCGGGCCGTACGCCGACAGGCCGAACTGGCGGAGGAGTTGGGCATGCCGCTGCTCACCGTGGTCGACACCGTCGGCGCGGAACTCTCGGTCGAGGCCGAACTCGACGGCGTGGCACTGGAGATCGCCCACTGCCTGACCACCCTGGTCGGACTGCGCACCCCCGTCCTCGCCGTCCTGCTCGGCCAGGGCAGCGGCGGCGGCGCCCTCGCCCTGCTGCCCGCCGACCGGGTGATCGCCGCCCAACACGCCTGGCTGGCCCCGCTGCCGCCCGAGGGCGCGTCCGCCATCGTCCACCGCGACGGCGACCACGCCCCTCAACTCGCCCGCGCTCAGGGCATCACGGCCACCGCACTGGCCGCGACCGGCCTGGTCGACCAGGTCGTCCCGGAGACCGACGACCCCGCCGATCTCCGCACCCACCTGGCCACCGCCGTCACCCACGCCCTCGCCGAACTCTCCCAACTCCCCACCGCCACCCGCCTGGAGGCTCGCCACACCCGAAACCGCCGCCTCGGCGACCACCTGACGGCACTTCACGAGCACTCCGGTCGTGATTAGGGTTCTCCACATCTACGGGATACGGGATTGCTGGCCCGGCGGCATCGGGCGCAGCGCCGGGACGGCGTGGTCGGAGAACGCCACGCCGAACTGTTCCTCTGCTTGGCGCGCTTGCGTCTCGCCGCGGACTTCCGGGAGTGCGCCTGCCTGCCGGTGCAGCCGGTGCCGCTTCCCTGCCGTGCGCGCCCGGGCCGGCGCGCCTTCGATCGGCCGGGCGGGCCCCCGACGTTCGGGCCGTCGGCGTGCGTGACAGCATCGTCGCGTGATCACTCAGGTGGCAGAGGGAAGCGGCTCGGTGGTTCCGGGGGACGGGCTGGTCAGGGCGCTGGTGACCGCGATCGCGACGTTGGAGGATCTGGTCTCCGTCGGGCAGGACTCGAACCTCGCGCTGAGCACGCTTGAGGACATCGCTCACGAACTCGGCAGCCTGGAGCCCGCCGAGGGCCGGCGCTTCGTTGCGGCGCTGGAACGCCTCGCCGTCGCCGAGCCGGAGCGGGCAGCGTGGATCCGTGGCCTT
This sequence comes from Kitasatospora sp. NPDC059646, assembly GCF_042734615.1. NCBI lineage: Bacteria > Bacillati > Actinomycetota > Actinomycetes > Kitasatosporales > Streptomycetaceae > Kitasatospora > Kitasatospora sp. NPDC059646. The sequence continues at coordinate 258,806 of NZ_JBHWDS010000001.1, forward strand.
CCGGAGGCGCTCTGCCTCGACCTGTGACAGCTCCGGCCTTCCGGTCGCACGGCGGCCCGAACGCCGACCGCTCCGGCGGGGGTGCCCGTCAGGTCGGGTTGCGCAGCCAGGCGGTGAGGGGTGCGAAGTCCCGTTCCGTCAGACCGATGTCGGGGTCGACGCGGTAGAGCAGGGCCGCCCCCGGGTGGTGGTCGGCGATCCAGCGACGGTCGGCCTCGGTGATCTCGTCGTCGACCCAGGCGAAGGGGGTGCCGGCGGCGTGCGCCACCAGGGCGGGGGACTTCCAGTGGACGCCGGGTGCGGGGTCGGGCTCGGAGAGCGGCGGGTCGGGCAGGACGGGGATCGGCGGCAGCCCGAGCAGCGGGGCGACGCAGGTGTTCGCGTCGTCGAACCAGGTGGTGGCCCAGATCAACCGGCAGGGCAGCGCGGCGAGTCGGGGACCGTTGGCGGGATCGACCCGCGTCAGCAGCGGGTTGGACGCGCCGGTCAGTTCGCGGATGCGACGGTCCGTCAGGTGGGTCCGGCGGCGGGCGGGGTCGCCGCCGAACGGGATCAGCGGGCCGTCGACGTCGAGGAACAGCAGGGGCAGCGGGGAGTTCATCGGGTCGATTCTGCACGGAGCGGCGAGCTCAGCACACCTACCGGTTCGCCGTCCGCTCCGCCTGTCGCTTCGTCAGCAGTGCGTCGGCGAGCCAGTCGGCGGTCTCCGGCAGCCAGTCCGCCAGGGCGTTGCCGAGCAGGTGGTTGCCGTGCGGGACGTGCAGCACCTCGGCGTGCGGCAGGTGCGCGGAAAGCGCTTCCGCGTTGGTGACGCCGGGGATCCGGTCCTCGCCGCCCTCGACCAGCAGCAGCGGGCCGTCCAGGTACGGCGCGAGAGCGCGCAGGTCGATCCCGTCGGCGAACCTGCGCGCGGCCTCCGGGCCGCCGCAGCGCCGGTCGAGGGTGGCGGTGACGAACGGGACCAGCGCGTCCCACTCCAGCCGGTACGGTCCGCTGACCAGCGCCGCTGCCCGCACCCGCGCGTCCTGGGCGGCGACGCTCGCGGCGAAGTACCCACCGAGGCTGAGACCCACCACCGCGACCCGCTCCGGGTCGAGGCGGCCACCGTCGGCACCGTCGGCGGCGAGCGCGTCCAACGCCCGGGCGAGTGCCGGCCGGTGGCCGTCCGCACTCATGGACGTCTCGGCCGCCATCACGCCCTGCCCGGGGCCGTCGATCGCCAGCACGGCGAGACCGCGGGCGAGGAGCGCGTCCGCGAGGAGGTGGAACTCCTCCTTCGTGGAGTCCATGCCAGGGATCACCACCACGACCGGAAAGCGCTTACCGTCCGCGTCCCCGGCCCCGACCTCGACCCCGGCCCCGGCTCCAACTCCGGCCCTGACTCCGGCACCGGCACCGGCCCCGGCATCGACCTCGGTCCCGGCCTGCGGGAGCCGCAGCCAGCCCGCGTAGCCGTCGCCGGACAGCCGGCGGGCCTGCGGTTCGAGGAGCGCCAGTGACCGCCCCATCGCCCGGTCCGCCTCCGCGGCGAGGTCTGCCGCCCGGCCCCGGTCCGGATCGGGGAGCAGGGTCCCGAGGTGGAACCAGCGCGCGGCCAGCCGGTGACGTTCTCCCGCCGTCCGGCGGTGGCCGCGCTCGGCGGCCCGCTCGGCGGCGGCGCAGTGCCGGAGGGCGGCGGCGCGGCAGGCGTCCGGCCACTGGAGCAGGGACTCCAGCGGCGCGGTGACCCGGTCGTACTCGTGGACGTCGATGCCCGCCCCGTGCGCCCTCGGGCGGGTCTCGGCCGCGAAGCCGGCGGCCATGCCGGGAGCGGAGAGGAAGGAGAGGTCGGTCATCGTTCGGTCCTCCGGACGCGGGTGCCAGCCAGGCTGACAGATCGACAAATCAACATCACACGGGTCGCAGTGCTGGCACTCGCGCAGCCGTCGCACGCCCAGCGCCCAACGCCCAACGCCCAACGCCCAGCACCCAGCACCCAGCGCTCGGCGCTCGGCGCTCGGCGCTCAACACTGCGATCATCATCAATACCTTGATGCCTGTCAATGTCACGACCACCAGCAGCCCTTGTAGCATCGGCGCATGGGAATGCCTGCCAGTGACCGTCTCGGCATCGACCTGCACCTCGCCGACCAGGAACTGCTGGCCGCCAAGCGCACCGCCGTCGAGCCCGCCGGACTGACGGTGCCTCAGTACGCGGCCCTGTTCGTGCTCGCGGAGAACGCGGGCATCAGCGGCGCGGCGCTCGCCCGCGCCTGCCAGGTCACCCCGCAGGCCATGGCCGTGCTGCTCAAGCTCCTCGCCGAACGCGGCCTGGTCGAGCGCGCCCCGCACCGCTGGCACCGCAACGTCCTGGAGACCCGCCTCACCGACCGGGGCCGCGCCGCGCTGGAGCTCGCCGACGACCGCGCCGCCGCCGTCGAGCAGGCCCTGTCCGACGAGTTCACCGCCGCCGAACGCGACCAGCTGCGTCATCTGCTGGCCCGTGCCACCCACGCCCTGCGCCGCGCCGCCGACGCCCTGGACTGACGGAACCGGCCCCGCTCCCCCGCACACTTCCCCGCGCCGCTCGCCGAGCGCCTGACGGCGCAGTGACTTCACGACCTGCGGCTCGTTGAACGCTTCGTGTCAGCGCCCGGGCAGAGAGACGCGTCGACGGACGGACAGCTCGCGGAGCGGGCCGCACTGGGCGGGTTGACGCGTGCGTTCCCTCCCGCCCTGGTCGACGAGGTGCTGCTCGACTGCGGACGGGTCGACCGGCGTGGCGCCCTGCTGCCGGCCCGGGTGCTGGTCTACTTCGTGCTGGCGATGGGCCTGTTCGACGGGCACGGCCACGCGGAGACCGCTCGCCTGCTGGTCGACGCCCTGGAGCGGGAACCCTGGTGGCCGCAGGGCAGGCACCTGCCGGCCGCCCCCGCGATCGACCGGGCCCGGCTGCGACTCGGCCCGGAGCCGCTGCGCCGCCTGTTCGACCTGACCCGTCCCGCACCGGCCGCCCGCCGCACGGACGCCGCCTGGTTCCACGACCTGCGACTGGTCGCCCTGGACGGCGCGGTCTTCGACGTCCCCGACACCGCGCCCAACGCCGAGTTCTTCGGCCGCCCCGCCGGCATCGCCGCCGCGCCGACCGCCACGCGCGCGACCGCCACGCGCGCGACCGGCCGGCCGGCCCGCTCCAGGACAGCCCCAACCACCGGCCGTCACGCCACCGTTCAGGATTCCGGCTGCTTCCCGCAGGCGCGGGTCAGTGCGCTGGTCGAGTGCGGCACCGGCACCGTGTTCACCGCCGACGTCGGGCCCGTCCCGGACCACGAGAGCGCCCTCGAAGCGGCCATCTACCCGGCGTTGACGCGCGGCACGCTCGCCCTCGCGGATCGCGGCACGACCGACCCGACCACCTGGCACGCGGCCCGCGCGGGCGGCGCGGACCTGCTGTGGCAGGTGCCGGGCAGCCTGCGGCTCCCGATCACCGAGCGGCTGGACGACGGTTCCCGACTCGCCGAACCGGGGCGCGAACGCGACTGCCCGGCGCAGGTCCGCGTCATCGACTACCGCCTCGACACCGACCCGCGCCACGCCCCGCCGCACCGCCTGCTCACCAGCATCCTCGACCCCGCCGCCGCCCCGGCTGCCGAGTTGGCCACCCGCTTCGTCCACCAGGCCCGGACCGACACCGCCCTCGACCGGTTGACGCCCGCTCACCCCGGTCCCGGACCGCACCCGACCCCCGGACCGCACCCGACCCGTGGATCACGTCCAACCCCCGGACCGCACCCGGCCCGTGGACCGCAGCCGACCCGCGGACCGGACCCGGCCCCCGGCCGGCTGCTGCACTCCCGCCACCCGGACGGCATCGCCCAGGAGATCTTCGCCCTGCTGCTGCTCCGCCACGCCTTCCCCCCTACCCCGGCGGAGCCCGGCACACCCTCGCAGCCCGCCGTCCACCTGGTACCCGGGCAGGGCTGACGGCCGGAGACCCGCACCGGCCGTCCGGAGAGGCCCGCCCGTCGCCGGGTGTGGCCAATGTCGCACGGTGGATCTCCGCAGCTCGTGGGGGGGACGTCGGTCGCCTGCGGGTAGGCTGCGGGCTGCCCGTCCCCCGAGCTGTGAGGAGTTTGCGCGTGTCTGCGATCACCGTGGTGGGGGTCGGTGCGGACGGCTGGCCGGGCCTGTCGGCGGCGGCCCGGGAGTCGCTCCTCGCGGCGGAGGCCGTGCTGGGCGGAGCCCGGCAGTTGGCGCTGCTGCCGGACGAGGTGACGGCGGATCGGGTGTCGTGGCCGTCGCCGCTGCGACCGTCGGTGCCGGGGCTGCTGGCCCGGTTCGCGCAGCGGCGGCTGGTGGTGCTGGCGAGCGGCGATCCGATGTTCTACGGGATCGGCCGGACGCTGATCGAGTGCGGGGCGCCGGCCGACTCCCTGCGGGTGCTGCCGCACCCGTCCTCGGTGTCGCTGGCGTGCGCCCGGCTGGGCTGGCCGGTGGAGGAGACCGAGGTGGTGACGCTGGTCGGGCGCGCCCCGGAGTCGCTGCACGCGGCGCTCTACCCGGGCCGCCGGCTGCTGGTGCTGAGCGCGAACGCCTCGACCCCGGCGCTGGTGGCGAAGCTGCTGACGGAGCGCGGGTTCGGCCCGAGCCGGATCCGGGTGCTGGAGCAACTGGGCGGCCCCGCCGAGGCGTTGCGCGAGGGCGTGGCGGACGGCTGGTCGCTGGCGCCGGGCGATCCGCTGAACGTGCTGGCCGTCGACTGCGCCGCCGCCCCGGGCGCGCCCCGCCAGCAGCTGACGCCCGGCCTCCGCGACGAACTCTTCGAATCGGACGGACAGCTGACGAAGCGTCACATCCGGGCGGCGACGCTCGCGGCGCTCGGCCCTGCCCCGGGCGAGCTGTTGTGGGACATCGGCGGCGGCTCCGGATCGATCGGCATCGAATGGCTGCGGGCGCACCGCAGTTGCCGGGCGGTCAGCGTGGAGCGCGACCCGGTCCGGGCCGGGCGGATCGTCCGCAATGCGGCCGCGCTCGGGGTGCCCCGGCTGCGGGTGGTGCACGGTGCGGCGCCGGCGGCGCTGGCCGAACTGGACGTCCCGGACGCCGTGTTCATCGGCGGCGGGCTGACCGCGCCGGGCCTGCTGGAGGCGTGCTGGGCGGCGCTGCGCCCCGGTGGGCGGCTGGTGGCGAACACGGTGACGCTGGAGTCGGAGGCGCTGCTGACGCAGTGGTACCGGCGCTGCGGCGGTGAGTTGGTGAAGCTGAGCGTCGCGCACGCGGTGCCGGTGGGCGGGTTCACGGGGTGGCGGCAGGCGATGCCGGTGACCCAGTGGAGCGTCGTCAAGGGCGGCGGTGCCGGGGCGTCCGGCGCGGCCGAGGAAGTCGGAGGAGCAGCGAAGTGACGGTCTATTTCATCGGCGCCGGTCCGGGTGCGGCCGACCTGATCACGGTGCGCGGCCAGCGCACCCTGGCGAGCTGCGGGGTGTGCCTGTACGCGGGCAGCCTGGTGCCGCAGGAGCTGCTGGCGGACTGCCCGCCGGACGCGCGCCTGGTGGACACCGCGAACCTGGACCTCGACCAGATCGTCGCGGAGATCGTCCGGGCGCACCGTGCGGGGCAGGACGTGGCGCGCCTGCACTCGGGCGACCCATCGGTGTTCTCGGCGATGGCGGAGCAGATGCGCCGCCTGGACGCCGCGGACATCCCGTACGAGGTGGTGCCGGGCGTGCCGGCGTTCGCGGCGGCCGCGGCGGCGCTGAAGCGGGAGTTGACCGTGCCGACCGTCGGCCAGACGGTGATCCTGACCCGGGTGGCCCGGCAGGCGACGCCGATGCCGCCCGGCGAGGAGCTCGCGGTGCTCGGCAAGAGCGGCGCGCTGCTCGTCCTGCACCTGGCGGCCCGCTACGTGGACAGCGTGGTCGAGGAACTGCTCCCCCACTACGGGCCGGACTGCCCCGCCGCGGTGGTGGCGATGGCCAGCCGCCCGGACGAACTGGTGCTGCGCGGCACGCTCGGCGACCTCGCCGTCCAGGTGAAGGCTGCGGGCGTGATCCGTACGGCGGTCATCATCGTCGGCCGCACGCTCGCGGCGACCGAGTTCCGCGACAGCCACCTGTACTCCACCACCCGCAGCCGGTAGGCCCGGACGGACCCTTCCGGCAACCGCTTTCCGGTTCCGCTTCGGCTCTCCGCTCCCGCTCTCCGCTCTCCGCGCGGAGCCGGAGAGCGACGGCCCGGGTGCCTCGCGCCCGGCGTGGCCGACCGGCCACTCAGCCGAGGGAGGCGACGAAGGCCTTCGCCCGGCGGGTGATGTCGGACCAGTCGCCGGCGGCGACGGCCGCCGGGGGGACGACGTCGGTGCCGGCGCAGACGGCGAGGGCGCCGTGGTCGAGGAAGGCTTTGGCGTTGCCGGCGTTGACGCCGCCGGAGGCGACCAGGGGGATGCCGGGGTAGGGTCCGCGCAGGTCCTTGAAGTAGCCGGGGCCGAAGGTCTTCGCGGGGAAGATCTTCACGGCGGCGGCCCCGAGGTCGAGGGCGTCGGCGACCTCGGTGGGCGTCAACGCGCCCATCACGACGGGGATCCCCGCGTCCCGGGCGACGGCGGCGACGGCGGGGCGCAGGCCGGGGGTGACCAGGAACCGGGCGCCGGCGTCGATGCCCTCGCGGGCCTGCTCGGCGGTGAGGACGGTGCCGACGCCGATCCGGCAGCCGGCCTTCGCCGCGGCGGCGACGTGGCGGGCCACGTCCGGTGTGGTGAACGTGAGTTCGGTCCAGGCGATGCCGCCCTCGGCGAGTGCTTCGCACAGCGCGACCGGATCGGGGATCACCGGTGCCCGCACCACGGCTATCACCGGCTGTGCGGCCAGCGCCACCCGAAGATCGGCCGCCTCCGCCGCCTCGGTCACGCCGGCAGCCGCAGCCACTCCGGCCGTCCCGGCCCTCCCGGCAGCCTCAGCCGCTCCGGTCACTTCGCTCACTCCGGTCACTCCGACCCCTCCGGTCACCTTGTCTCCCACTCCTGTTCTCCCACCTGCCGGTTGCGCCTGCCGTACGGCGGACGGCCGCGCGGCGCGCCGTCAGTTCACTGCCCGCACCAGCCCGTCGGTGTCGCGGCGCAGCGCCCGCCCGGCGAGGTCGCCGGTGGGTTTGCCGTCGCTGAGGGCGGCGACGCCGCCGACCAGGACGTGGGCGATGCCGTCGGCGGGGCGGCGGGGATCGTCGAAGGTGGCGGTGTCGCGGACGGTCTGCGGGTCGAAGAGGACCAGGTCGGCGTGGTGGCCGGGGCGGATCAGTCCGCGGCGGTCGAGGCGCAGTCGGCGGGCGGGGCGGCCGGTCATCCGGGCGATCGCCTGTTCCAGCGTGAGGACGCCCAGGTCGCGGCTGTAGTGGGCGAGGTAGCGCGGGAAGGTGCCCCAGGCGCGGGGGTGCGGGCGGGCGCCGACGAGCAGGCCGTCGCTGCCGACGGTGTGGGCGGGGTGGCGCATGATGGCGCGGACGTTCTCCTCGTGGCCGACGTGCTGGAGGATGGTGGTCCCCAACTGGTCGGCGCGCAGCAGTCCGAAGAACACGTCGGTGCCGGTTCGGCCCTGTTCGGCGGCGAGTTCGGAGACCTTGCGGCCGACGACTCCGGCGAGGGCGGTTTGGCGGACGCCGGAGATCTGGATGGTGTCCCAGTCGGTGACCACGCCGTGGCAGCCGTCGCTGCCGTGCTCTTCGACGTCGGCGCGGATGCGTTCGCGGGCGGCGGGGTCGGCGAGGCGGGTGAGGGTGGCTTCGGGGCCGCCCTCGGTGGACCAACTGGGCAGCAGGGCGGCCAGGGTGGTGGAGCCGGGCAGGTAGGGGTAGCTGTCGAGGGTGACGTCGATGCCGTCGGCGAGGGCGTCGTCGACCAGGGCGAGGAACTCGCCGGCCCGGCCTTCGTTGACGCCGAAGTTCATGGTGGCGTGGGTGAGGTGCAGTGGGCAGCCGGAGCGCCGGGAGATCTCCACCATCTCCGCGTAGCCTTCCAACGCGCCTGCGCCGTAAGAGCGTTGGTGCGGGGCGTGGTAGCCGCCGCGGGCGGCGACGGTGCGGCAGAGTTCGACGAGTTCGGCGGTGCCGGCGTACATGCCGGGGGTGTAGGTGAGCCCGGTGGACATGCCGACCGCGCCGTCCGTCAGCGCCTGGTCCAACAGGGCCTGCATGCGGTCGAGTTCGGACCGGGTGGGCGGGCGGTTGTCCCATCCCATGGCGAGCATCCGGATGGTGCCGTGCGGGGCGAGGTAGCAGGCGTTGACGCCGATCGACCGGTCGAGCCGGTCGAGGTACTGGCCGACGGTGCGCCAGTTCCGGTCGAGGTCCTCGGGATCGCCGTTCCAGCCTGCGAGTTGGCGGCGCAGGGCGGCGAGGGTGGTGTCGTCGGCCGGGGCGTAGGACAGGCCGTCCTGGCCGAGGACGTCGAGGGTGACGCCCTGGGTGATCCGGGACGGGTGGTCGGGTTCGACGAGCAGTTGCAGGTCGGAGTGGGCGTGCAGGTCGATGAAGCCGGGTGCGAGGACGAGTCCGTCGGCGTCGATGGTGCGGCGGGCGGTGAGGCCGTGGCCGATCGCGTCGATGCGGCCGTCGGTGACGGTGACGTCGGCGCGGTAGCGGTCGGCGCCGGTGCCGTCGATGACGGTGGCGGCGCGCAGCAGTAGGTCGGCCATCAGAACCAGGTCCTCACCAGGTCGACCACGCGCGGGTTTTCGGCGTCGGCGTGGTCGACGACGGGGATCAGGCTCCACTTGTCGAAGGCGGTGCAGGGGTGGGAGAGGCCGAGGCGGACGACGGCGCCGACCGGTGCGGCGTCGCCGGCGCCGCGCAGGAAGGCGTGCTGGTCGTTCAGCGCGGTGACCTCGGCGTCCTTCAACTCGGCGATTCCCGACGCGACGTCACCGGATCCGCTCGACGCTCGTGCTCCGCGCGCCAGTTGCGGCTCGGGCAGTCCTTCGTCGAACGGCAGGTCGCGCTTTCCGGCGTCCAGCAGGGCGAGTTGGGGTTCGGGGCGGGAGACGACGCGGGCCCAGCCGTGCATGGCGGCGCGCAGCGGGGTCGCTCCGGTGGTGCGGGCGAGCGGGGAGATGCCGCGGTAGAAGCCGTCGTCGTGGGCGAGGTAGGCACCGGCCCGGACGATCACCTTGGTGCCGGGGAACTCCGAGGCCAGGGGGGTGAGTTCTTCGGCGACGGTGTCGAAGTAGGCGCTGCCGCCGGCGGTGACCACGGGGGTGGGGGCGGGGTAGTCGGGGGCGAGGCGGCGGTGCAGTTCGGCGAGGTCGCGGAGGTAGCCGCGGACGGTGTCGAGGGCGGCGCTGGAGGCGTCGTGGGCGAGGGCGCCTTCGTAGCCTCCGACGCCGGCCAGGCGCAGGGTGGGGGCGGCCTGCACGGCGGCGGCGACGTCGAGGGCGGCGGGGATGCCGCGGGCGCCGGTGCGGCCGCCGGGGCCGCCGAGTTCGACCAGGACCTCGACCGGTCGCCGGGCGCCGGCGGCGCGCAGTGCGGCGTCCATCTGCCGGACGCTGTCGGCGGAGTCGACCCAGGAGGTGAAGGCGAATTCGGGGTCGTGGTCGAGTTCGGCGGCGAGCCAGGCGAGTCCGGCGGGGTCGAGCAGGGTGTTGGCGAGCAGCAGGCGCTGGACGCCGAAGGCGCGGGCGACGCGCAGTTGGGGCAGGTTGGCGAGGGTGATGGCGTGGGCGCCGGCGGCGAGCTGGGCCTGCCAGAGGGCGGGGGCCATGGTGGTCTTGCCGTGCGGGGCGAGCAGGACGCCGGTCTCGCGGCACCAGGCGGCCATGGCCTGCAGGTTGTGGTGGAGGGCGGCGGCGTCGAGGGTGAGCAGCGGGGTGCCGAGCCGGTCGAGGGTGGGGCCGGTGGCGAGCCAGTCGCGGACGGTGCTGCCCCAGGCGTCGGCGGGAACGGCCTTGAAGCGCCAGTCGAGGGTCTCGTCGGCGAGGGCGGCGACGGCGGCGGTGTCGATGCCCGGCCCGGGGGCGGGGTCCGCGAAGGCTCGGTGTCCGGTGTGCTGTTGTGCTGCCGTGGTGCCCATGACCGTGCCTCCGTTCCACTCCCGGCCCGCCCGACGAGCTGGGATGTTGCAACATGTGCAACCTCTATTGCGCATGTTGGTGTTACGGTTCTAGCATTCACGCCGGACAGCGGTCAACGGACCGCGACACGGCCCGTCCACCGTTCCCACCTGGTTCGCAGCGCCCCGGCTCACCGCCGAGCCGGGGCCTCGCGGGCCGCCGCGGTGGGGCGGGGAGCGCGGGCCCCAGGGTGAGGGAGCGGGATTGATGGCGGATCAGGACGGCGGGGCGGCGATCGCCCGGGCGGTGTGCCTGGGCGAGTCGATGGCGGTGCTGCTGCCCGACCGGCCGGGACCGTTCGAGGCCGTCGGCGCGTTCCGGCCCTCGGTGGGCGGCGCGGAGTCCAACGTCGCCGCGGCGCTCGCCGCTTTGGGGGTGCCGACCGCGTGGATCAGCCGGGTGGGCGCGGACGGCTTCGGCCGTCGCCTGACCGGCGATCTGGCGGCGGCCGGCGTGGACGTCTCCGCCGTCGCGGTGGACCCGCACCGCCCCACCGGCGTCTACCTGAAGGAGACCGGCGGTTCCGGCCTGCCGCACGACCTGGGCGCGGGCCGCTCCCGCCTGCACTACTACCGCACCGGATCGGCCGCGTCCGCGCTCTCCCCGGCCCTGCTGGACGACCCGGCGGCGGCCGCGCTGCTGGAGCGCGCCCCGCTGCTGCACCTGACGGGCATCACGCCCGCGCTCTCCGACGGCTGCCTGGAGCTGGTCCGCGCCCTGCTGGCCCGCCGCCGCCCGGGCCGGCTCGTCTCCTTCGACCTCAACTGGCGCCCGGCGCTGTGGCGGCACCGCGACCCGTCGGTGCTGCCGGCCCTGCTGGACGCCGCTGACGTCCTGCTGCTCGGCGCGGACGAGGCCGAGGACGCGTTCGGCACCGGTGACCCGGCGGCGCTCAGAAAGCGCTTTCCCTCCCCCTCGGTGCTGGTCGTCAAGGACTCCGGACACCTCGTCACCGCGCTCGGCCGGGACGGCGGTTCGGTCACCGAGCCCGCGCTCGCCGTCGACGTGGTCGAGCCCACCGGTGCGGGCGACGCCTTCGCGGCCGGCTACCTCGCGGGCACCCTGCGCGGGCTCGACCAGCGCTCCCGGCTGCGCCTCGGCCACCTGTCGGCGGCGAGCGCGCTGACCGCGCCCACCGACCACGGAACCCTCCCGGACGCCCGCACGGTGGCCGCGCTGCTCGCCGCCGACGCACGCGACTGGGCCGCCACCCGGGTGTCCGCGTCCGGCATCGCCTCCCCCGCGCTCGCCCCCGCGGGCGCCGGAGCCCGTAACCTCCCCGAAGCCCTCGAAACCCTCGGAACATCGGGACACCCATGAGCCAGACCGTCACCCGCGCCCTGCGCCTGCTCGCCGAACTCGGCGAGGGCGAACGCTCCCTCGACCAGTTGGCCGACCTGATCGGCGTGCACAAGACCACCGTGCTGCGGCTGTTGCAGACGCTGGAGGAGGAGCGGTTCGTCCACCGGGACGCGCAGTACCGCTACCACCTGGGCGCGGGCCTGTTCGCCCTGTCCAGCCTCGCGCTGGAGCAGCGCGGCATCCGGCGCACCGCGGCGCCGCACCTCGCGGAGCTGAACGCGGCGACCGGCCAGACCGTGCACCTGGCCGCTTACGAGGGCGGCGAGGTGGTCTACATCGACAAGTACGACTCGCGGCACCCGGTGCGGATGTACTCGCGGATCGGGCTGCGGGCGGCGCTGCACAACACGGCGGTGGCGAAGGTCCTGTTGGCCGATCTGCCGCCGGTCGAGCGGCGGCGGGCGGTGGACGGCATCGAGTTCACCGTCCACACGCCGAACACCATCACCAGTCCGCACGCGCTGCTCGCCGAGTTGGAGCAGGTCGCCGCGCAGGGCTGGGCGCAGGACCACGCCGAGCACGAGGCGTTCATCAACTGCGTGGCCGCGCCGATCCGGGACGCCTCCGGCCGGGTGGTCGCCGCGGCGTCGATCTCCGTCCCCGACGTCGTCCTGCCGTACGAGCAGGTGCTCGACCTGCTCCCCCAGCTGCTCGCCTGCACCCGGGCGATCTCCGCCGACGCAGGCCTTCCCGCCCGCACCCTTCCGTCCTGACCGACCGTCACTTTCCTTTTGGAGCACCGCACATGAGCGACAAGACCGAGATCCGCACCGACGGCGCGCCGGCCCCCGCGTGGATGTTCTCGCAGGGTGTCCGCAAGGGCCCGATCCTGCAGGTCTCCGGCCAGGGCCCGCAGGATCCGGCCACCGGCGAGTACCTGTACCACGGCGACGTGAAGGCGCAGACCCGCCGCACGCTGGAGAACGTCAAGGCGATCGTCGAGGCCGGCGGCGCGACCATCGAGGACGTGGTGATGTTCCGCGTCTACCTCACCAAGCGTGCCGACTTCCCGCTGATGAACGAGGTCTACGCCGAGTTCATCGACGAGAACGTCAAGCCGGGCGGCGTCAAGCCGTGCCGGACCACGATCTTCGTCGAACTCCCGCAGGAGCCCATGCTGGTGGAGATCGACGCCCAGGCCGTCGTCACCGACTGACGCGGGCAGCCGCCCGCGCCGCCGCAACGCCCGGCGCGGTTGCCGGACGGGCCCCCGGCCGACCGTCGTCGCCGGGGGCCCTCGGCCGTTCCGGCGGGCCCGGTTAGGCTGTTGCGGTTCCGATCACGCCGGCCCCGGGAGTCCGCCATGCACGTCCTGATCCTCGGCGGCACCAGCGAGGCCCGCCGCCTGGCGGACGTGCTGGTCGCCGATCCGGCGCTGCGGGTGACCAGTTCGCTGGCCGGGCGGGTGGCCCAACCGCGGCTGCCCGCCGGGGAGGTGCGGATCGGCGGCTTCGGCGGACCGGCCGGCCTGGCCGCCTGGCTGCGCACCCACCGGGTGGACGCGCTGATCGACGCCACCCACCCGTTCGCCGGGACGATGAGCCGCAACGCCGCGCTGGCCGTCGCCGACACCGGCACCCCGCTGCTCGCGCTGCGCCGCCCGAGTTGGGCGCCGCAGGACGGCGACCGCTGGCACCCGGTGGCGAGCCTGTCCGCCGCGGCCGAGGCCCTGCCCGCGCTCGGCGGCCGGGTGTTCCTGACCACCGGCCGGCAGGGCATCGCCGCGTTCGCGCACCTCGACGGCCTGTGGTTCCTGGCGCGCTCGGTCGAGCCGCCGGTGCCGCCGATGCCGTCGGCCGTCGAAGTTCTGCTGGAGCGCGGGCCGTTCACCCTCGACGGGGAGCGCGAACTGCTGCGGACGCACCGCATCGACGTGCTGGTCACCAAGGACAGCGGCAGCGCCGCCACCGCCCCGAAGCTGACCGCGGCCCGCGAGCTGGGCCTGCCGGTGGTCGTCGTCCAGCGCCCGGCCGCCCCGCAGGGCGTGCGGACCGCCCCGGACGTCGCCGGGGCGGCCGACTGGGTGCGCGGACTGGCGGACTGACGGGGCGTCAGTCCTCGGGGTAGCGGCGCGGCGTCCACACCACTTCGCGATCGGCGCCGCGCCGCACCCACCGGGTCTGGGTGGAGCCGATCAGCAGCAGGGTCCGCATGTCGACCTCGGCGGGGTCGAGTTCGGCCAGCGCGACGGTGCGGACCCGCTCGGTGGGGCCGCCGACGTCCCGGGCCATCACCACGGGGGTGGCCGGGTCGCGGTACTCCAGCAGCAGGTCCCGGGCCGAACCGACCTGCGTGGTGCGGGACTTGGAGCCGGGGTTGTACAGCGCGAGGACGAGGTCGGCCTCGGCGGCGGCGCGCAGCCGGCGGGCGATCACCTCCCACGGCTTGAGCCGGTCGGAGAGCGAGATCACCGCGTAGTCGTGACCGAGCGGCGCACCGGCGCGGGACGCGGCGGCGTGCGCGGCGGTCATCCCCGGCAGGACGCGCACGGGGACGTCCCGGTACGGCTCCTCGCAGGCGGCCTCCAGGACGGCGGTGGCCATCGCGAACACGCCCGGGTCGCCCGAGGAGACGACGGCGACCCGTCGGCCGCGGCGCGCCAACTCCAGCGCGAATTCGGCGCGGACGCCCTCCACCTTGTTGTCGGAGCCGTGCCGGACCTGCCCGGCGCGGACCGGCACCCGGTCCAGGTAGGTGGTGTAGCCGACCAGGTCGGTCGCGTTGGCGAGCGCCCCGCGCGCCTCCGGGGTGAGCCACAGCGGGCCGGCCGGCCCGGTGCCGACCACCACCACCTCGCCCGTCTCCGCTTCCCCGTCCGGCAGTTCGCTCTGCCGGTCGGCCAGCGCCTCGAACGGCCGGCCGGCGGAGTCGAGAGCGGCGACCCGGCTGGGCAGCACGGCGACCGAGAAGTACGGCACGCCGTCGGCGTCGATCTCGGCGAGGCGGCCGGTGCGTTCGCCGTCCATGGTGGCGCGTTCGACGTACCGGGCCTCGTCGAGCCGCCCGGCGCGTTCCAGGGCGCGGCGCACGGTGGGGAAGGTCCGGCCGAGCTTCATGACGACGGCGGAGTCGGTGGCGGCGAGACGCGCCGTCAGCTCCTCCTCGGGCAGGGTGCCCGGTATCACCGTGAGGATTTCCTCGGCCTCCACCAGCGGGGTGCCGAGGCGGGCGGCGGCGGCGCTGATCGACGTGACGCCGGGCACCACCTCGGCCGGGTAGCGGTGCGCGAGGCGCTTGTGCATGTGCTGGTAGGAGCCGTAGAACAGCGGGTCGCCCTCGGCGAGGACGACGACGGTCCGCCCGGCGTCGAGGTGGGCGGCGAGCCGCTCGGACGCCTCCTGGTAGAAGTCGTCGAGGGCGCCCCGGTAGCCGCCGGGGCGGTCGGTGGTCTCGACGGTGACGGGGTACATCAGCCGCTCTTCGATCTGACTGCCCGTCATGTACCGCTCGGCGATGGCGCGGGCGTGCGAGCGGCCGTGCCGGGCGCAGTGGTAGGCGATGACGTCGGCCTTGCCGATGAGTTCGGCGGCGCGCACCGTGACCAGGGACGGGTCTCCCGGTCCGACGCCGACGCCGTACAACCGGCCGGCCATGGGGGATTCCTGACGTTCCGTCATTCCTGGTCGCTCGCAATCGCGTTGATCGCGGCAGCGGCGATCGCGCTGCCGCCCCGGCGGCCCCGGACCACCAGGTGTTCCAGTGCGGCCGGGTGTTCGGCCAGGGCCTGCTTGGACTCGGCCGCGCCGATGAAGCCGACGGGGACGCCGATCACGGCGGCAGGTCGGGGCGCGCCGGCCTCGATCATCTCCAGCAGCCGGAAGAGCGAGGTGGGGGCGTTGCCGACGGCGACCACGGCGCCTTCGAGGCGGGGCAGCCAGAGCTCCATGGCGGCGGCGCTGCGGGTGGTGCCCATGGCGCGGGCGAGTTCGGGCACCGTCGGGTCGGTGAGGGTGCAGATCACCTCGTTGTCGGCGGGCAGCCGCTTGCGCGTCACCCCGCTGGCGACCATGTTGACGTCGCACAGGACGGGCGCGCCGGCGTGCAGGGCGCGGCGGGCGTCGGCGACCACGTTCGGCGACCAGAGCAGGTCCTCGACCAGGTCGGTCATGCCGCAGGCGTGGATCATCCGGACCGCGACCTGGGCGACGTCGGCGGGCAGCGCGGCGAGGTCGGCCTCGGCGCGGATGGTGGCGAAGGACTGGCGGTAGATGGCTGCGCCGTCCTTCTCGTAGTCGATCATGTGGTCCTCCGCCATTCGGCATTGCGCGCCTCGGCGACTGCCTCGGCCGTCTCGTATTCGCTGGTGGTGTCGTACGCGCGGGTGGTGGGCCGCACGGTGGTCGTCCCGTGCGCGCCGGTGCTGCCCGGGTCGGCCCGGGTGGTCTCGCGGCCCGGGCCCTCGACGGTGATGCGGTGCCCGGTGGCGGTGGCCAGCACGTCGACCCAGCGTCCGGCGGGGTGTCCGCAGCGGCGTTCGCAGCCGGACCAGTGCACGGGCAGGCCCTCGGCGGGGACGGCGGCGATCGCACGGGCCGCCTGCGCGCGGACGTCGGCAAGCGCTTTCCCGCAACCCGGCTGCCCGGTGCAGGCGGTGACGCCCTCCCAGGGGCCGCCGGACTCGGTCCGGAAGCCCGCGGCGGCGAGCCGCGGCAGCCACTCGGGCCCGGCGCCGGGCACCACGGCGCCGCGCCACGGGGTGAGCCGCACACTCGGTGCGCCGTCCGGGCCGAGGGCCTCCGCGAGCAGTCGCCACTGGCCGCTGCCGGCCCGCCCGAACCGCAGCCCGACCGAGACGGCACCGGCCGTTACAGCGCCGGCCGCCCTCGCACCACCGGACCCCGCGTCACCGGACACCGGGCCGCCGGGGACGACCCCCAGCGGGGGCCGCTCACCGGCGAATCCCGGCAGCGGCACGTCCCCTTCCGGCAGTTCGTCCTGCACTTCGCGCAGGTGCCAGGCGCGTCCGGCGGCCAGGTCGAGGAAGTGCCGGGCGGCGTCGAGCGCGGCGGGCACGGGGTGGTCGACGGCGGTGGCGCGGCGGGCGCGGCCGAGGCGCAGCAGGGCGCGCCCGCCGCCGACTGCGATCAAGGTCACATCGGCGTTGAGGGCGGCGGTGTCGCCGCGCCCGTCGTCGAGGGCGAACAGGAACTTGCCGGAGAGCCGGGCGGCCCACGGCGCGGCGCACAGCGCGGCGTCCAACTCCCTCACCCAGCCGGGTAGATCGACGTCGGTCCGGCCGCGTCCGTCGAGGCCGGCCAGCGGGGAGGCGACGATGTTGCGGACGCGTTCGTGGGTGTCGGACGGCAACAGGTCGACGGCGCGCAGCCGTTCGGCGAGTTCGGCGGCGCAGTGCTCGCGCAGGCCGCGCAGCTGGAGGTTGCCGCGGGAGGTGATCTCGACCTCGCCGTCGCCGAGGTCGTCCGCCGCGTCGGCCAGGACAAGGATCTGACGGCGCGTCAGATGGCCGCCGGGGAGCCGGAGTCGGGCGAGGTGGCCGTCTTCGGCGGGGTGCAGGCGGAGCGCGCCGGGGCAGGCGTCGGCGCGGCCTCGGTCGGGCCCGACGGAGGGTGCCTCGGAGGCGTCGGGTGTGGGTGGCATGGCGGCGAGCATACCCATGGCGGCGATTCGCGCCACCGTGCCGATCGCGCCGCGCGGGGCCGGGCGGGGGTGCGATTGCGCAGCTCAGGCCGGTGCCGGCCGGCGCCGTTCGCGGGCCGGGGGCGAATTCGGGTCGGCGGCGCAGGTCACACTCCCCCGACGGCCGATCAACCCGTACGATGCTGGCGGGCACCTCTCGGGGTGTCCGCTGCCAGCGACGGCACAGCGGAGGAAGTCCGGTGAGAATCCGGTGCGGTCCCGCCACTGTGACCGCGGCTCAGTGAGCCGTGGGAGCCAGGAACTCCGGCCGTCCTCCACTGCCCGGGGCGAGGACCCCGAGGAAGGTCCGTGCCATGCGCTGCCGCATGCCCGTTCTCCGGCGGGTGCCCGTGGGCTCCGTTCCCGGCGGGCCGTTCCGCGTCCTCGATCGTTCCTGTGCGCCCATCGCCGTGTTGTCCGCGCTGTTCGAGACGCCCGGGAGGGCTTTCGCATGATCCTGCTGCTGTCCACGTCCGACACGGACCTGCTGAGCGCCCGGGCGTCGAACGGCCCGGTGCCGTTCCGGTGGGGCAACCCGGCGCGCCTGGCCCCCGCGGACCTGCCCGAACTGCTGGACGGCGTCGAGCTGGTGGTCGTGCGGCTGCTGGGCGGCCGGCGGGCCTGGCAGGAGGGGCTGGACGTGCTGCTCGCCGGGCCGCGTCCGGTGGTCGTGCTGACGGGTGAGCAGGCTCCGGACGCGCAGCTGATGGAGCTGTCGACGGTGCCGGCGGGCATCGCGGCGGAGGCGCACGCGTACCTGGCGCACGGCGGCCCGGCGAACCTGGCGGAGCTGGGCGCGTTCCTGTCGGACACGGTGCTGCTGACCGGCCACGGTTTCGCGCCGCCGGCGTCCGCCCCGTCCTGGGGTCCGCTGGAGCGCACCGCCCGCACCTCGGAGGGCCCGTCCGTCGCGGTGCTGTACTACCGGGCGCACCACATGAGCGGCAACACGGCGTTCGTGGAGACGCTCTGCCGGGCGATCGAGGACCGGGGTGCGCAGGCCCGCGCGTACTTCTGCGCCTCGTTGCGCGGCGCGGAGCCGGAGTTGCTGGCGGAGCTGGGCGCGGCCGACGCGATCGTGACGACGGTGCTGGCGGCGGGCGGCACCCGGCCGGCCGACGCGCAGGCCGGCGGTGACGAGGAGGCGTGGGACGCGGGGGCGTTGGCGGCGTTGGACCGGCCGATCCTGCAGGCGCTGTGCCTGACCTGGTCGCGGGCGCAGTGGGAGGGCAGCGACGACGGGCTGTCGCCGCTGGACACGGCGACGCAGGTCGCCGTCCCGGAGTTCGACGGCCGGCTGATCACGGTGCCGTTCTCGTTCAAGGAGGTCGACGAGGACGGGCTGACGGTGTACGCGGCGGACGCGGAGCGGGCGTCGCGGGTGGCGGGGATCGCCGTGCGGCACGCCCGGCTGCGGCACACTCCGGCGTCCGAGCGGCGGCTCGCGCTGATCCTGTCCGCGTACCCGACCAAGCACGCGCGGGTCGGCAACGCGGTCGGCCTGGACACTCCGGCGTCGGCGATGCGGCTGCTGGAGCGGTTGCGCGCGGAGGGCATGGACCTGGGCGACAGTCTGCCGGGACTGCACACGGAAAGCGCTCTCCAGCACGACGGCGACGCGCTGATCCACGCGCTGATCGAGGCGGGCGGCTACGACCAGGCGTGGCTGACGGAGGATCAGCTGGCGCGCAACCCGGTGCGGATCCCGGCCGCGGACTACCGGCGCTGGTACGCGACGCTGCCGGCCGCGCTGCGCGAGCAGGTGGAGGAGCACTGGGGTCCGGCGCCGGGCGAGCTGTACGTGGACCGGTCGCAGAACCCGGACGGGGACCTGGTGCTGGCCGCGCTGCGCTCCGGGAACCTGCTGGTGCTGGTGCAGCCGCCGCGCGGGTTCGGCGAGAACCCGGTGGCGATCTACCACGACCCGGACCTGCCGCCGAGCCACCACTACCTGGCGGCGTACCGCTGGATCGCGGCGGCGCAGGAGGACGGCGGGTTCGGCGCGCACGCGGTGGTGCACCTGGGCAAGCACGGCAACCTGGAGTGGCTGCCGGGCAAGACCGCCGCGCTGTCGGCGGAGTGCGGGCCGGACGCGGCGCTCGGCGACCTGCCGCTGGTGTACCCGTTCCTGGTGAACGACCCGGGCGAGGGCACCCAGGCGAAGCGCCGGGCGCACGCCACGCTGGTCGACCACCTGGTGCCGCCGATGGCGCGCGCCGACTCGTACGGCGACATCGCCCGCCTCGAACAGCTGCTGGACGAGCACTCGAACATCGCGGCGATGGACCCGGCGAAGCTGCCGGCGATCCGCGCGCAGATCTGGACGCTGATCCAGGCCGCCAAGCTGGACCACGACCTGGGCCTGGCGGAGCGGCCGGAGGACGACGGGTTCGACGACTTCCTGCTGCACGTCGACGGCTGGCTGTGCGAGGTGAAGGACGCGCAGATCCGCGACGGCCTGCACGTGCTGGGCCAGGCCCCGGCGGGCGCGGACCGGGTCAACATCGTGCTCTCCATCCTGCGGGCGCGGCAGATCTGGGGCGGCGTCAGCGCGCTCCCCGGTCTGCGCGAGGCGCTCGGCCTGGACGAGGCGGCGCTGACGCTCGGCGCGACGGACGCCGCCGAGGCGCAGGCGCGGGCGCTGGTGGAGGCGATGGAGGCCGAGGACTGGAACCCGGCCGCGGTGGAGAAGGTCGCGGACGGCCTGCCCGCGGCCGTCGCGGAGGTGCTGACCTTCGCGGCCACCCAGGTGGTGCCCCGGCTGGCGTCCACCACGGACGAGTTGGACGCGGTGCTGCACGCCCTCCAGGGCGGTTTCGTTCCGGCGGGGCCGTCGGGTTCGCCGCTGCGCGGCCTGGTCAACGTGCTGCCGACCGGCCGGAACTTCTACTCGGTGGACCCGAAGGCGGTGCCGAGCCGGCTCGCCTGGGAGACCGGGCAAGCGCTTTCCGCTTCGCTGATCGAGCGCTACCGGGCCGACAACGACGGCCAGTTCCCGCCGTCGGTGGGCCTGTCCCTGTGGGGCACCTCGGCGATGCGCACCGCCGGCGACGACATCGCCGAGGCGCTGGCCCTGCTGGGCGTCCGCCCGGTGTGGGACGACGCGTCGCGCCGGGTGACCGGACTGGAGCCGATCCCGCTCGCCGAACTGGGCCGTCCCCGGATCGACGTGACGCTGCGCATCTCCGGCTTCTTCCGGGACGCGTTCCCGCACGTGGTGGCGCTGCTGGACGACGCGGTGCGGCTGGCGGCCCGTCAGGAGGAGCCCGCGGACCAGAACTTCGTCCGGGCGCACGTGCAGGCCGACCTGGCCGAGCACGGCGACGAACGCCGGGCCACCGTCCGGGTGTTCGGCTCCCGGCCGGGCACCTACGGCGCGGGCCTGCTGCAGCTGATCGACAGCCGGGACTGGCGCACCGACGCCGACCTGGCCGAGGTGTACACGGTGTGGGGCGGTTACGCGTACGGCCGGGACCTGAACGGGCGGCCGGCCCGGGAGGAGATGGAAACCGCTTACCGGCGGATCACGGTGGCGGCGAAGAACACCGACACCCGCGAGCACGACATCGCCGACTCGGACGACTACTTCCAGTACCACGGCGGCATGGTGGCGACCGTGCGCGCGCTGACGGGCAGCAGCCCGGCCGCGTACATCGGCGACTCGACCCGCCCGGAGACGGTGCGCACCCGCACGCTCACCGAGGAGGCGGCCCGGGTGTTCCGGGCCAGGGTGGTGAACCCGCGCTGGCTGGAGGCGATGCGCCGGCACGGCTACAAGGGCGCGTTCGAGATGGCCGCGACGGTGGACTACCTGTTCGGCTACGACGCCACCACGGGCGTGGTCGCGGACTGGATGTACGAGAAGCTCACCCAGGAGTACGTCCTCGACCCGGTCAACCGCGAGTTCTTCGCCGAGGCCAACCCGTGGGCGCTGCACGGCATTTCGGAGCGCCTGCTGGAGGCCGCCGAGCGGGGCCTGTGGGCGGAGCCGGATCCGCAGCTGCTGGCGGAGCTGCGGCAGGTGTTCCTGGAGACCGAGGGGGACCTGGAGGGCGAGTAGCCCCGGCCGCCCGGGCGCCCCTGCCACGTCCGTGCCCCCGTGCCCGGGCATTCGTTCGCGGGCGCTCCCCGGCTGCCGGGGCACCCCTTCGCAGGCGTGCCACCGGCAGCCCGGGCGCGCCTGCGGGGGCGAGCGGCCCGTGCCGGGCGGGACGACACTCACATCCCGTGATCGAATAGGGGTGCCTTCCGGGCCGCCCGGGCGGACAATCGCCGCATGAGCCTGCGAACCGCCCTGACCCGCCCGGCGCGCTACGGCGCGCTGGCCGCGGGCGCGTTGCCCGTCCTGACGTTCCCCGGCGCCGGCCTGGCCGTCCTGGCCTGGGTGGCGCTGGTGCCGGGCCTGTTGCTGATGCGGGCGGCGGGCGGGGCGCGCGAGGCGGCGGTGCGCGGCTGGTGGTTCGGCGCCGGGTTCATCCTGACCGGCATGTACTGGCTGATCCCGTCGATCGGCCCGGCGCTGCCGCTGCTGGCGGTGGTCTTCGGGGTGCTGCTCGCACCGGTGGGCTGGGCCGCGTGGCGGCTGCTGCACGGCGAGTTGACGCTCCGCCGGTCGGCGGCGGCGCTGGTGGTCGTGCCGGCGGTGTGGGTGAGCGCCGAGTTCGCCCGCTCCTGGCACGCGCTGGGCGGGCCGTGGGCGCTGCTGGGCGCCTCGCAGTGGGAGCATCCGGCGGTGCTCGGCCTGGCGTCCGTCGGCGGTGTGTGGCTGGTGAGTTGGGCGCTGGTCGCGGTGAACACGGCGGTGGTGGTGCTGGTGCTGGCGCGCGGGCTGCGGCTGCGCGTGCTGGCGGGTGCGACGGCGCTGGTGTCGCTGCTGGCGGGCCCGGTGGCGTTCGCGGCGCAGGCCGCGCCGGCGACCCGCGGTTCGGCGTCGGTGGCGCTGGTGCAGGCGGGCCAGACCGCGGACGAGCAGGCCCGGTTGGAGGCGAACGTCCGGATCACCCGCTCGCTGGCGGGCCGCCCGGTCGACGTGGTGGTGTGGGGCGAGAGCTCGACCACCGCCGACCTGGACCGGGACGGCGCCGTGCTGGAGCGGCTGACCGCGCTGTCCCGGACGTCCGGCGCACCGCTGATGGTCGGCGAGGACGCCCGCAAGGCGGACGGCCGGATCTCCAAGGACGCGGTGCTGGTGGACGGTTCGGGCATCGTGGCGCGCTACCGCAAGATCCGGCTGGTGCCGTTCGGCGAGTACATTCCGCTGCGCCCGCTGCTGGGCTGGGTCGCGGGGGTGAGCGCGGCGGCGGGCGAGAACCGGGCGCCGGGCAGCTCGGTGCACCTGCTGCCGGTGGTGGACCGCGACGGGCGCCCGCTGCCGGTCGGCACGCTGATCTGCTTCGAGTCGGCGTTCCCGGACATGTCGCGCGCCGCGTCCCGGCAGGGCGCCGAGCTGATCGTCTACCAGTCGGCGACGTCCACCTTCCAGTCGACCTGGGCGCCGGCCCAGCACGCCTCGCTGGGGGCGATCCGGGCGGCGGAGACCGGCCGCCCGGTGGTGCAGGCGGCGTTGACGGGCGAGTCGGTGGCGTACGACGCGCAGGGCCGCCGCCTGGTCCGGCTGACCACCGGCGAGTCGGGTGCGGTGACGGTGCGCCTGTCGCTGGCCGATCCGGCGGCGCGGACCTGGTACGTCCGGCTGGGCGACTGGGTGCCGCTGTCGGCGCTGGCGGTCACGGCGGCCGCGGGGGCGGGGTTGCTGCTGCCGCGGCTGCGCGAGCGCGGTCGTCCGGGCGCGCCGTCCGAGCCGCGGGCCGACCTGCCTTCGGCGCGGGTCTGAACTCCCCCGCCCCGGCGGGCGGTCCACCGCAGGAGCGCCGACTCCCGGGCCCTGCCGTGAGGTTCACCGCCGGGGCACCGACTCCCGTGCACGGCAGGGCGGGTCGGTCCGGTGCGACCGACCCGCCTTCGGTGGTGCTGCTGCTGCGGGGCCTCAACTCTCCGGGTAGGCCACGTGGATGCCGAAGGCCGCGCCCTGCGGGTCGCGCAGCACGGCGAGGCGCGGGCCGTCGGGGACGTCGGTGGGCGGCAGGGTGACGGTGGCGCCGAGCAGCGCGGCCCGTTCGGCGCTCAGGTCGACGTCGGCGACCGCGAAGTAGGGCATCCAGTAGGGCGGGACCTCCGCCGGGAACTGGTCGGCCATGTCCATCATGCCGCCGAAGTCCCTTCCTTCCAGGCCGAATTGGGTGTACATCTCGCCGGTGGTGACGCTCCAGCCGAACACCCGGGTGTAGAAGGCGACGGCGTCCTTCGGGTCCCGGGTGGCGAGTTCGACCCAGCCGAGCGCGCCGGGTTCGTTGACGACGTCGCAGCCGCGCAGGGTGCCGGGCTGCCAGGCCGAGAAGACGGCGCCGCCGGGGTCGCGGGCGACGGTGAAGCGGCCCCAGCCGAGGGCGTCCATCGGCGCGACGACGAGGGTGCCGCCGGCGTCGGTGATGCTGCCGGCGGTGGCGTCGACGTCGGGGCTGTGGAAGCTGATGTTCCACGCGGTGGGCTGGCCGGGCTCCATCAACCCGACCAGCCCGCCCACGAGTTGCTCCCCGACGTACAGCCGGGTGTAGCCCATGGCCTTCTCGTCGGGGACGACTTCGGTGCGCCAGCCGAACAGCTCGTGGTAGAAGGCCTTGGACGCGACCGGGTCCTTGGTGGACAGTTCGACCCAGCAGGGCGCTCCGGGGTGCGGTTCGGTGAGTTTCACGGGCGGTTCATCTCCAGGATCAGCTTGCCGCGGGCGTGTCCGCTCTCGACCTCGGCGATCGCCTCGGCCGCGCGGTCCAGCGGGTAGCGGGCGCTGATCTGCGGGTCGAGCGTCCCGGCGGCGACCAGGTCGGCGAGGGCGGTGAGCACGGTCGCGGTGCCGTCGCGCCGCACGTAGGCGCCGCCGAGTTCCTCGGCGGTGGCGCGGTCGGCGGTGGACACCAGCCGTCCGGGCCGGCGCAGCGCTCCGGCGACGTCGCGGACGGCGCCGTCGCCGACCAGGTCGAGGATCGCGTCGACGCCGTCGGGGGCGACGGCCCGCAGCCGGTCGGCGACGCCCTCGCCGTAGCGGACGGGCGTCGCACCGAGGGAGCGGACGTGGTCGGCGCTGCCCGCGCCGGCGGTGCCGAGGACGTGGACGCCGCGGGCCCGGGCGATCTGGGCGGCGGCGCTGCCGACGCCGCCGGCGATGCCGACGATCAGCAGGGTCTCGCCGTCGTGCGGGTCGAGCTGCTGGACCGCGTCGTAGGCGGTGGCGGCGGCGACGGGCAGGGCGGCGGCCTGGTCGAAGCCGACGGCGGCGGGCTTGCGGGCGGTGGCGCGGGCCGACAGCAGGACCTGTTCGGCGAACGCGCCGCCGGGCGCGATGCCGAACACCTCGTCGCCGACGGCGAAGCCGTTCGCGCCGTCGCCGACGGCGGTGACCACGCCGGCGGCCTCGCTGCCCATCACCACCGGGGGTTCGGCGGCCGTTCCGAACCAGCCCTGCCGTTTCTTCCAGTCGGCCGGGTTGACGCCGGCGGCCCTGACCTCGATCCGCACGCCGCCCGGGCCCGGCTCGGGCAGGGGCCGGTCCAGGAACTGCTGCTGTTCCGGTCCGCCGTACGCGACGAACCCGAATGCCTTCACCATGTGTCTTCCGCCTCCGCCTCTGCGTGTTCTCCGCTTGCCGGCCGCTTCCCCTTCAGCTTGCCGGGGTACCGGCGGGTAGCCCGGGACGGGTGGGCCGAACGGGAGGGCGGGCCGGGCGGGCCGAGCAGGGGGCGGCGCAGCGAACCCCTGTTGTTCAAATTCGAACCACGGTGTACCGTCGAGCGCGCACCACCCCGTTCGAATTTGAACAACTCTGATCGTCTCCGACCGGAGCCGATCGGTGCCGACCGACTCCTGAACGAGCGCTCCCCGGAGGACCCGACGTGACGACGCACCCCGAGACCGCCCGGCAGCCGGCCGCCGCCACCGTCCGCTCCCGGGTCCGCATCCCGCTGGTCTTCCCGGACGGCTACCGCGTCGAGGCCGACGTCCACACCTTCCGCCACCTCGCCGACGGCGCCGAGCACCTGGCGCTCGCGCTCGGCGACCCGTCGGCGGCGGCCGCCCCGCTGGTCCGCCTGCACTCCGAGTGCCTGACCGGCGACGTGTTCGGCTCGGCCCGCTGCGACTGCGGCCCCCAGCTGCGCGAATCGGTGCGGCGCATCACCGAGGCCGGCGGGTACCTGCTCTACCTCCGCCAGGAGGGCCGCGGCATCGGCCTCTACAACAAGCTGGACGCCTACGACCTCCAGATCAACGGCGGCCTGGACACCTACCGGGCGAACACCGCGCTGGGCCTGCCGGAGGACGCCCGCGACTACACCGCCGCCGCCCAGATGCTGGCCGCGCTCGGCGCCCCCGCGGTCCGGCTGCTCAGCAACAACCCCGACAAGGCCGCCCAGTTGACCGCCCACGGCGTCACCGTCACCGAGCGCGTCCCCACCGGCGTCCACCTGACGCCCGCCAACCACGCCTACCTGCGCGCCAAGGCGGACCACACCCACCACACGCTGGCGCTCTGACCCGGCGTCAGTCGAGCGGCCGGTCCCGGCCCTCGTCGTCGCGGGGCGCGATCTCCGGCTCGGCCGCGAACTCCGGTCCGGCGGCGGCCGGGTGGCGCTTCCCGTCGTCGTCGGCAGCGGCGCCCGGGGCGCGCCGACGGTCGAGGCCCTCGGGGCCGGTCCCGGGCGCGGCCTCGGCGGCCCGGTCGGGGTCGGCCTCGGCGATCCGGCGGGCGATCTCGGCGGGCCGCACCGGGCGGCCGAAGTGCCAGCCCTGGGCGAGGTCGCAGCCCATCAGGCGCAGCCGTTCGGCGTCGGCCCGGGTCTCCACGCCCTCGGCGGTGACGGACAGGCCGAGGGTGTGGGCGAGCGAGACCAGGCCGCTGACGATCCGCCAGCCGAGGTGGGTGTCCTTGGCGGGGTCGTGCAGGTCGCCGACGAAGGAGCCGGCGATCTTCAGGTTGGAGACCGGCAGGTCGCGCAGGTAGGCGAGGTTGGACCAGCCGGTGCCGAAGTCGTCGACGGCCAGCGAGACGCCCATGTCGACCAGCGCGTGCAGGGCCTTGAGCGCCTCGTCCTCGGGGCCGACCACGGTCGATTCGGTGATCTCGAGCTGCAGCATGGACGGGTCGAGGCCGGTGGTGCGCAGGACCCGCTCGATGTCGGCGACCAGTCCGGCGTTGCGGGCCTGACGGACCGCCAGGTTGACGCTCAGCCTGGGGGCCCGTTCGCCGAAGGCGGCGACCCATTCGGCGGCCTGTTCGCAGGCCTGTTCCAGCACCCAGCGGCCGAGCGGCATGATCAGGCCGGTCTCCTCGGCGACGCCGACGAACTCCTCGGGGCCGAGCACGCCGAGCTGCGGGTGGCGCCAGCGGACCAGCGCCTCGACGCCGGTCATGGCGCCGCTGGAGAGGTCGATCATCGGCTGGTAGTCGATGAAGAACTCGCCGCGGTCCAGGGCGGTGGGCATCCGCACGGACACCGCGTAGCGGCTGACGGCGCGCGCGTTCTCCTTCGGGTCGAACAGCGTCCAGCGGCCGCGGCCGGCCTCCTTGGCCCGGTACAGGGTGAGGTCGGCGGCGCGCACGGCCGCGCCGGGGGTGGTGCTGGCGATCCGGCGTTCGAGCACGCCGACGCTGGCGCCGACGGCGAGGCGGTGGTCGCCGATCACCACGGGCTTGGTGAGGGCGGCGAGCACGGTCTTGGCGGCGGCGACGGCTTCCTGTTCGCCGCGGCAGTTCTCCAGCAGCACCACGAACTCGTCGCCGCCGAGCCGGGCCACCAGGTGTCCGAGCGGGGTGAGCGCGGACTCCAGGCGGCCGGCGACGACGGTCAGCAGCTGGTCGCCCATGTCGTGGCCGAGGCTGTCGTTGACGACCTTGAAGCCGTCCAGGTCGACGTAGCAGAGGCCGAACCGGGCGTCCGGCTCGGGCGATTCGAAGAGCCGCTCCAGGCGTTCGAAGAACGCGGCGCGGTTGGGCAGGCCGGTGAGCGGGTCGTGGGTGGCCTGGTGGCGCAGCCGTTCCTGCAGCCGGTACCGCTCGGTGACGTCCTCCAGCATGGCGACCTGGTACAGCGGGGTGCCGTCGTCGTCGCGGATCAGCGAGACCGTCAGGTGGGTCCAGACCACTTCGCCGTCGCGCCGGTAGTACGGCTTGTCGAACTGGAAGTACTCGCGCTTGCCGCTGATCAGTTCCTCGTAGGCCTCCCACACGCCGGGGGTGTCCTCGGGGTGGACCAGGTCGTTGACGCGCACGCCCTGCATGTCCTCGGGACCGCCGCCGAAGATGTCTCCGAGGGCCCGATTGACAGCCAGGATGTTGCCGTCGGTGTCGCCGAGGCCGATGCCGATGGCGGCGGACTCGAACAGGGCGCGGAAGCGGGCCTCGGAGGCGCGCAGCGCCTTCTCGACCTCCTGGCGGGCGGTGTCGGCGGCCAGCCGGATCGACTCCTGCTCGCGCAGGGTGCGTTCGCGCAGGGCCGCCGCCCAGCCGGCCGCGAACGCGCCGGACAGTTCGGGGCCGCGGCCGTCGGGGACGGGCTGGCTCTGGATCAGCCGGACGGCGTCGGAGAGCAGTTGCGGGTCGGTGAAGTGGTTGTCGATCAGCAGGGCGCCGACCTGCCCGGCCAGGTCCGGGCGGAACGGGTGCTCCTGGGCGGCACGGTGCAGCAGTTCGGCGGTCCGCGCGATCAACGGGTTGAGGACGCCGGGCCGCACCGCCGCACCGTGTCCGGTGCGCAGCATCGCGGCCCAGGCGGCGTGGAACCCGTTGCCCGGGGCGGCCGCCTCGCTCACGACAGGCGTCCGACGCCGGCCATCCCGGTCATCCGCTCGGGGTGCGGGCCGACGGCGGCGTCCTCGTCGGGGCGCCACTCGGGGAGGTAGACCACACCGGGTTCGACCAGGTCGAAGCCGTCGAACATGGCGGTGATCTGTTCGCGGGTGCGCATCGTGAGCGGGGTGGGGGTGGAGCGGTACAGGTCCTGGTGGGCGCCGGCCTGGTCGGGGCGGCCTTCCAGGGAGGCGTGCGAGAGGATCAGGGCGCTGCCGCTGGGCAGGGCTTCGCGGAGCTTGGCGAGGATCTTCTCGGGGCCGTCGTCGTCGGTGACGAAGTGCATCACGGCGTTGAGGATGACGGCGACGGGCTCGCCGGGGGCGAGCAGTTCCTCGACCTCGGGGCGGGAGAGCAGGTCGTCGGTGTTGCGCAGGTCGGCGTCGACGATCTGGCAGAGGTCGTCGTCGGCGAGGATCAGGCGGCTGTGCGCGACGGCGACCGGGTCCATGTCGACGTAGACGACGCGGGCGTCGGGCTGGTACTCGCGGGCGACCTCGTGGACGGCGCCGAAGGTGGGGATGCCGGAGCCGATGTCGAGGAAGCGGCTGATGCCGTCGGCGGCGACGTACTGGGTGGCGCGGCGCAGGAACGCCCGGTTCGCGCGCATGATCATCGGGAGGTCGGGCCAGAGCTCGATCGCCCGGCGGGCCATCTGCCGGTCGACCTCGAAGTTGTGCGAGCCGCCGAGGTAGTAGTCGTAGACCCGGGCCGCGTTGGGCTTGTCGAGGTCGGTCCCTGCGGGCACCCAGTTCGGACGCGCCATGACGGCACCCCTTCCGGCGGGCAATCGATCGAAAAATGGCAACAGGACATAAAGATCTTCCTATACTTCCGATCCGCTCGGCAAGCGGCGTCGTCCGACCGGCCGCACGCATCGCCGCAGTCCACCGCACGGCGCGGGGCCGCCGCCCGCCCGCAGGGGTCTGCGGGCGGG